>CAZQMY010000218.1:0-9826 GCA_964594405.1 uncultured Spirochaetaceae bacterium | reverse complement strand
CGTCGAGCACCATCGCGATGTCGCTCCCGAGCGCCTCTTGAATGCCGATGACAGACTCGGGGGTCAGCTGTCGACGCCGCCCGTCCAGGGGGGAGGTGAAGACGACGCCCTGCTCGTCGAGCTTCATCCGATCCGCGAGGCTCGTGACCTGGAAGCCCCCGCTGTCGGTGAGCCAGGGCCCCCGCCACCCGGTGAATCCATGCAGACCGCCCAGCTCGCGCACCACATCTTCACCGGGCCGTTCATGCAGATGGTAGGTATTCGACAGCAGGATCTGTGCGCCGATCTGGTGCAGCTCTGCGGCCGAGATGCCGCGCACGGCGCCGTAGGTGGCGACAGACATGAAGGTCGGGGTCTGCACCGGACCGCTCCGCAGGCGCAGCAGGCCGGCGCGTGCCAGGCCATCGCGAGCAGTGACCTCGAGTGTGAGGGGAGGCGCGTTCAACTCTTCCTCCGGTGATGGGCGAGGGAAGCCGGCGCCGATCAGAGGATCAGCATGGCGTCGCCATAGGAGTAGAAGCGATAGCCGCGGGCGAGCGCGTGGCGATAGGCGGCCAGCAGCGGCTCGCGGCCGATCAGCGCCGCTACGAGCAGCATCAGCGACGAGCGAGGCAGGTGGAAGTTGGTGAGCAGGCCGTCGATCACCCGGATCGGCGAGCCGGGCTTGAGGAAGATGCGCGTCTGACCGCTGCCCGGCCGAACGAGGCCGCCGCCAGCAGCCTGATCCGCGCAGCTCTCCAGCACGCGCGTGGAGGTCGTACCGATCGCGATCACCCGTCCGCGACGTGCGCGCGTCCGGGCGATCGCCTCGGCCGTGGCCCCGGGCAGCACATAACGCTCGGCGTGGAGCTCGCCGCGGGCCAGGTCCTCCGCGCGCAGCGGCCGAAAGGTCCCGGGCCCGACGTGGAGCACGACCTCGGCGCGCTCGATGCCGCGACGCTCGAGCGCTTCGAGCACCCGGGCCGAGAGATGGAGGCCGGCGGTCGGTGCCGCGACGGCCCCGGGCGCGCTGGCATAGAGGGTCTGGTAGCGCTCGAGGTCGAAGGCCCGCTGGGCCTCACTGCGCTCGCCCTCGTCCCTGCGCTTGATGTACGGGGGAAGGGGCGCCTCACCCAGACGATAGGGCGATTGCTCGCCCTCGAAGACGAGCACTGCCTCGCCGCCGCCGAGGAGCTCGACGAGCGCAGCGTTCTGACGCTCGCCGCCCGCCTCGAAGCAGAGCTCGAGACCGCGACGCAGCCGCCCGGTGCTGCCGACCAGCGCACGGAAGCTCTGGGGCTCGGGGCGGTCGTGGAGGTGCTCGAGGAGCAGGGCCTCGACCCGCCCGCCGCTGCTCTTCCGGCCGCGCAGGCGGGCCGGCACCACCTTCGTGGTGTTCACGACGAGCAGATCGCCCGGTGCGAGGAGATCCGGCAGATCGAGGACGCGGCGATCGACATCGGGCTCGATCAGCGCACCGCCGGCGCGCGCCACGCGCAGCAGGCGCGCCGCGTCGCGCTCCGGGAGTGGCGCCTGGGCGATGGCGGTGTCGGGCAGGGCGTAGTCGAAGCCATCGAGCTCGGGAATCCCCTCGGCGTCGGGCCGGCGCTCGCTCATGGTGCGATCGCCCCGCTCGCCTCGTCGGCCCCGACCGAGAGCGCGGCCATCAGCGCCGGCGCCTCGGCGATGCTGTCGTAGGAGAAGAGCACGACCCCCGGCGCACCCGACGCGCGCACCACCTTGAGCTGCGCGTTCGCCCGGGCGGGCTCGCGGGCGAAGAGCCACACGCCGACGCCGGGCCAGATGCGCGCGCCCGTGGGCAGGCCGACGAAGCTCTCGACCTGATACCGGAAGAGGCGATCGTCGCGTGTGTAGATCATGGGGACCGCGACGTCGATCAGCCCCTCCTCGAGCCAGCGCTTCCAGTCCTGCGCCAGGCTCAGATACGCCCGGTCCACGTAGCTGTTGACGGCGGCGCTGATCAGCAGCCGCGGGAGGCGCGCCTTGCCCGCGCGATGGATCTCCCGCACGAGCTCCGTCACCTGATCGCGTCGCCAGGCGTCCCAGCGATTGGCGTTGATCAGGCCGCTGGTGGCCGGGCTGCCCGGATCACGCCACGGGCCATCGAGACCCGTGTCCGCCTGGAAGCGTGCGATCGAGGCTGCCCCGTAACCGAACTCGAGCCCGACACCGAACCGCGATCCCGGCACGAAGGGCAACACGCCCGGGTGTCGGATGTAGTCGAGATGCAGGCCGTCGACGGTGGGATAGCGGACGAGCAGCTCCTCGAAGGTCTGGACGAGCCGCTCGCGCACCCCGGGTGCACTCGCGTCGAGATAGATGCCTCGCGTGCCCATCCGATACCAGCCCCGATCCGGCGACGGGATCTCCATCTCGGGATAGTCCAGCATCGATCGCCCCCGGCGATCTACCAGCACCGCGCTCCGGCCGAGCGCCTGGACGATGGGAGGCGAGCGGTTCCGACTCAGCGAGAGGACGTTCACCCAGGCGTGCACGCGCATGCCGGCAGCGTGCGCCCGCTCGAGCAGCAGCGCGAGCGCGTCTTCGCCGCCGGCCTCCAGGGCCGCGCGGAAGGGCGCGTCGTCGGCCAGGTCGGATGTGTACCAGGCCCGCCCGCCGCGATAGACCTGGACGAAGAGGTCGGTGGCTCCGAGCGCCCGCGCATCCTCGATGAAGGGCGGCACCCTGCGGGCATCGTCGAGCACGCGCCTGGCTCCCTCGGCGAGCACCCACAGTCCGCGCACCGGCCTCGTGAGCTCGTCGGCCGCCGCTGAAGCGATGGGCTCCGCGGTGGATGCAGGCGCCTCGCCGGGCGGGGCACTTTCCCCCGCCTCCTGCACGCCCTCCGCACATCCCAAGGCAGCCAGGAGCAGGAGAAGGGCCGCGAACCTCAAGTGATCCGGACAAGCGGCGATAGCGAAGTGGAAGCGCAAGAGTCTCCGATCCCCTCGGAACGTTCAGATCGCTGCGGCCATCTCCCGATCCTGGTCGCTGGGGACGTATCCCCCGGGCCGCTCGGGGACACTACCAGATAGGCTCCGGGTGGATCGGTTTTTGCCCGGGCTCTCCCGATCGAGCACACTGAGAGGCCGATGAGGATTCCTGCCGAGCACGCCCCGAGCGCCCAGCGTGGCGCTGACCGCCGAAGACGCCATCGGTCGGGCGAGCGGATCGCACGGGCGCCGGGCGTGATCCTCCTGGCGCTCACGATGCTCGCCGCGCCGATGGGCGAGGCACGGACCTCCGCGGAGCCGCAGTCGGACGATTCGCGGAGGCACGGGCTGCCGCTTCGCCTCGAGCAGATGCGATCGGCCGCGTCGGGTCCGGCGGCGGACCAGGTGCTGCGCGAGCGCAGCCTGCATCTGCTCCCCGATCCCGCCGCGAGCCTGCGCGCCGCCCTCGAAGCCCTCGACGCGCGCGATCTCTCCCACGCCATCTGGCTGCTGGGCGAGGTGGCGCACCGACATCCCATCGTCGCCGACCACGCGGCCCTCCTCCAGGCCAACGTGCTGATGCGCGACGGCCAGCCCGAGCGCGCTGCCCAGGTGGCGCGGGCCGCGCTCGCCGCCTCGCCGGAGCGCGGGGTCCGGGCCGACCTCTACCGGGTGCTGGCCGATGCATTGCTCGCGCGCGGGGATCGGGACGGCGCGCTGGCCGCCTGGAAGGCCGCCCTCGGTGAGACCCGCGAGAGCGAGAAGAGGGCGGACATCCTGCTCTCCATCGCCGCCATGGAAGAGCGCTCGGGCCAGGACGAGGCGGCGGCGACCACCTACACCCTGATCTGGTACGCCCATCCCGAGACGGACGAGGCCAAGGTCGCGGCCCATCGTCTGGACATCCTCTCGGCCTTCCTCGGTCGCGAGCTGCGCACGCCCAGCGACTGGCGCCGTCGAGGCGATCGGCTCTTCCGAGAGCGCCAGAACGAGGCTGCCCTGGCCGCCTACGACAAGGCCATCGCGCTCGGCCTGCGCGGCTCGGAGGCGCGACGATCGCAGCGCCAGCGGGCGCATACGCTCTTCCGTCTCCGCCGCTACGACGAGGCGGTGGATGCCTTCAGCGCGCTCCCTCAGACCGACGACGTGCCGATCTGGCGAGCGCGATCGATGGCGCGCGCCGACGACGTGCCGGGCGCCATCGAGGCTTTCGAGAAGATCGCTCGCAAGGGCAGGGGAAGCATCCGTGCCCGGGGCCACTTCCTCGCGGCGCTGCTGCTGGATGGGCGCGACTTCGACGCGCGTGCTCGCAATCACTACGAGAAGGTGATGAAGACGAACGGCGCCGGGGGGATGGCAGATGCAGCCACCTGGCGCCTCGGGTGGAGCGCCTTCCAGGAGGGTCGCCACGCGGACGCCCTCGGCTACTTCGAGCGACTGATCGAGCGCAAGCAGCGCGACCCGATCGGCCAGCTCCGCTCGCGCTACTGGCGCGCGCGGTCGCTCGAGGCGCTGGGTGATCCACGCGCCGAGGTGGCCTTTACGGCGATCGCTCACGAGTACCCCTTTTCCTACTACGGATGGCGTGCGGCCGACCGCGCCAGGGCCCTGCCGCCGCTGCCCCCGGAGCGCGGGGACACGGCGGCGATCAGGCACGCGCTCTCGCCGCGCGAGCTGGCGCGACCGCGCAGCCTGCTGGAGGCGGGACTCGGCGAGGCCGCACAAGACGAGCTGGCGCAGCTGCGCCGTCGCGCGCGCGGCCTGGACGAGCGCCTCGAGCTGGCACAGCTCGCGACAGAGGCGGGCGACTATCACCTGGCACAGCGGGTGGTCGTCGACCCCTATTCCGAGCGACTGGCGCGGGGGCCGGAGCCCCGACAGGAGGACCTCTGGTGGTTCGCCTGGCCCAGCGCCTACTCGGAGATGGTCGACGCGGCGACCCGGCGACCCGGAAGCGTGGAGCCCGCGCTGGTGTATTCGATCATGCGCGAGGAGAGCGGCTATCGCGCAAAGGTGGTCTCGCCGGTGGGCGCGCGCGGGCTGCTGCAGATCATGACGACCACCGGCGAACGGCTCGCCCGGGATACCGGGGTGAACGACTTCCGCGCCGAGGATCTCTTCGTCCCCCGGACCAACATCGACCTCGGCTCCTACTACCTGGGCGAGCTGCGCGATCAGTTCGACGGTCGGATGTCTGCGTCGATCGCCAGCTACAACGCCGGCCCCGAGGCCGTGTCCAGCTGGCTTCGTGAGGTCGGTGAGCCGGATGACGAGTGGGTCGAATCCATCCCCTACGACCAGACGCGGAGCTACGTGAAGCGGGTGCTGAGGAGCCTCAACGCCTACCGGGTGCTCTATTAGGGTGGCCAGCGGCGACCCGAGCGCATCACGATCGCAGGCGCCCCTCTGGCCCCCGTCCCGGGGCAGGCCCGACGTGCTCGCCCTGGGCGAGATCAGCCTCGATCACGTTGGACGCGTGCGGCGCTGGCCGGTGGCTGGCGAGAAGCTCGCGCTCGAAGACCACCGCAGTCTTCCCGGCGGACAGATGGCCAGCGCAGCGCTCGGATGCGCGCGGCTCGGACTCGGCTGCGCCTACGTAGGCGTGGTGGGTGACGACGAAGCCGGAAGAATCGCGCTGGCCCCGCTCTCCGAGGCGGGCATCGACCTGGGTCACGTGCAGCAGCGGTCCGGTGTGGCCAGCCGCACCGCTACGGTGCTGGTTCGCGGCGAGGACGGCGAGCGCACGGTGCTGGCGCATCGCGCCTCGGAGCTTCGCCTCGACATCGCGCAGCTCCCCGCGCAACTGATCGCCAGCGCACGCGCTCTGCTGATCGACGCGAGCGAGCCCGAAGCGAGCGTCGCCGCGGCCGAGATCGCGCGGCGGCACGGCGTCCCTGTCGTCCTGGACGCGGACCATCTCTGGCCCGATGTGGACGCGCTGCTCAAGGTGACGGATTTCCCTGTGGTCTCGCGCGAGTTTGCCGATGAGTGGGGAGACAGGGATCCGATCCGGGCGTGCCTCGACGCGCTCCTGGACCGGGGCGCGAGGATGGCTGTGGTGACCTGCGGGCCGGAGGGCGCGCGAGCTCGCGGGCCGGAGGGGTACATGCATCTGCCGGCCTTCGAGGTCGCCGTTCGCGACACGACGGGCTGTGGAGACGCATTCCATGCGGGCTTCGTCTACGCGCTGCTGGCGGGCCATCCGGCCCGGCGGGTCATCGAGATCGCCAATGCGGTCGCCGCGCTGGCCACGACGGCGATCGGAGCGCAAGGGGGGCTGCCCGGCGAGGCAGCCGTCGCTGCGCTGTTGAAGAAGCGGGCGGACTAGCCGCCTTGGGGAAGGGGGGCGGTGATGGCGAGCAAGACCAATCGGCAGATGCGAAGGCGAGAGGGCAAGGCGGCCCTGGCCATGACGGTCCTGCTCCTGCTGGCTTCGGCCGGAGGCTACAACTATCACCGGAACTGGACGGCGGAGCAGGCCGCTCAAGGTCCCCGGCCGTACAAGACCTACAGCGAGACGGACCTGACAGCGCTTCGCGACGCGTACCGCGACGAGGTCGACGAGTTCAAGCGCCGCTACTCGACCCAGCAGCACGGACGCCAGCGCGCCGATGGCTCGGCGGCCTACGTGGGTGAGCGCATTGCCGAATTCGAGCGCATCCAGCGCAGCAGCAGCGCGCTGCGCGCCACGAGCCAGGAGGTCGCCACCCGCGAGGCCCGGCTCGCCGAGGTGCAGAAGGAGCTGGACTACCGCGCGGTGCTCGCGGGTGGTCTGTCGCTGCACATCAAGCGCTTGACCACGCTCTGATCAGAGCGCGCTCTTGTCGCCGGAGTCGTCGGCCTCGTCAGCAATGTCGCTGACATCGTCGAACATCGCTTCGCCCAGCGGATCCTCCTCGGCGCCGGCAAACACGTCGTCCGAATCGTCCGAGACCGGCGCCGAATCGTCGTCATCGTCCAACAGCGGCGCCATCGGACGAACGGGCGGCTTCTTGACCGGCTTGGGCTGAGCCGCCGACGTGAGCGGTCGATCGCGCTGGTCGGCTCCGCACTTCGGACACACCGGCTCGGGCTTTCCGAGGTCGTAGAACTTGGCCTCGCACGCGAAGCAGACGTACTTGTATCCGAGCTTCGGGTGAGGCGGACCGGGCGGCGGCGGCGCCTTCGCTCGGGCGCGCTCGAGGCGCTTGGCCTCCTCGGCGGCTTCGCGTTCGGCGGCCAGGCGGGCCTTCTCCTCCTCCTTCTTCCGCTTCTCCTCGGCCTTCTTCGCCGCCGCGGCCTTCCGCTCGGCCGCCTTCTTCTCGGCGGCGGCCTTGCGCTCCGCGGCCTTCTTCTCTGCGGCCGCCTTCCGCTCTGCCGCCTTCTTCACAGCCGCGGCCTTCTTCTTGGCGGCCGCCTCCTTCTTCTTCGCGAGCGCCTCCGCCTTCTTCTTGGCCGCGGCGACCTTCTTCTCGGCGGCGGCCTTCTTGGCCGCGGCCGCCTTCTTGGCGGCGGCGGCCTTCTTCGCCGCAGCGGCCTTCTTCTCGGCGGCGGCCTTCTTCGCCGCAGCGGCCTTCTTGGCGGCCGCCGCCTTCTTCGCTGCAGCGGCCTTCTTGGCCGCCGCCTTCTTCGCCGCGGCCTTCTTGGCGGCGGCGGCCTTCTTGGCGGCCGCCGCCTTCTTCGCCGCGGCCGCCTTCTTGGCCGCGGCAGTCTTCTTCGCCGCAGCGCCCTTCTTGGCGGCGGTCTTCTTCGCCGCGGCGGCCTTCCTGGCGCTCTTCTTCGTCGGACTCATGACCCCATTCCTGTGACCAGCACACTTTCGCCGGCTGCGACGAGTTCATCGATGCCTTGGGCGCGTACGGCTTCGGCCGCCTCTTCGGCAGAATCGATCTTCGAGTAGTCCAGCTCGACCGCCGCGACCGCGGAGAGATCGGCACCCGCCCGTTCGAGCCACGATCGCGCCTGCGCGACCAGCGCAGCTCGCGCCGTCTCCAGCGAGTCGCGTCCCCGTGCGTTCTTCACGGGCGCAAACTCGTCTGCCACCTGCACCTCCAGCACACAGACTCTTCCGGCTGCCGGCAGCACATCGAACACGAACCGTTCGAACTTGTACCCGTTGGGCTCGCTCGGCTCGACCGCCGCCCCCTCCGAATCGACACAGCGGATCGGCTTCGGCGACGCGTGAAGGGGGAGCACGCGATCGGCCGCCGCGGCGATGCGCTCGACGAAGTCGACGTTGAAGACATGGCAGGCGATGCTGCCGGCCCAGAAGGCCAGCTGCCCCGAGTCGTCCCGAGCGTGGCGCTCGGCATCCCGGAGCTCGGTGTACTCGACGATCCGGGCCTTTCCCCCCTCGAGGGCGACGACGCCGACCTTCTCGTCCGGGTCGGTCTTCCGGATCACCTTGCACGAGACCTCGGCGCCTTCGAGCTCGTGGAAGCCCAGGAAGACCGGATCCGCCATGGCGACCAGCGGATTGTCGACCTGGTAGTAGAAGAGCCGGTCGATGCCGCGGGCGCGCATGTCCGCGGTCGCGCCCGAGTCCACCAGGGCGGGCAGGGCGCCGCCATGCCCGTTCGGGTTCTCGAAGATGCGCCCGCGCTCGGCCATGATGAGCCTGCCGTCGAAGTCGGCGGCAGGCACCATCGATTGCGAGAAGATGACGACATCCTTCGGATCGAGGCCGAAGAACGACTCGGTCTCGAAGAGCGCGCGGGTCGCGGCATCGGTGCTCTCGCTCGTCATCACGTACCACGGGACGGAGCGGCCGAGCCGGCGGGCGAGGCCTCGGATCTTCTGGGCCTGCAGCGCGAAGAGCGAGCGATCGGAGACCGGGCCGATGGATACGCTGCCCTTCGGCCCGTCGTGCCCGAGCCGGGTGCCTTGCCCACCAGCCACCACGAAGACCCCGACGCGTCCTTCATGCAACAGCGCCAGTCCCCGCGACCGCGCCGCATCGAAGGCCGCAGCATCGCCACCAGCCTCCGGCCTCGCGATCGCCGGATAAGGGGCGATTCCCCCCGCGGCACCCGCGCCCAGGGCCTCCACCGCTCGCTTCTGCTCCTCGAGGAGGCCCTCGAGGTCCGGGGCCAGTCGCTCACATTGCTGGATGAGGCGATCGCGGCCGGACTCGTCGAGGCCATCCCAATGCCGGAAGACGTGGGCCTGGCCGAGCTTCTGGAAGCGGTCCAACAGACCGGGCGGCACTCCGTCGCGCGCTGCGGTGGGCGAGTTCACGCAACTCCTTGTAGCGCCCAAGCTTCCGAGGGCGCAAGGCGCGTCCCCGCTGTACGCCCAGAAAATCCAGTGTTTTCGCCCATCCAATTGCCAATGGGCGCATTTCCGTCAGCAGCTCGGTCGACGCATCGCTCCACCGCGATCCTATTTGACATAATCCATCTTATCGGTCGTGATGGGTCGGGCTCACCTGGTCAGGACCTCCGGTCGCGGCGCGTTCCCAGCCCCGCATGCGATGGCCGCAGGACGATCCTGCGCGACCGCGGCAACAGGCAGCGACGGCCCTGGGCCTCGAGGCCGTTACCGCCCCGCTGCCCGCAGCACGCGGGGTGCCATGGGCCGACTCCGGCCTACGCGCAGGCCGCGGTGCCCCGAGGCCGTTTCCGTCATCGGGGCTCGTCCATCCTGGAGCTCGCGCAGACTGGCAGCCATGCGCGCACGCTCGGGCGTCGCATGCGCCGAGTCACCGCTGCCCGTCTGCGTCAAGAGCATGACGCAGTCGCGAAGCGCGTCATGGAAACGCCGGTTCCATGACGCATGGTGGAACAGCCACAGACGAGAACGCATCTGCGGCCGCTTCCAGGCGCGCAGGACGGATCCGACCGGCGTGGATGGCGGAGCGCCAGAGCGCGCTAGAAGAAGGTGTACTCGACACCGGCCGATGGGATGTAGTCCGC
>CAZQMY010000217.1:0-9846 GCA_964594405.1 uncultured Spirochaetaceae bacterium | reverse complement strand
ACCCTCGAGCCCCTCGATGTCCCATGGCCCTCCCTGATGAGGAATCGATGAATCGCGTCCGAAGCCGCCCGTCCAGGTCTGGCTTCGCGCTCCCAAGCGCCCGACCGGGAAGCGTTTTTGGGGGTTGGAAATAGCCTATCGCCGCACGGCACGTCAAGCGGGATCGCGCGGGCCCACGGGTCGCGCGCGGGTCGGGGGGATGCTGGCGCGAATCGGGGTGAACCCTCCAGCCGGCCCGAGCGCGAGGCTTCCGCCGACCCGGCTCCGAGGGCGGGCGAGGGGAGGGCGCAGAGACGGATTCGGGCTGATCGTGTGCGCGCGGAGGGGCTGTACTCGGTCTGCGCGGATGAGCGACGGCGCCGGCCACTGATCCGGCAGGTCTCGATCAGCGATGGCGCCGGCTGTCGCCGACGAAGCCCTCAGCCGCGGCCGGGGCCGCGGCCACCACGGGGCGGTCCGCCCCGTCGCTCCTGGGCCTCGTTGACCCTCAGCGGGCGACCGCCCACCTCCTGGCCGTCCATCTCCGAGATGGCCCGCTCGGCGCCGTCATCGCTCATCTCGATGAAGCCGAATCCCCGGGATCGGTTCGTCTCTCGGTCCTTGATGATCGCGACCGAGTGCACGTCCCCGAACTTCGCAAAGGCATCCTGAAGCTCGGACTCGCTGATGCTCCAGGGCAGGTTTCCCACGTAGATCTTCTTCACGACTCACCAACCTCTCGTTCGATCCCGCTCGATCGGATCGTTTGGATCGCCTTCGGTCACTCGCCTCGCTGCCAACGACCTCAGAGCATCCCCCATCGGCCTCATGGAGCAGATCGACGGAACCGAGCCCCAAGGGCGACCCGAGCGTGATCTGCTCGCCTCCGGGACTCGTCCCCAACCCCCAACAGGGAAGGAGCGTGCCGCATTCATCACACAAGAGTGTCCGAAGCGTGCATCATAGCAGAGCGACGCGTTGTCGTGTCTCATCATCACATCGCGATTGAGCGAAGCTCAGGTGTGCCGCGCGCCTGCGTGCCGATCGTGTCTCGATCGTGTTGCGTCTGCCCGCAGCGTGCTCGGCGTGACCGCCCCGACTTGGCGTGAAACGGCAACGCCAGGCCCGCAGTGGTCCGATGCGGAGTGCGCTATTCAGAGGGCGCGCCGCGCGGGCGATCCGGAGCCCTCGAGGTTGTTCGCACCGTGAATGGCCGAGGCCGCCCGCGCGTCGGTTGAGAGGGAAGAGGGTGGATTCCGAGATCCAGCTCCCGAGGCTTCTGCAGGATCGCGATGTGGCCTGGCGGGCGACGCGCTTCGATGGGGCGCTGCGCCCCTACACCGTGTATCGCGCCGGTGAAGGGCCGGGCGTTCTCATCATGCACGAGATCCCGGGGATCTACGATGCGGTCGCGAACTTCGCGGATCACGTGGTCGGGGCGGGCTTCAGCGTCGCCATGCCCGACCTGTTCGGCGAGGTGGGACGACCGATCAGCGCGGGCTACGCGTTCGGCCAGATGGCCCGCGCGTGTATCGGCCGCGAGTTCCACGTCCTCGCCGCCAGGGGCTCGAGCCCGATCACCGCTGATCTCCGCGCTCTGTGTCGCGTCCTGCACAGCGAGTGTGGCGGTCCGGGCGTGGGAGCGATCGGGATGTGCCTCACGGGCAACTTCGCCCTCTCGCTGATGGTCGATCCCTGCGTGATGGCTCCCGTGCTCTCGCAGCCCTCGTTGCCCCTGCCGATCGGTCGCGAGCGTCGCCGAGGTCTGCACATCTCCGACCGCGACCTCGAAGTCGTGAAGGCGCGCGTCTGCGACGAGGGCACCCGGCTGCTGGGGATGCGCTTCACGCGGGATCCGCTCGCGCCGAAGGAGCGATTCGAGCGGCTCGCCGAGGAGTTCGGCGAGGGCTTCGAGGCGATCGAGATCGATTCGTCGCCGGGCAATCCGCACGGCATCCCGCGGACCGCGCACAGCGTCGTCACCGCCGACCTGGTCGACGCGGCGGGACACCCCACGCGAAGGGCCCTCGAGCGCGTGCTCGAGTTCTTCGGCGAATGCCTGAAGCCCGCTTGAATCTGGCTGGGCTGGCCGAACGCATCGACGATCTCTACGGCGACGCGCTCACGGCGGACGCGGGTCTGGTGCACGTGGCGGCGGTCTGGGCCTCGCCCGCGGGCCGGCTCTTCAATCTGCGGATCGGCCCCGAGGCACCTGCGAGTGAGACCGACCGCTTCGTGCTCGACCTGGCCCGGGTACGCGCGGATGCGATCGTCAGCACCGGCGCCATCCTCCGGGCCGAGCCGGCGCTGACGCACGTCCCCGCCGCGACGCACCGGGCGGGGCTCCTGCGCTGGCGGGAGCATGCGCTCGGGCGCGAGGGGCCGCCGCTGCTCGCAGTGCTGAGCCGCGGTCTGGACATCCAGACCATCCATCCGGCCTTCCACGACTGGGCGCGTCCGCTGCTCTTCACCTCCCACGAGGGGGCGCGCGGTCTGGCGGGCGCCTGCAGGGTCTCGGGGATCGAGCTCTGCACGCATGAGGAGCCGAGTCTCGCCGCCCTGCTGCAGATGCTCCGGGAGGAGCGGGACTGCCGGACCGTCCTCGTCGAGGCCGGTCCGTCGACGACCCGCGGACTCTACGAATCGGGTGAGGCAGCGGGCCCGGCGAGGGTGGACGAGCTCATGCTCTCGGTCTGTCACGCGCGCTCGCTACCCGCCACCGCGGTCGGCGAGCCCTTCGCCTCGGTCGAGGCGATCCGCGCCGCGGGCCTCGCGCTGCGCAGCGAGCGCACCCGCAAGGAGTCGAGCGGCCCCTGGTCCTTCCAGCGCTGGCTGGTGCGCTGAGCCGCGCCCGGCTCAGATCTCAGCGAGGAGCGCGAGGATCTCTCGTCCATACTTCCGGAGCAGCTTCGGTCCGATGCCTGGAACGGACGCGAGGGCGGCCTCGTCGCCGGGCCGATCGGCGGCCACCGCCAGCAGCACGCGATCGCTGAGGATCCGGTAGGCCGGGATTCGCCGAGCTCGAGACTTCTCGAGCCGCCACGCCTTGAGGGCGGCGACCACCTCCGCCGGGGCGCCTGCCTCGGCGAGCGCATCGCCCGCGCCGCGACCTCGCGCTGCACCGCGCGCGCGCCCGCGCCGGGAGCGGGATCGAGACGCGCGGCTTCGCCGGGGGCGATCGGGGCTGCGGCGCGTCGCGCTCTGCGACGCGCCCTCCTGGACGACGCTGAGATCGCCGAGCGCTCTCTCCTCGGTCTCCCTGCCCGCTGGCGTCAGGAAGGCACGTCGATAGGTGATCCGCTCGCCCTCGCTCTCGAAGGCGTCACCCTCCACGGTCACCAATCCACCGCGAGCGAGTGTGGCGAGCAGGCGCTCGTACTCGGTGCGTGCCACGGAGTCACCGAACGTCTGCAGATGCAGACGGCCCGTGCTCTGTCCGTCGCGCTCGCGGAGGGCCTTCAGGATCTGCGCCATCGCCTGGCACTCGGTGGGCGTCGGGCGATCGAAGCGCAGCGCCACACAGTCGTCCGGCGCGCAGACATCGCAGATCCCGCACGCTTCGCCGGCGTCCGCGTGGTCCCCGAAGTGGTGGACCAGCGCGCGCATGTGGCAGACGGGCTGCCTGGCGAACTCGGCCATCTGCGTCAGCTGCGTCTCCTTGTGCTCGCGCTGGGCCGCGTAGGCCCGCTTCCAGGTGTCCGCGCCACCGTCGCGGCGCCGCAGATGGCCATCGACAGTGCGCTCGGCGGCACCGTGGATGACGAGGTGATCGAGGGCGCGCGCGACCGCTGCGGCGTCCGGACGACCGGGGCCCTTCAGTCGCTGCTGCACCGCCTCTGTCGGACGTGGCGCACCGTCGAGGGCCGCATGGACCCGCTCGAGCAGCGCCGTGGCCGGATAGTCTCGCTCCAGGAACCACTCGTGGGTCTTCAGGTCGGCGTAGCCGTGCATCAGGATCGCTCGGCTCGACCGGCCATCGCGGCCCGCCCGGCCGATCTCCTGAGAGTAGCCCTCCACGCTCCCGGGCAGCGCCGTATGGATCACCGTCCGCACATCGGCCTTGTCGATCCCCATGCCGAACGCGATGGTGGCCACGACGACGTCCAGCTCACCCGCCAGGAAGCGCCCCTGCACGCGATCGCGCTGATCAGCGGCGAGGCCTGCGTGGTAGACCGCACAGGGCATCGATTTCGCCAGCCGGGTGGCGAGCTGCTCGGCCTTCTTGCGGGTCGGTGCGTAGACGATGGCTGGGCGCCGCGCACGGTCCTTCAGGACCCGCTCCGCGGCCGGAGCCCGCTGCCCGGCCGGAAGCTCCACCACCTCGACCGCGAGGTTGGCTCGGCGAAAGCCGTGAATCGAGGCGCGCGCGTCGGGGATGCCCAGCTGCTGGAGGATGTCCCGCTGCACGCGCGGTGTGGCGGTGGCCGTGAGGGCGACGATCGGCGCCGGGCGAAGCAGCGGCAGGCGCTCGCCGAGCATGCGGTAGTCGGGTCGGAAGTCGTGCCCCCACTGCGAGATGCAGTGGGCCTCGTCGATGGCGATCAGTCCGGGGCGTCGGCGCGCCAGCAGCTCGGGGAAGCCCGTGACGCCGAGGCGCTCGGGGGCGATGAAGAGGAAGTCGAGGTCGCCGTCGAGCCAGGCGCGACAGACCTGGCGCGACTCGGCTCGCGCGCGCCCGGAGTGGATCCGCTCGGCGCGCAGGCCGACGGCTTCCAGCTTGGCCACCTGGTCCTCCATCAAGGCGATCAGGGGCGAGACCACCAGCGTGCTGCCCCCCCGGGCCAGGCCGGGTAGCTGATAGCAGAGCGACTTGCCGGCGCCCGTGGGCATGACGAGCAGCAGGTCGTCGCCGCGCGTGATGTGCTCGCAGACCTCGCGCTGGTGTGGTCGGAAGCGCTCGAAGCCGAAGGTCTGCGCGAGGAGCGCGGGAAGGGCTTCGGGCGGCGTCGGCGAGCGCTCTGGGCGAGCGCGCCCCAGCGCCTCCGGCGTGTCGGGGAGCCGGGTGGTGGTGGACCGGCCGTCTGCCGCGCGCCCGGGCACGCCGCGGCCGCCGCCAGACCGACCCGGCACGCTGCGTCCCGCGCCGTCCCCGGCAGCGGGCACGTGCGGGCCCGCGGCGCCGCCGCGCGTCGTGAGCACGCGCGCCACGACCTCGCGCACCCAGGCTTCGATCTCGCGCATGAAGGGGGCGAGCGGCGCCTCGCCGCGGCTGATCGCGCCGAGCCGTGCCTCCCATCGCCCGGTGAGCGCGGGGCTCTTCACGTCTGGATGGACCCGATCGATGAGCTCGATGCCCTTCTCGGTGGCGCGCAGGCTCTTCTCGGAGCGCTCGACGTAGCCCCGGGCGAGCAGCGTCTCGATGATGCTCGCCCGGGTTGCCGGCGTTCCGAGCCCGTTCTCACGCATCGCCTCGGAGAGCGCCTTCTCGTCGAGTGTGCGGCCAGCGGTCTCCATGGCGGTGAGCAGCGTGGCCTCGGTGAAGGCTCGGGGGGGGCGGGTGCGCTTGTCCAGGATGCGTGCATCGTGCACGCGCGGGAGGATGCCCTCACGAATCCAGGCGGGCAGGGCGGCTTCCTGTGGCACTGCGGCGCCGCGACCCGACGTCCCGCTGCGCCCGCTCGGCCTGGGGTCGAGTATCCGCCAGCCCAACCGGTCCACGCGGCTTCCCCGACTCCTGAAGTGGTCTACGACGGTCTGGCGCTCCTCCCTCGAGGAGACGCCGGCGATGCCGCGTGTGGTGATGGTCGTGATCACCTCGGTGGTCGAGTAGAGATGATCCTCGTGATAGGCGGCGAGCAGGCGGCGCGCGATCAGGTCGTAGATGCGCGCCTCGTCCGTGCCGAGCTTGCGCGTGGCTGGATCGTTGTGCGTCGGAATCAGCGCGTGGTGGTCGCCGACGCGCGCGGCATCCACGTGGCGGGGCCCGAGGGCGCGCGCTCCACTGCCCGGGGCGATCATCGATGCATCGAAACGGGAGGCCGCTGCCCGAACCACGGCGGGCAGGTCGGCGGCGACATCCGGCGTGAGGTGGCGGCCATCCGTCCGCGGGTAGCTGATGAGCTTCTTCTGCTCGTAGAGGGTCTGTGCGATCTCGAGAGTCCGGCTGGCCGAGTAGCCGTAGAGGCGGTTGGCGTGCCGCTGCAGCTCCGTCAGGTCGTAGAGCAGGGGCGGGGGCAGGCGCCGCTGCCGGCCCTCGACCGAAGAGATCCGCGCCTCGCCGTTGCGTGCCCGCTCGGCGATCTGGCGCGCGCGCTCGCCTTCCGCGGGGAGTCGCGCGGCCTCGATGCGCGCCCGTGCCCGCTGCTCGACGCCCTCCGCGCCAAGCCCACGCCCACGGCCCGGGTCGGCCCCGTCCGCGGGCGCGTCCGCGCGCTTGGGATCGAAGTACGTCCCCTCGTAACACGTCTCGGGCGCGGCCTCTCCCGGGTCTACCGGGCCTGCCGGGCAAGCGTCCGCCTGGCCGAAGTGGACCACGACCTCCTTGTAGTCCTCCGGCACGAAGTCGCGGATCGACCGCTCTCGCGCGACCAGCATGGCCAGCGTCGGCGTCTGCACCCTTCCGACGCTGAGCACTTCACCCTCGGCGCGGCCCGGCGTCATCAGCGAGTAGGCCCGCGTCAGATTCATGCCCACGAGCCAGTCGGCCCGACTGCGCCCGCGCGCGGCGTCTGCGAGCGGATCGAAGGCGGAGCCCGGCCGAAGCGCCGCCAGGCCCGCACGGATCGCAGCGTCGGTGAGCGAAGAGATCCAGAGCCGCTGCACGGGCAGCTGGCAGCCGGCCTTCTCGTAGATGTATCGGAAGATCAGCTCGCCTTCGCGGCCCGCGTCCGTCGCGCAGATCACGCCCTCGGTCCCTGGATCCGAGAGGATCTGCTCGATCACCTCGAAGCGATCGCGGGTGCGCTCGTAGACCGAGAGCGGCCAGCGTGCCGGGATCATCGGGAGGCTCTCCTTGCGCCAGCGCTTCCAGCCCGCCTCGATCTGATGCGGCTCGGCCAGGGCCACCAGGTGCCCGACCGCCCAGGTCACGACGTGGCCCTCGCCGTGGAGGAAGCCTTCGCCACGACGACGTGCGCCGATCACGCGGGCGATGTCGCGCGCGACGCTCGGCTTCTCTGCGATGACCGCGATGCTCATGTAGGCCCGTAGGATCGATCGGCGGCAACGGGGGCGGGGCTATGGTGATGGTGAAGATGGCAGCTTAGCGTGACGCATCTGGTCACACCGGATGGCCCCGGCTTGCCAGCGCGCGAGTTCCGCCCCAACATGCCCCGAGACCCGCCGCCGGGCGCTGCGCAGCGGGTCGATGTGCGGCGCCGCGTGACGGCGCTGTGCGCTCCGGGGGGAGTCGCAGCGCACGCGGGATGGGGCCGTACGTGGTAGAGGCCGGATCGGGGGAGCGACCCCCTTCGCTCGCCGCACGTGCGCGGCGGGCTACGACGGGGATTCGCGCGGCGGTGGCGGGGCTTCGCCTGCTGCCGAAGAACGCGCTGTCGCGGCTGGCCGGACGCCTCATGGAGGCGCGCTGGCCGGCCGCGCTCCGGGCGCCGGCGATGCGTGCCTTCGGACGCGCGGTCGGCGTCGACTTCACCGAGGTGGCGGATCCGCTCGACCGATTCGAGACGCTCCAGGCCTTCTTCACGCGGGCGCTGGTGCCCGGCTCGCGGCCGCTGGATCCAGACCCGCGAGCCTTCCTCTCGCCCTGCGATGGCACGTGGGGCGCGTCGGGCCTGGTTCGCGAGGGGCAGCTCATGCAGCTCAAGGGCATCGAGTACTCACTCGCCCAGCTGCTGGGCGATGCCGCTCTGGCCGAGTGCTTCGAGGGCGGCCCCTTCGCCACGCTCTACCTCTCCCCGCGCGACTACCACCGCTTCCATGCACCCTGCAACGCCGTGGTGATCCGGGCGGATCATCTTCCCGGTCATCTCTGGCCGGTGAATCGGTTCGGTGTAGAGGGCGTGCCCGGGCTCTTCGCCGCCAACGAACGGATCGTCGCCCGCATGGCCGTCGCGCGGGACATGCGTCCGGAGACCGCAGCGCTCGAGGAGGTGGACTTCTGTCTCGTCCCCGTCGGCGCCACCCTGGTGGGGCGCGTCCGCCTCTGCTTCGACCCGGAGCTGGTCACCAACGACGGTCATCGCGCGGTCCGCAGTCGTCACTACTTCGCCGAGGAGCGGGCTCCGAGGCTGGCGCGCGGCGAGGAGTGGGGCCGCTTCGAGTTCGGCTCGACCATCGTCGTGGTGGGGCGCCCGGGCCGGCTCGGCCTCGCCTCGGAGCCGGCTGGGACCGCGGTCCGAATGGGCGAGAAGATCGGGGAGATCCGCTAGGTGGGGTCGGGTCGCCCTCGACGCGCGCGCGCCGGCCGCCGCCTGGCCTGGTCCAGACGGCGTCGGCGGAGTCGCTCGCGCTCGCTCCTTCGACGAGCGGCACGCCGCGGTGCGCGCGCCCTGCGCCGGCGCCGCAGCGCCGGCAGCGCCGCGGTGCTGGCGCTGCTGCTCGCCCTCGCGCTGCCCTGGATGGCGTGCATGAGCCGCCCGCCCTCCGATCCCGAGGACATGTGCGCCATCTTCGACGAGAAGCGCAGCTGGTACCGGGCAGCGAAGAAGAGTCGCGAGCGATGGGGCGTGCCCGAGGCCGTACAGCTGGCGATCGTCCACCAGGAGTCGAGCTTCAGGGCCAGGGCGCGGCCGCCCCGGTCGCGATTCCTCTGGATCCTGCCCGGGCCGCGACCGTCGAGCGCCTATGGCTACGGCCAGGTGATCGACCAGACCTGGGCACACTACCAGCGGGCCACCGGACGTCATGGCGCGGATCGGGACGACTTCGGCGACGTGGCCGACTTCATCGGCTGGTATGGCACGCGCATTCATCGACTCACCGGCATCGGAAAGGGCGACGCCGGCTCGCTCTATCTCGCCTACCACGAAGGACCGATGGGCTACACCCGCGGCACCCATCGGAGGAAGGCGTGGCTGGCGAGGGTGGCGCTGAAGGTGGATGCGCGTGCGAAGCGCTATCGGCGGCAGTATGTGGGATGCGCCGAACGGCTGGCCCGTCCGCGCTTCTGGTTCTTCTGAGAGGGCCCCCGTAGGCTAGCGACGATGCTCTTCAACTCTCACGTCTTCCTCTTCGCCTTCCTGCCCATCGTCGTCGCGGGTCATGGACTGCTCACGCGAATCGGGGATCGGCGCTGGGCGCGGGCGTGGCTGGTGCTGGCCTCGCTCTTCTTCTACGGCTGGTGGAATCCCGTCTATCTGCCGCTGCTGATCGGCTCGATGCTCGTCAACTTCGGCTTCGGGCACTGGCTGGCCCGCAATCCTTCGCGCGTTCTGCTCGCGCTGGGCGTCGCGGCGAATCTCGGGGTGCTCGGCTATTTCAAGTACGCGAACTTTCTCGACCAGGGCATCGATCGGCTGATGGGGGCGGGAATCGAGCTCGCGCCCATCGTCCTGCCTCTGGCGATCTCCTTCTTCACCTTCCAGCAGATCGCCTACCTGAGCGACGTCCGTCTCAGCGGGGCGTGCGAGCGATCACTGCTCGACTACGCGGTCTTCGTGACCTTCTTTCCCCAGCTGATCGCCGGACCCATCGTCCACCATGCCGAGATGCTTCCCCAATTCAAGGCGAGGGCGCCGCAGCGCAGCCTGCGCGCGGATTGGGCTGTGGGCAGCGCCGTGCTCGCCGCGGGGCTCTTCAAGAAGACCGTGATCGCCGACGGGCTCGCACCCCATGTGACCCCGGTCTTCGCGCTGGCGGAGCAGGGCGTGGCGCCCACGGCCGCGGAGGCCTGGGCGGCGGCCCTCGGCTACGGCTTCCAGATCTACTTCGACTTCTCGGGCTACTCCGACATGGCGATCGGTCTCGGTC
>CAZQMY010000216.1:0-9875 GCA_964594405.1 uncultured Spirochaetaceae bacterium | reverse complement strand
ATCGGCCAGACCGTGACACCGAGAGCGGTCGCCATCTCCTCGGCCAGCGGAAACTGGGCGCGGAGATCGGGCTCGATCCCCTCGCCCGTCTTGTAGCCGGCGAAGAGGTCGTTTCGAAACGACTCGATCTCATGATCGAATGCGATGCCGAGATGCGTGCACTCCGGCTCGCGGAGCAGCGCGATCAGCGAACGGAGCAGGCCATGCGTCGCCCCGACTTCGACACCGCCCACGCGGGCGCCCGGCGCCCCGAAGTAGGCACGGAAGAGCTCGTACGTTCCATCGACGAGATGTATGTTCATGCGCCGATTCTACAGAGCCCCGAGGCCGCGTGTCTGCCGCTGGAGGAGCGCGGTCCGGTCGGCGAGGAGACGACCCCATGTCGCGAATCACCCTCTACCACAACCCGAAGTGCAGCAAGTCCCGGGCCGCCCGCGCCCTGCTCGAAGAGCACGGCGCGGATTTCGACACCATCGAGTATCTGAAGACGCCGCCCTCTCGGCCGGACCTCGAGCGCATCGTCTCGCTGATCGACGATGCGCCGGAGAAGCTCGTTCGCAAGGACAAGAACTGGGCGACGCTCGGCCTCGACGCCGACGCCTGTACCGAAGCCGATGCCGTGGTCTCCGTGCTGCTGGATCATCCGGTCCAGATGGAACGGCCGGTCGTGCTGCGGGACGATCGCGGGCTGATCGCGCGGCCGCCGGAGCGTGTCCTCGAGCTGCTGGACTGAGCCGGGGCTGCCTCGCTCTCACTCATCACGCGTCCTCTCCCTCTCGCCAGCGTCGATGCCTGCGCTATGGTGCGCGCCATGGTCACCATCGGAATGAACTACGACGTCATCCCCGGGAAGGAAGAGCAGTTCGAAGGCGCCTGCAAGAAGGTCCTCGAGGTCATGGGCGGCGCGAGCGGCCACGATGACTCGCAGATCTTCAAGCGGGTCGACGGCGGAGCGAGCTCCCAGTACCTGATCGTATCGCGGTGGTCGGACGAAGCCGCCTTCGATGACTTCGTGGCTTCGGATACCTTCAAGAAGGTCACGAACTGGGGAGCGGAGAACATCCTGGCCGGCCGCCCCTCGCATACCACCTATCGAGAGGACTGAGCGCCGCGGGACGATGGGGCCGGATTCAACACGTGGCCCAGGGCGGAGCCCCGGGCTCGCCCTCGAGGAAGGCTTCGGCATCCTCCATGCACGTGAAGATCTCGATTCGCAGACCGAAGCGCTCGGCCAGCGCATCGAACATCCGGGCCATGCCGTACGTCGCGCGGTCGGCCACGACGACCGCATTGCGCGCCCGAAACAGATGCGCGTGGGCGCCGTAGAGGTCGGCGATGATCCGCATCTCCTCGATGGTCGCGGAGAGCTCGATGCGTCGGTAGTCCGCCAGATGATCGAAGGTCTCGTCCAGCCCGGCGGCCGCGTAGGCGTCGAAGAGGTCCCGATAGTCCTCTGGCCGCACCTTGCCCTCGACGATCGTCCTCACCCGCCGACGCTCCCAGTCGATGACGTAGTCGATCGCCATGTGTCGATCCTGACCCCTCGAGGGCAGCATGGCAAGGGGAGTCGGCCCTCTTGGGCGGTCGCCAGGCGCCGGAGGGTGGGAGAATCGCCGATCGCGATCTCTTGTCCCGATCGGGCAAAACCTCGATAATCCGAGGCCCACATTCCCCAAGCAGTGCGACACCACCATCGCGCACCGAAGGAGCATTTCATGTCCGAGAAGGCAGCCAAGGCGTTCGAGCTCTGGAAGGACGCCATCGGCAAGGACAAGGGCGTCGGAGACTGGCTCGAGATCACGCAGGAGCGCGTGAACCAGTTCGCCGACGTCACCGAGGACCACCAGTTCATCCACGTCGACCCTGAGCGGGCCAAGCAGACCCCCTTCGGCGGGCCGATCGCCCACGGCTTCCTCACGCTCTCGCTGCTGGTCAAGCTCGATCCCGGTCCTGGCGAGAACGTGGATCGCGCACGCTACGAAGGCATGATGATGGGCGTGAACTACGGCTTCAACAAGGTCCGCTTCATCAACCCGGTGAAGGTGGGGGCCCGCATCCGCGCCCACAGCGAGCTGACCGATGTGGAGCTCAAGGGAAACTCCATCAACACCGTGCGCACCATGACCGTGGAGATCGAGGGCGAGAGCAAGCCCGCCGTGATCGCCGAGTGGATCACGCGCATGACATTCGCCTAACGTCGTTGCCCAATCGCTGAATCCCGGCGGGTCGTGGTCGGCTGGCCGCGACCCGCCCTCGGCCCTCCGACGAGGCGTCGCCCTCCGAGCTCAGGCCGGCTGGGCGTCGACCGGATCCTCCCGGAACTTCTCTCGATAGAACGCCGGCGGGAAGAAGGCGAGAGCGATGCTGCCGATCCCGACCAGCCCGATGACGGAATGGATCGTGAAGCCGAGCGGCATGGACGAGATGTTCACCGCGAACCTCCAGGTGGCGAAGAGCTCGATGGTGCAGCACAGCGCCTGCCCGGACGCCCCCAGCCCCCAGAGCCAGACGCGGTGGGCCGTGAATCCATCGGCCAATCCGAAGGCCACGCGCTTGCGAAGCATCGCGCTGTGCCGGAAGCACTCGTATGCGGCCCAGCCCATGCCGAAGAGCCGACAGCTGCGCTGCAGCAGTGTGATCGAGTCCTGGGGGAGCCACCCGAAGACGGCGCTTCCGAGGTAGAGCCCGCTGAGTGCCACCATGAAGAGCGCCAGCGCCAGCGCCCACGCGCTGCGCGCCCTGAAGATCCTCCAGTTTCCGATCTGGACGGAAGCGATGTGCAGCGCGAGCATGAGCTGCGCGACTACGAAGAGCACGGGCCCGAGCCCCGCTTCCCCGCCGATCATGCCCCCGACGGTGAAGAGAACCCCGGCGGCGGAGATGCTCAGCACAGTGGTGCCGACCGAGAGCTCGGCCAGCATGCGCGTCCCCCACCAGATCCAGAGCGTTCGCGCGCCCGTATAGACGCCCACGAGACAGGTGAGCAGTAGCGAGAGTCGGGCGATCTCGATCACGAGCCTCTCCTCGCAACAAGGCATCGGCACCCCGCCCCCGGCGGCTTGAGAATGAGGCGCAGCGGCACGTCCGCCGGCGCGAGCCCGCTCGGCGCTACGCCTGAAACAGCGCCGTGTCGGAGCTCCCGGGCCAGGGGCGCGAGCCGCTGCGGCCCGCGCGTCGCGTCTCAAGCAGGCCATGCGCAACGACGAAGCAGGTGGGCAAGGCGCCCTCCCGGCGCGATGGAGCCCGTCATGGAATACGTCGCCCCTTCGCACTACGACGACCTCGACCCCCTCTCCCGGCTGGCGCTTCGGCACGGCACCGACAAGTGGGGCATCCACGACTACACCCCGCACTATCACCGCCGCCTCGCCCACATGCGCGATCGCCCCATCCGGCTGCTCGAGATCGGAGTCGGCGGCTTCGGCGCCCGCGATGTCGGGGGCGAGTCGCTGAGGATGTGGCGCGACTACTTCCCCGAGGCGCTGATCGTAGGAGTCGACGTCGTGGAGAAATCGCTCGACCTCGGCGAGCGGATCGTCCTCCGCCGCGGATCGCAGTCCGATCCGCACTTCCTCGCCGAGCTCCGCGCGGAGCTCGGTCCCTTCGACGTGATCATCGATGACGGCAGCCATCGCCCCGCCGACATCCGGGTGAGCTTCGAGCACCTCTTCGAGGCACTCTCTCCCGGCGGGCTCTACGTCATCGAAGACCTGCAGACCTCGTACTGGTCGGGCTTCGGCGGCGATCCTGCCGGAGGCCACGGCACCACCGTGGCCTTCGTCGCCTCGCTCCTCGACGACCTGCACCACGCCGAGATCGAGGCCGAGTGCAGCGCGACCGGCGCGACCGGCATCGAGACCGGGCCCTTCGCGCGCCAGATCGCGCGCGTGGAGTGCCTCCACAACCTCGCCTTCATCGAGCGGGGAGACAACAGCCTGCCCTCGAATCGCGCCATGTCGGCGTCGAGCGAGCACGTGCAGCGCTGCCTGCGCATCCTCGGCGAGGCCGAGCTCGCGCTCGAGGGCGGGGAGGCCGAGCGGATGCGCGCACAGCTGCTGGCGACCGTGGGCGATCCGGTGGGCGTGTTCGCGGCGGCGGCCGCAGCGCGGAGCCGGGGCTGCTCCGATCCCTGGCTCGAGGGCGCGCTCCACTGGTCTTGCGAGCGCGTCGAGCTCGGCGCCTGCGATCCCGCACTCCACGCCCTGCTCGCCGAAGCCGCCGAGGATGCTCCGGCCATGCTGATGCTCGCGCGCCACCACGATCAGCTCGGCCGTCACGGGACCGCCGAGGCCATCCTCGAGGAAGGGGCCCGCCGCAGCCGAGACGCGAACCTCGCCATCGAGCTCGCGCGGCTGCGCATGAAGCTCGGTCGCGTTCGCCCCGCCCTCGCCGCGCTGCGCGAGGCCGAGCGCTACGGCGGCCCGCTGCAGGCCGAGGTGCGTCGCATCGCCGATCGCATGGCGCGTAGCGTGCACCGCACGGCACCCTTCCAGCAGGCGCAGCCCGACCCGCCGGTGAGCTGAGCCGACCGCGGCTAGTCCAGCGCTTCGAGCAGCTCGAGTACCACCTCGGTCTGTGTCTTCGCCTGGGCGAATGTCGCGATCGCCGCCTGCTTGCCGACCTGCGCCTTCGTCAGCTCGGCCATGGCCTCCGCAACGTCCACGTCACGGATCCGGGACTCGGCGGCCCGGGTGTTCTCGATCTCGATGCTCTGCAGCCGCAGCCTCGACTCCAGGATGTTCTCCTTGCTCCCCAGACTCGCGCGCTGTGAGGCCACCGTTCGGATCGCCTGATCGATGGTCTCCAGCGAGGCGCGAGCATCGTCGGCACTGGCGCCCAGCGCCACGCTGTCCACCCCGATCCCGGCACTGCTCGAATCGGGCGTCTCGATGGTGAGTCGGTCGGCCGCGCCGCTTCCGGCACCGGTCTGTGCGTCGAAGTCGAAGCCCTCGCGCAGGAGGGGGCGCCCCGAGTATCGCGTCACGGCACTGATCCGATCGATCTCGCTCGCGATGGCTTCAGCCTCCTGCCCGATCACCTCCCGCTCCTGCGCCCCGATGTGATCGCTCGAAGCCTGCACCGCCAGCTCACGCATCCGGATCAGCAAGCTGCTGGACTCCGAGAGACCGCCTTCGGCGACCCGGACTGCGGAGATCGCCTCGTTGGTGTTGATCCGGGCTCGCTCGAGGCCGGCTATGCGTCCGCGCATCCGCTCGGAGATCATCAATCCCGCCGGATCGTCCGAGGCCCGGTCGATGCGCAGCCCCGAGGCGAGCTTTCGCATCGCCGCAGCCTCACGACTCTGGTGAAGGGCGAAGCTGCGCTGGGCGCTCAGGAATGCGATGCCGCCGATACGAAGCCCCATGCCTGCTCTTCCGCACCTCGGCAATCGCCGCCGGGGAGGCATTCACGACACATTCGAGAGCAACTCTCGTGCCGGCGCACCGTGGTGTCGCCCGCCCACGGGCTCGCAGGCGACCGGCAAACTCACCGGCAAAGCACCGGAGCGCGCCCCCCTCCGTCCCGGTTTCGGGATCTTCGCCTGGTCCGGCATCCCTCGCTTGAAATCGGATCTTCAGATTGGAAAGGTGATGACGCGAGGCCCTCTCTCCCGCCATGCCCAGCTTGCCGACCTGCGCCTTCGTCAGCTCGGCCGCAGCATCCGGATCCCACCCAGCAGTGGGCAGCCAGGGACGAATCGCTAGATTGCGGCGATGGCCGGTTCCCACAGTGCCCAGCTCGTCCAGACTGCCGCCGCGCGTTGCCTTTGCGCCGCGTTGTTGCTCACGATGATCGCCAGCCTCGCCTCCGCCGCGCCCGATCAGGTGCTCGCTGACGAGCCGCTGCGCCCGAGCGCCCACGCCCTCTTGCGCCGCGGCATCGAGGCCAATATGGCCGGGGACGCCGCCGCGAGCGCGGCGGCTCTGGACGCACTGAACACCTGGCACCCCGAGCACCCGGCGGGCGGCTTCCTCGAGACGCAGACCTGGTTCTGGCAGATCTTCCACGACGCGGAGAAGCTCGATTCCGACGAGGCGATCATCGCGGCCTCCGAGAGCGCCATCGCGCGCGCCGAGGCCTGGCTGGAGCGGGACCGCGACAACGCCGAGGCTCACTTCTACGCGGGCCTGGCGCACATGGACCTGGGGCGGCTGGGTGGCCTGCGCGGCCGCTACTATCAGGCCGGCCGCTCGGGCGAGAGGGCGCGTGCACACCTCGAGAAGGCGCTGGAGGCGCGACCCGACTGGGTGGATGCACGCTACCAGCTCGGCGCGTACTACTTCTTCGCCAGCCTGATCCCCGAGCTCGTGACGCGCTGGCTCGGCTGGCTCTGGTTCATCCCCACCAGCGATGCCGATCTGGGCCTCGCCTACCTCGAGGAGGTCGCGGCGAAGGGCGACCTCTTCCGGGACGACGCGATCCTCACGCTGGCCAACGTCTACACCTACCACCGCCCGGGCCACCTCGACGAGGCCGAGCGTCTGTTCCGAGACCTCCACACCCGCTACCCGGACAATCCGCTGATCCAGTTCGAGCTGATCGAGGTCCTCTTCCTCTCCGAGCGCTACGACGAGACCATCGCCGAGTGCCTGCGACTCGAGGCCGACCCGCGCGAAACCGCCTGGTGGCGCGGCCGCAAGAACGTGGCCCGCGTCTGGCGGGCCCGAGCCGAGCTGATGAAGCGCCGCCCCGAGCGCGCCCTCGAGATCCTCGCCCCCTTCGTCGCCGAGCCCATCGAAGTCCCGCATTGGGGAGCAGCCTGGGTGGACTTCACGCGCGCCCAGGTCTTCGATGTGCAGGGCCGTCGTGACGAGGCGTTGGCCCTGTACCGCAAGCTCGGCGCCTACGAGCGCCCGCAGGGCAGCAACCGGGCCGAGGAGGAGGCCGAGGCCTACCTCGAAGAGCCCTTCGACCTCGGACCGCGCATGGAGGCCCGCTGAGGGCGGTGACGCCTGCATTCGCAGGCGCACGCGCACGCGGTTCATGGGGCCCACTTCCCTGCAGTTCGCTCGAGCTCGAGCGCACCAGGCGAGCAGGTTGGGATGCAGATCGACCGCGACTCGATGGACGAAGAGGCGACGGCGCCCTGGTCGGCTCGTACTCAGCGCTGCCGGGCGCGTCGGCCCGGGCGAGACGCGCAGAGCGCCAGCGCACCCGCGGCGTAGAGGAGCGCAGCGCCAGGCTCCGGAATCGGCGCGAGCCCCGGGCCTCCCGGCGTGATCCCGATCGGATCGACCTCGATCGTTCCCCCGTCGATCGGTCCCAGCTCCACCGAGCAGCCTCCGCTGGGCGCGCCCACGCTCGACCCCGTCGTGATCGTGGCGCCCGCCGAAGAACCGCCGCAGGCGCTGTCGAAGCCGGGCAGCAGATCGGTCTCGACCACGACGGCCGGTCCGTTGATCACGATGATCTCCGCCGCGATGGGGCCGATCACGTAGATCGAGCTCGCGGCCACCGACACGCTGCCCGTGAAGTCGAACGGGGCGATCGAGACATCGTCATCGACCGAGAGTCCGGTCGTGAGCACGAGATCGAGCAGCTCCAGGGTATCCGTCGCGGCGCCCGGACCACCGTCGGGAAACGTCGCAGCGATCGTCACGGTCTCGGTCGCCGTCAGCTCGAGTCGCGTCAGGTCGAGGTCGGATGCATCGAAGTAGACCGAGCCGGTCGCGGTGAGATCGAGGTCCCCCGAGCCGGTGACGGACGCGATCGTCACCGCCTGTGCCGCACTGCTGAAGACGACGATGATCGAGATCGCGGCGAGGGCGGAACGGATCTGCGCGACGATGCGCATCGAGGAATCTCCCGCTCGAGGTGGGCCGACAGCGTACACATCGGCACGTCTGATCGCGAGATTCAAGTCACGATTCTTCAGCAGCAGCCCAGAGCCCGGGGGTCGGGCGGCGGCGCGAGCCCTGGGGAGAACCGAGCCGCAATGGGGAGCAGCCCTCACCGACCGCAGCGAAAGCCGACGTAGTGGCCGCGGTAGTCGGCGGCGTAGCTGAAGGCGTTCGAGGCCCTTGCATACCTCGCGCCGCCGAACCAGGAGCCGCCGCGCACCACGCGAGCGCGCGACCTCGCATCGCGTGAGCTCGTCCATTCCCAGACGTTGCCCGCCATGTCCTGCACGCCATAGGGCGAGGCGCCCTTCGGCTTGCTCGCCACCTCGAAGGTCGTGTCCCCCTGCCCACAGGCGTTCCCCGAGCCCTCATCGATCACGGCGTACGCGCAGGTGGCCGTCTCGTCTCCCCATGGATAGATCAGCCCCTCGGTGCCCCTGGCCGCCTTCTCCCACTCCCACTGGGTCGGCAGGCGCTTCCCTCGCCACTCGCAGTAGCGCTGCGCCTGATGCCAGTCCACGCAGTTGATCGGATGCTGGTCGCGACCGGAGCGTCCCCAATTGCACGCACGACGCCGACCGGGCTCCGTGCATCGCCCGGCCTGCACACACTCCCGGTAGGCGGAGACCGTCACCTCCGTCAGATCGATGGCGAACGCATCCACCATTCGCCGCTTGGCCGGCTTCTCGGTCGCCCAGCACTCCGAGTCGACGATCTCGTTGCACCCGGAATAGAAGTAGCCCGCCGGCACCTGTGCCATCCCGGGAGGCACCTCGATGCGCGGCGCGCGATTCGAGGCGAGCCGCACCTCTTCACGCACGCCCTCGGAGCCCGTCGGGATGAGGTAGTACGCCTCCGTCGTGAGATTGTCGCTCGTCCAGGGCACCTGCTCTCCGCCCGTCTGGTCCTTCACGCGCGCCCGGGTGCGGCGGAAGACGCTGGTCAGGCTGAGGCCCGGCTCCTGCATCGTCTCGATCAGCGCCTTCGCGTACGGGCTGTTGCGCGCCGAGACGCCGTCCGCGGCCACGTCGCCTGGCGCCGTTGCATAGGCGATGAGCGTCTCGGCAGGCGCCCGCATCAGCGCGAGGCCGCGGTTGCTCGCTCGCCAGCTCCGCGCGAACGGATTGTTCCGGCAGGCGTCCAGGACGATGATGTTCATCCGGTTGCGAGCGTTGGCCAGGCCGGTGGTCACCTCGGCGATCGGCACGGCGCGCAGGCGGACGTAGCGCTCACCCGGGATGTTCGCGCCGACGGGGATCAGATAGTTCTCGCCGCCGACCTCCATGCCGTGCCCGGCGTAGTAGAAGAAGCCCACGCCGCCGCGCTCGCGAAGCCGATCTCCGAAGGCGAAGATCGCCTCGGTCATCTGCTCTTTGTCCTGGTCGATCAGGACGGTCGTCTCGAAGCCGAGCGCTTCGAGCACATCGCCGAGGTCGCGGGCGTCATTGCTCGCGTTGGCGAGCGGACTCACCGCGTAGCCCGCATTGCCGATCACCAGGGCCGTGCGAGCCGCCTCGTCCGCCGCGACGGCAGCCGCCGCCGACGTCATCGAGACCAGCGCAACCAGCGCCCCGATGCCGACCTGCTCCAATGCCCTTCGTACGCGCCTCGCCTGGTCCATCCGCGCCGTTCTCCGATCGAGCCCCCTCGATCAATGGTGCCGCGTCCGTGCTGCATCGTTCCACTCTCTGGGCACAATCCGCTCAGGAGAGGCACACCACGACCGGGGCGAGGCGTCGGGTCGGGTCGCGTCGCGAATGGTCAAGGAGTGCGGAATCCCCTCGCTCCGGCGCGCCCGCGGCAGTGCATCGCCGCGCCGAGGCCTTGGAGCCCCGCGCACTACGCGAGTCCCGTGCTCGATTCCGCCCCCTTCTCGTGCCCCCTTCGCCAACTCCTTCGCCACCCCCTCGCCACACATTCGCCACCCGATTCGCCGCCCGACCGCGCCCGATGTCGCCCTCCCCCGGCACCCTGCTTGCACTTCCCGCTTCCCCCGGCGCCACCCCGAGCCGGTTCATACGAGGAGGAGCCCCT
>CAZQMY010000215.1:4904-9916 GCA_964594405.1 uncultured Spirochaetaceae bacterium | reverse complement strand
CGCCGTGAATCGGAGGAAGTCCGAGCGCGTCGCGGACCAGATGGCCGCGCCCATCGGCTCCAGGTAGTGGTCGAGGAATCGATTCGAGTAGCCCTCGTGGCGCACCCAACGCTCCAGGGAGATCGATGCGTCGCCGCGCTCGATCAGAGCAGGGGCCTCGCGGTTGAAGCGGAGGATATCCGCCACCATTCGAAGGAAGCCCGGGGAAGCGAGGTTCCTGCGTTGCGCGAAGACCGAGGTCAGGCCACGACTGGCCCACTCGACGCCCGTGCGGTCGCAGTGCATGCCAAAGCTCATGTCCGTCGGCTTCGTCTCGACTCCGTGCTCTTCGAGCATGGCGATGAAGAGCGGATAGGTCTTCTCGTTGTAGACGATGAATCCGGTATCGACAGAGTGCTCCTCGCCCTCGATGCAGACGTCCACCGTGTGCGTATGGCCACCGATGCGGTCTTCCGCCTCGAAGAGGACGACTTCGTGCTGCCTGGCCAGGGTGTGGGCCGAGTAGAGGCCCGCGATGCCCGACCCGATGACTGCGATCCTCATCGGCGGACCTCCTGGACCCGGGGCTCGAGCAGGCTGTGGACGACACACCACTCCTCGCCCCCTCGCGTTCCGAAGAGCTCGGCGCAGGCGAGGAAGAAGATCCGCCAGCGATTGAACCAGAGCTTCGCGTCGGCTTCGCCGTAGACCGAGGCCAGGATCGGCATCAGCTCCGCCCGCCTGGCGTCCTGCCGCTTCAGCCATGCCTCGCATGTCTTCTGGTAGTGGGTGCCCGAGACGATCCAACGTCGCTCGACCAGAAGGTCTTCGTCGAAGTGGTCCATCATGTCGATGGAGGGCATCAGGCCGCCCGTGAAGAAGTAGCGGCCCATCCAATCGTCCTCTCCCGTGGTCTCGTAGGGATAGGCGTGGCGCCGATGCGCGAAGTGGTGGAAGAAGGCCTTGCCGCCGGGTGCGAGCCATCGCGCCACGCGCTCGAGCAGGAGCGGCCAGTTGCGCATGTGCTCGATCATCTCCACCGAGACTACGCGATCGAAGCGCAGAGCGGGGTCGAAGGCGTTCATGTCGGCCGTGATGACGTCGACGTTCTCCAGCCCGTGCTCGGTACAGCGTCGGAGGATGAACTCGCGCTGAGGCTTCGAGTTGGAGACGGAGGTGATCCGGCACTGCGGGAAGTGCCGGGCAATCCAGAGCGAGAGCGATCCCCATCCGCATCCCAGGTCGAGCACCTGCATGCCGTCACGAATCTCCGCGCGCCGACAGGTGAGCTCGAGCATGGTCGCCTCGGACTCCTCGATCCGCGTTGCGCCTTCGGGCCAGTAGCCGGAGCTGTACTTGAGGTGCGGCCCAAGGACGAGCTCGAAGAACCCGGGCGAGACCTCGTAGTGCTGCTCGTTGGCCTCGACGGTGTGAACGGCGATGGGGCTGGTTCGCAGCGCGCGACGGAATGCCTTGTCGCGCGCGTCTGCGGCCTCGGGCGAGGGGCCCTCGAGCTCGGCCATTCGGCGGCGAAGCAGCTCGCGGATGCCCATGCGGATCAGCGGGTCGGGAACGAAGCCCCTTTCGGCGAGTGATAGTCCGATCATGATCGTTCCTTTTCTCGATATCTTCTGATCGATGTCTTCGTGAGGGTCGTCGACCGGGTCATCGGCTGCGAGCGTGTCTCGATCGCCCCGTCGAGCCTCGGCCCGTGGTCAGGAGGCCCCGAGCAGGGCGCGCTTGAGATCACGATCGATCGGCGCTTCACCCAGCCAGATGGCGAAGAAGGCCTCGGCGAAGTCAGCGCCCTCGATCCGTCCACGGACTACGCCGTTCTTGCTGAGCTCGGTGCCGCGCCCTGGCACGTAGGTGATCGCGTAGCGGTCGCCCTTCCGCACGTCCTCATAGAGCCTGCAGAGCGACTCGATGCGGTCGCGCAGGGCCCGCAGCTGGGCCGGATCGACGTTGCGCTCGATCCCGTGGCGCGTGAGTCGGGCGAAGTCATCGGCCTCGATCCTGCGGAAGTACTCGATCTCGAGTCGGCGCGGCACCTCGCCCAGGATGCGGCTCTGTGTGGCCTCCCTGGGGAGATAGAGGGCCGCCGCGTAGACGCGAATCATCGACGCATACCGCCAGGTCGCCGAGCCGCGAAGCGAGAGCCCGTCGGCGCGATCCAGTCCCGCGACGTCCACCCGTTCCGGGAAACGGGTCGCCGCGGCGGGCATGGCCGCTCCCAGTGCAATGAGCAGGAGCGGCAGGATCAGGAGGGTGGGCCGCGGGTTTTTCGGTCGGGTGTCCATATGTCTCCACTTCGGTCCCTTAAACATGGACAAAAAAGCTCAACTCGTCAAGATTATTTTTGGACATCCATGCTGACGATCGCGAAAATCATGATAAGATCCGAACATGCATGACATCAACGAGATCACCTACGCCGTTGGGACCGTCTCCCGATTGACCGGGCTGTCGCCCGATCTCCTGCGCGCCTGGGAGCGCCGCTACGGAGTGGTTCGCCCACTCCGGACACCGGGAGGCACGCGTCGCTACCGTTCATCCGACCTGGATCGCTTGCGGCTCTTGAAGGCCGCGGTGGACGCCGGGCATCGCATCAGCGATGTGAGCAGTCTGGACGACCAGACCCTCGAGCAGCGTGTCGCGAGTCCGCCGGACTCGGCGCGCAAGCCGCTGGACGCAGCGATCGAGGCCCTCGAGCGCCTCGATGCGGCGTCGGCGGAGGAGATCATCTCGACGCAGCTCGCCACGCTGGGGCCGCAGCGCTTCGTTCGGCGACTTGCGATTCCGCTGCTGAGACGGATCGGCGAGGAGTGGGAGGGAGAGCGGCTCTGCATCTCCTCCGAGCACCTCGGGACCTCCATCCTGCGGACGCTTCTGGGGACCGCTCTCAGGCCGAGCTCGCTGCACCGGAAGGCGCCGCTGGTGATCTTCGCCACGCCGACCGGTGAGAACCACGAGCTGGGGATCCTGATCGCCGCGCTCGCAGCGCTCGGAGCCGGCGTCAACCCGCTCTACCTGGGGCCGGAGCTTCCGACCGGCGAGATCGTTCGCGCAGCGGAGACCACCCGCGCGGCGGCCGTGGCGATCGGAATCATGGGCGTCGCCCTCGAGCGCAACCGCGAGCAGGTGCGGGAGATCCGAGCGGGCCTGAATGACGACGTCGGGCTCTGGGTCGGCGGAGGAGGATGCACGCGGATCGAGCCCATGGCGGGCGTGGAGATCGCGTACGATCTCGACCGCCTCGAGCGCCTCGCCGAGCGGCTGCTGCTCTCGAACACGCACCGCGCCTGAGAGCCCTCGCTCTCTGCTCGTCCTGCCCTCCGGCGACGTCAGCGCCGCCCTCATCTGAGGGCGGGGCGCCTTCGATCGGGTCGGACGCCACTTCCCCACGGCGCCCCAGATATGGACCAACCCGAGCTCGCTGTCTACATCTCGGTGGCGCTCGTGTTAAGTCTCTCGCTCCGATCTGCCGTAAGTGGCTGACTTTCCGATATCTCCCGTTCGTACCAGCAGAATTCTGCGCGCCGCATGTGGGAATCCTGTACTGATCTTGTATTAATCCGTCCTAGACAACCAACCCGTCCCTCTCTTTTCCAGGAGATTCAGATATGTCGAGCTCTTCCTTTGCACGAACCAGTACGCGCGCTGGCCGCCTGGCCGGCTTCGCGCTGCTGGCGCTCCTCCTCGTCCTCCCCACTCGCGCCTTCGCGGATTCTGGCGACTCGGATCGCTGGAAGTCCCGCGGCAACCTCATCCAGGTCCTCGAAGCCGACGGCCGCTTCGGCACGCTCCTCACCGCTCTCGGTATCGCCGAGCTGACCGATGTGGTCGCCAACGCCGATGCGCTGACGGTCTTCGCGCCGACGGACGCTGCCTTCGAAGCGGTCCCGAGCGATGTGCTGGAGGCGCTGCTCGCCGACAAGGAAGCCCTCACCAAGGTGCTCCTGTATCACGTGCTCGGCGGTGATATCTCGTCCACGGTGCTCGGCTTCTGGACCGTGGCCTACACCGAGCAGGGGCAGCCGATCGCGGCGATCCGCGACGGGCGCGGCCTGCGCATCAACGGCAACCCTGTGGTCAACGCGAACGTCCGCGCCTCCAACGGACGCGCCCATGTGATCGAGAGCGTTCTGCTTCCCGCCGACGAGGATTTCAAGGTCGAGAGCCTGGTCGACGTACTCGCGCTCGATGGCCGATTCACGACGTTGATCGATCTCGTCATCAAGGCCGATCTTGCCGACGCCGCCATCAACGGTGGCCCCTTCACGCTCTTCGCCCCGACCAATGACGCCTTTGCCGCACTCGGCGAGGACACCTTGAACACGGTCGCCGGCGACCCGGAGCTGCTTCGTTCGATCCTCGAGTACCACATCGCCGAGGGCCGACGCAGCGCGCTCTGGCTCCTGATCACCGGCGGTACCGACACCCTGCTCGGTCAGTCCGTCGAGGTCGGCATCAAGGACGGCGGGATCTTCGTCAACGACTCGCGCGTGATCGGCCGATCGGCCTGGTCGCCCAATGCGACAATCCACGTGATCGACGCCGTGCTCCTGCCCGACACCGAGCCTCCGTCACTTCTGGATGCGCTCTCGGAGGCCGGGTACACCACCCTGGTCGCCGCCATCGAGGCCGCCGGCATCGGTGATACCCTGGCGGGCCTGGGCCCCATCACCATCCTCGCCCCGTCCAACGAGGCCTTCGCGGCGCTGGGTGACGACACGCTGAATGCGCTCCTGAACGACCCGGAGACCCTCGGTGACATCCTCAGCTACCACGTGATCGTCGGCCAGAAGAGGCTGATCGAGCTCATCGTCGAGCGGGATACCGAGACCGTCCAGGGTGCGAGCGTTCGGACGAAGTGGCGCTTCTTCCGAGGGATCCGCATCAACGACGCGCGCGTGATCGAGGGAGACCTCCACTTGCCCGGCGCGACCGTTCAGGGCATCAACAAGGTCCTCATTCCGCCCACGCACTGATTCCAGGCTACGCCGCAACCGAGGGGCGGGGGGAGCGCCGCC
>CAZQMY010000215.1:0-4894 GCA_964594405.1 uncultured Spirochaetaceae bacterium | reverse complement strand
CCTCATTTTTCCTTGTTATCCCTCCAACTGTGGTGCCCCCTTCTCTTGGGTTGGGGCCCCCTTCCATTTTCGGGGAAGCGCTCTTCCAGGGGGAGCGCCTCTCGCGCCTCGACGTCCTGCGCATCCCGACATGTAGGCGGCTGGATGTGCGGGCTGGCACACGGTAGGCGCTTCCCGGCATCGTCGTCGTGAACGCGCCCCGTGGTGAGGCGCCTTCATCCGGATGTAGCAGGCGATCTGCTCTCGACGGGGCCGAGCGCGCAAGCGTGCTGGATCGAGCGGTGGAAGCGGCGAGGTCGCCGCTCATTCGGGGGGTTCGAGTCGGGTTCGCCGCACGCTCTTCATCGATCCGCCCCGATCCGGAGCGCGTCGTGTCACGTGTCGCTCGTAGCTTCCGCCGCGCTCCTCCATCCACACCCAACGCCACTCACCACAGAAGGCCTCTACGATGCTTCGACGATCTCTCCTGCTCTCCCTGTCTTCGATCTTCCTGCTCTCTCTGTCTCTCTCTGCGCACGCCGCTACGCTCGCGAGCTGGGACACCTTCGGGCTGCCGGGCAACCAGGCGACCACGCCCGGCGCGGGCTCCGCCAACGTGACGGCGCTCGATCTCACGCGCGGTGCGGATCTGAATCCGACCAATGGCAACAACTCGATGAACTCTAACGGCTGGTCGGGCAGCGACCCCGGCGACTACTTCGAGTTCGGTCTCTCCATCGACGTCGGCTACCAGGCCGACCTCACCGAGCTGATCATCGGCACGCGCTCGTCGAACACCGGGCCCGGGACCATCGGCGTGTACACCAACCAGGACGGCTTCTCATCCGCCGTGGCGACCATCATCCAGCCCGGTAACACCTTCGTGAACAGCGTCATCGATCTGACGTCGCTCGGCACGGTGACGGGTGATCTGATCCTCCGGCTGATCGAGATCGGCGACACGCAGGCAGATGGTGTGGGTGCGACGTCCGGCGGGGGCACCTTCCGCGTGGTCGACTTCTTCGACGGGAGCGACTTCTCCGATTCCCGCGTCGAGGGAACCGTCAGCCTGATCCCCGAGCCGGGCACCGCGCTCTTGGTGGGCCTCGGCCTCGTCGGCCTGGGCGTCACTCGCCGGTCGGCGTAGGTCCCGGCGCTCACGCGGCCACCCGCCGCAACAGTCACGTACGCTGCCAGGCGCGCCGACCCTGCGCGCCTGGCAGCGTCCTCCGACCCAGGGAGTCTGAACTCAGTGGATATGCCCGTTGCTTCGGCCTCGGCGGCGCGCTCCGCGCTGTTGGGGCTCTGCCTGTTCTCGGTGCTTCTCTCGAGCGTTGCGGAAGCGAAGTTCAAGGACCTGTCGCCGGTGGCCGACACCCACGTCGCTTCCGGGAGCGCCTCTCCCCAGGGATCGAATACGACCCTCTTCCTTCAGGACGGCGCGCCGGGCGACTCATTCGGTGACGAGCGGCTCTGGCTGAAGTTCGATCTGAACGGCCACTTCCCCGACACCAGCCCGACGGGCATCGCTTCGGCGAAGCTTCGGCTCTACCTCTACGACGCCGACAATCGCGGCTCCGGTCAGGACCTGGCCGCCGAGGTGCTCGGCGCGGCCGATGGCTGGGACGAGACCACCCTCGACTGGGCGACCGCGCTGGGCATCGCCGTCGATACGACACCCGCCGAGGGCAACGCAGCGAGCACGGGCACGCTCTCTGCCACCCAGGAGCAGCTCTGGGTGGAGTTCGACGTGAGCGACTTCGTGCGCGACGAGGCGGGGGGCGATGGCATCGTCAGCCTCGTGGTGAAGGCGCAGAACGAGGGCCTCGCCGCGGGAACGAGCATTCAGTACCGCTTCAACTCCCGCGACTTCATCAGGAACGGCTACAGCCTCGTGCCGCGCCTTCGCGTAGAGTTCACCGGGGACTGGTCGAGCAGCGGCGCAGTGCGCGTCATCCACACCAACGACATCCACTCGCGCCTCACGACGCACGACTACGACTTCCCCGATGGACCGGGCGAGTTCCCCGCCCTCGAAGAGGCCGGTGGCGCCGCCTTCGTCGCCGCGAAGGTGACAGAGCTCAAGAAGGCCAGCCCCAACGCCCTCGTCCTGGATGCGGGCGACATCTCCGAGGGCAACCCCCTCGGAGACCTTCGTGGCAACGGCGGGACGGTGGACTTCTTCCAGGTGCTCGATGCCGAGCTGAAAGGGCTTCCGGGCAATACCGCGGGTCGCGGTGTGGATGCCGTCGTCGTCGGCAATCACGACGTGCGCGAGCTGGCCATGCTCGAGAACATGCAGGACCCGAACGGCAACGGCGTCGTCAACGGCTGGATCGACACGAACGCCGACGACATCGTGGATACCTTCAATCCCCCGGGTACCGATCCCGCAGACGTGCCCTATCTCGCCGTCAACGTCCTGCGAGAGGGCGCATCCAAGCCCGCTCCGGCGGCCTGGCCCATCGAGATGCCCTTCCGACCCTACGTCGTTCTGGACGTCGACAACGGGGGCGGAACGCCGGTACGGGTGGCGGTCCTCGGCTACCTGACGGACGACTCCGCGATCCTCACGGCAGAGACCGTGAACGAGATCGACGTCCTCGAGACCGCCTGGACCGATCGGGACAACGGAGTGAGCACGACGAACGTCGTGCTCCTCGAAGACTGGGTGGACCACCTGCGCAAGCCGCAGGCCATGGGCGGCGAGGAGGCGGATATCGTCATCCTGCTCTCGCACATCGGCCACCGGCGCCTGAACAGCGACGGTGACGTGGGCACCGGCGACGGAAACGACGAGCTGATCGGCGATCAGGGCAAGGTCGCCCCGCCCGATCTCGTGGTCTCGGGCCACTGGCATACCTGGACGGAGACGGCCTGGCAGCCGAGCAACCTGGGCTATCGCACCACGAACGTCGAGGCCTCGTCCTACGGACAGTACGTGGGTGAGGTGCTCCTCACCCCGACCGGGCGCTACGTCAGCGCGGTGAAGCACGCGGTTCGCCGCAGCGACTTCACGGTGCCCTTCGCGGACGCGGACATCGACGACGCCTATGACGCCGTGGTGGCGCTGCTCTCCAGCCTCGACGCCGAGTATCACGCGCTCTCCGGACCCGAGTACGACTGCGCCATCGACGCGGCCACGATCCAGCTGCAGATCCCGGGCTACGTGGACGGGCAGCCCTGCCCGTTGGACTACGTGGTCGGCTATTCGGGGGTGGATCTCAATCTCGACAAGGACAAGTGGAACACCCTCTCGGAGTTCCCCTGGAGCGGCGACAATACGGCCGGTCAGTGGGTCGCCGATGCGATGGCCTGGAAGGTCAACGACGCCGCCGTCGCGATCCAGCCCGGAAAGGGGGGCAACACGGCCAATCCCGCGCCTGCTCCCAATCCGAACAGCAGCCTCGCCGACCTGGCGCTCCAGTCGGGCGGCGGCATCCGCCGAGACGTCGCGGCCGGCCCGGTGACCTACCTCGAGATCTTCGAGGTCTATCCCTGGTCAGACGATCAGATGGTACGCGTGCAGCTCTCGAGCCAGGACATCTGGAACTACATCGAGGGCCACTTCGTCGGCAGCTCGATCTCGCAGGGATGGACGATCACGGCCCACGACGGCCAGGTCACGGCCATCGAGTACGACCACGACGGCGACGGCGGCGCGGTGACCGCGCCGATCGCCATGGTGGAGAGCGACGATACGACGTTGTGGAACGTGATCATCAGCGAGTTCATGTACGAGAACGACGACTGGATCAACGACACCGGCGGCTTCGACGATGCCTTCAGCAGCGTCGACGATACGCCGGAGTATCTCGCTCTCGGGATCCGTGACGCCGCCGTGGTGCCCTACACGGCTCGCTTCGACGACCCCATCACCAACGCCATGGACGTTCCCGGGCCGCGCTACGTCCTCAATACGGAGGTCGCCGGCGAGTTCGAGGCCGTCGTGACCATGACCGCGGACGCCGAGACCCAGCCCTTCTTCGAAGGCGTCTTCGTCCGCCTCCTCGCTCCCACGCCCGACACCCTCGCGCATCGCGCATTCGCGGGCGATCCCTTCGGGCTGACTGGCCTGATCGACGACGACGGCGAGATCGACCGCGATCACGAGTTCGCGGAGACGCTGCTCTATCGCAGCCATCTGGGCTTCCCCGACGGCTACCTGAAGCCCGGCGACATCCTGCGGATCAACGGTGAGTTCGGCTTCTTCGAGGGCAACGCCCAGTTCGTGGACCAGGACGGTGTGGTCGCGGATGGCGAGGAGTTCACGATCCTCGGCCACGACCCGAGCCTCGCCCTCCCCGAGCCGATGGTGCGAAGCAGCGAGGTCCTCTCGGAGGCGATGGAGAACCGGCTCGTGAGCCTGTACGGGACCCGCGCCGGCGACAATCAGATGATCGATGCGGCCGGCGCGCTCATGCAGCTCAATCGGGAGGGCGGCTTCTTCACGTCGTCGGTGGTCCTGCCCGGCACCGATGGTGACTGCATTCGCGTGGTCGGCGTGTCCACCGAGCGTGCGGACGGCGGTGCGGATACGCGGCGCTTCCGCCTGCGCGAAGCGTCGGCCTCCACCGAGTGCTTCCCGCCCTCCTCGGAGATCACCAGCATCACCGGCGATGGCCTCGTGGGCTCGCCCATCACGCTGACGGCGACCGCAGAGGACCTCAACGGGTGGAGCGAGCAGCAGGTGATCGGCGGCAACACGCTGCTCCTCGAGGACTTCGAGGACGCCGCGGTGACCTATACCACCATCGCCGGCGAGTACAGCGATGGCAGCGGTGACTTCTTCACGCGCACGGACGGCAGCAACATCGGCGGATTCGTGAACTACTCCGGGGCGCAGGGCACGAGCTACTTCGCCGCGATGGACCTCAACGGCGACGGGCAGGCGCCTGTGCAGACGCTGACCTTC
>CAZQMY010000214.1:0-9942 GCA_964594405.1 uncultured Spirochaetaceae bacterium | reverse complement strand
CTGTCGCATGTGCCATATGCAGCAGGACAACAAGGAGGTCGACTTCGATACTCATGATGAGTTCGTGACCAAGGTCAACGACAACTCCGCGATCGTCTTCGAAGAAGGCGCGATGCCGGCGGCGCGCCTCACCATGGACCGCTTCTGGGTGGACTGGATGGGCGGTGACGACTCGGCGGCGGAGGAGCTGCGCCTCCATCTGAACTTCGTGAACGAAGGGACGTCCGCGCCGCAGATCGCGAGCGATGCCATTCCAGGGCGTCCGGTGGCGAAGTTCACGGCTTCACGCGAGTCGATCGGCGCCGAGCAGGGGGACCTCGACGACCTCGGCATGATCGTTCCGACCCTCGTCCATCTCGACGCCTCCGAGAGCCTCTTCGCCGAGCGCTACTCCTGGTCGCTCGAGCAGGAGGGCGACTGCCCGCTCGAGCTGCCCACGCTCGTCGGCGCAGACTCGCCTCAGGCCTTCTTCGAGGTGCTGGACTCGCCTTGCGCCTATACGCCGCAGCTCGAGGTGGAGTCCGGTGCCTTCACATCGCGCGCGGCTGGTAGTGTCGTCGTCGATCGGGTGCCTCGAACCGTCGATTTCGACGTCGACGAATCGGTGGCCGACTACGAGCCGGGCGATGCGTCCATTCTCATCGATGTGCTGGCCGAGCTGGCTCCGGCCGATCTCGGAGACGGAGGTGTCGAGGTCGTCGTCAATTCGAAGGACCCGGAGCACCCGCTCGATCTCCAGCCGAACCCGAGCGTCGAGCCCCGGTGCTGTGGTCTGGTGAAGCTGAACTTCCCCCCGCTCGGCGGCACGTCGGACAGCTTCGAATACCAGCTCTTTGACTTCAACGAGAGTCCCGCTCCGGAGAAGGGGGTGGTGACCGTCGAGATCCCCGCGATCCGCCCGGCGCTCTCTGCTGGCCCGCCGGCTGAAGACTCCGTCCGGCTGGAGTGGTCGGTGCCGCCGAGCCTGAGCGTCGATCGCTACGAGATCTATCGCGATGGCGGTTTCCTGGATGACGTCCCGGACAGCCCGTCCCGCCCCGTCGTGTACGTCGACGACACCGTGGAGAGCGCGGCGAGCTACGTCTATCGCGTCGATGCCATATTGGGGATCGAGACTTCGAGCTCCAACGCGCTGCCCGTGGAGACGAAGACGGGCGTCCCCTCGGCGCTGAGGACGACGAGCGTCGGCTCCCGCTCGATCGGCCTGGCGTGGAGTGGGAGCGCCGGCGGAAGTCCGATCCAGGGCTACTCCGTCTATCGCAACGGCGTGCGAATCGCTTCCAACCTGTCGTCGTCGGCCTATTTCGATTCCGGCCTCGCCCAGAATACCGAGTACATCTACCGAGTGACCCAGACGGCCGCGGGGCGCGAGTCGGATCAGTCCGCCGCGATCTCGTCGATCACGAGAGTCGAGAGCCCGCGCTTCCTCAGTGTGCAGCGCGTGAGCGGGTCGACGAGTCGGCTCACGGTGAGCTGGTCACATCCCAGTGGCGGAACCCAGCCGAGCTACAACGTGTACCGGGGCAATGTCCTGGTCGTCTCTTCGACGTCCTCGACCAGCTACAACGCCTTCTCGCTCAATTCCAACACGCAGTACACCTATCGAGTGGAATCCATCGCCCAGAGCGGGCCCTCGGCCTCGACCAGCGAGTCCGGGAAGACGAATGCCTCGTTCCAGGACGTGAAGACGCAAGCCGGATTCAGCAGTGCGACGAGCCAGCCTGCGACCCGGCCTCAAGGCTGCCTCTCGAGCGGCTGCCACGCGACGAATACGGACGCGACGCTCAGATCCAGATTCCTCAACTCGTGCTTGCGGGATGACGGAGATCGGATCATCTCGGATTGCAACACCATCGACATGTCGGGGCTGAGCATCGGCTCCAGCTTCCAGTCGTTGATCAGCTTCTGGATCAGCGGCGGCAGCCTGCCCTAGACGAAGTCGAGAGAAGGTACGGCCTCGTCGGGGAGGCGGGCGCGCTTCGCGATTCCGGCGCATCGCGAGCGCTCCGTCCCGCGCGCTCTGGAATACGAACCGTGAGAGCCCTCGCTCGAGAGAAAGCAAGGAGGGGGAGTCAGCGGGTGGAGGAGATGGCCTCCCGAATCCCCCGCCAAGCCTCCACCCAGCAGCAGCGATGATCCGCTTCTTCGAGCACGATCAGATTCACCTTCGATTGGCGCCTGGCCCACGCCTTCGTGAACTCGGCCGGCGAGACATCATCGCGTGCGCCCAGGACGTGGTGCTGCTCGAGCTCGGGCCTGAGGCGGGCCGGCAGCCGGGGCGTGGCGCGCGCCAGCGCCTCGGTATAGCCGTGGTGGCGGATCCAGGCGTCGAGGTCGAGGTTGGCACCCAGGGTGACCAGGGCGTCGACCTCCGGCATGCGCTGCGCGAGATGGGCTGCCAGCAGTCCGCCGCCGCTGTAGCCCACCAGCACGATGCGGACGTCCTCGGGAACGGCCAATCGGATCGCCCGCTGGAGGCTCACGAGGACGCGCTCGGAGTAGCGCTCGACGGTCCAGGTCCCGGGGCCACAGGCGGGGTCGGATTGCGCGGCGCCGAAGGTGCACGGCCGCGCGAGATAGAGGCCGCAGTAGCCATCGGCGGCGAGCAGCTCGAGGGCGAGCGGATGCCGGGGTGTCGGGTCCGCGGAGACCCGGCCGTCCGAGACCCAGGAGTTGCCATCCCCGTCGAGGTAGACAAGAATGCGGCCCTGCGGCTCGGGTCTGCACGTGCGGGGCTCGAGCGCGAAGTGCACGAAGGGATGTGATCGGATCTCCCGCACGCCGAAGGCCACGCCGGCTTGCGTGAAGGTGACACCGTCGTGAAAGGCGGGGGCGAAGGCGGGTTCGAGAGCAGGGTCGAGAGCAGGGTCGAAGGCGGGGTCGAAGGAGATGCAGGCCGTGATCAGGAAGCCCACGAGCAGACAAGCCCCGAGGCCTCTCAGGCGACCGGCGCTCGCCTGTACCCCCGCGCTCTTCGTCATGCTGCTCGTGCTCGGGATCTCGGGGTGCACGGGCGCGCGTGATCCTCGGGTCAAGGTCGAGCTCTCCGAGCTCGACATCGTCGACTGTATCGTGGAAGGTGCGGTCCGTCAGATGGGCACGAACTTCGTCTATCAGGAGCCGCCGAGGATGGCGCGGCTGACGGAGGCGGAGTGCGCCTCGCTCGGCGGCACCTTCGTGGTCTACGACGCCGCGCGGCCCGAGACCGCCATCGAGCGATGGCTGCCCTTCGCCGAGGGCGGCGACGCGGACGCCCAGTATCGACTCGGGCTGCTCTACGAGGGCGTGATGGATGCCGAGCCGGACTATGAGAAGGCGGCCTACTGGTACGAGCGCGCTGCGCAGAACGACCATCGCGAGTCGATGTACGCGCTGAGCGTGCTCTACGAGAAGGGCCTCGGCGTCGAGCAGGACATCGTGAAGGCGCTCAACCTCTACCGGAGCGGCGCGGGGCTCTCGGCGGACAGCCTCATGCTCTCCTCCGAGGCGCTGCAGCAGATCGAAGAGGTGCGAAGCGCGCTGGGTGGCGAGATCTCGAAGCTCGCCAGGCAGCGTGACGCGCTCGAGTCGCAGGTCGCGACGCTGAAGGAGGAGGCGGCGTACGGGCCGGGCGGTGAAGGCGGGCAGCTGCAGATGCTGATGAGCCTGCTCGCCGAGCTCAACGGCGACCTCGTCCAGAAGGAGCAGCAGCTGGCGGCCCTGCCCTCGTACCGCCGGATCGACCCGAGCGGCGGGCGCCGTCAGCCCACCCGCTTCGACTTCCCCCCGCTGCCGGCGCAGAAGATGCGAAGTCGCGAGGTCGGCAAGTACTACGCCCTGATCGTCGGCAATCGCAACTACGACCTGCTCGAGCCGCTCCAGACGCCCCACAACGACGCGCGTCGCATCGCCGAGATCCTGAGCGGGCGCTACGGCTTCACGGTGCAGCTGCTCTTCGACGCCGATGAAGAGCAGCTCAAGCGCGCCATCCACGCCGTGACCTCGGGCGCCGGGCCGGGCGACAACGTGCTGATCTACTTCGCCGGTCACGGCCACCTCCGACGCCCGACCCAACACGCGCGGCTCGCGGGCTACTGGCTGCCGACCAACGCGGACCGTGATCAGGACGTCAACTGGGTGGACAACTGGTGGATCACCTCGCACCTCGACGCCGCGGACGCCAGGCGCGTCTTCGTCATCGCGGACTCCTGCTATGGCGGCGTCTTCTCGACGGACCTGCCCATCGGCCCGGTGGCCGAGCTGCCCGAGCTGTCGAACGACGACCTCGACAAGAAGCTTCAGCGCCGAAGCCGCTTCGTCCTCGCCTCCGGCGGCGACGCCCCGGTGATCGACGCCACCGGCCCCGAGGCCGAGCACTCGGTCTTCGCCGGGGCGTTGATCGGGGTCCTCGAGGCCAACGACGGCGCCATGTCGGTGGTCGAGCTCTACGGCCGGGTGTTCGATGAGATGTACGCCTCCCTCACCGCGCAGGGGCTCGAGCAGGAGCCGGAGCTGCGTGTGATTCGCGCCGCCGGACACGAGAGCGAAGGGGACTTCTTCTTCGTCGCCAACTAGCGTACGGCGGATCGGGCGCCCCATCCGGCGCGGCCGTTCGCGGTGGCGGTGCGCGCTTCGGATCCATTAGGATGGCCGCTTCGTACATCGATACTGTTGGTTTCCCGAGTGCGCCCGAGGCCTTCCCGAGCGGCTCGTGGATCCCCCCGGATCGGCCGGGCCATGCGATCGCCTGGGCCGCCCCCAAACACCAGAAAAGGACGTACAAATGGGTCTGCTCGACGGAAAGGTAGTGGTCATCACCGGCTCCGGTGGCGGAATCGGTCGTGAGCATGCGCTCGCCATGGCGAAGCAGGGCGCGGCCATCGTGGTCAACGATCTCGGCGGCGCGCGCGACGGCACCGGCGGCGGGAGCGCCATGGCCGATCAGGTGGTCGAGGAGATCAAGTCGATGGGCGGCGAGGCGGCGCCCAACTACGACAACGTGGCCACCGTCGAAGGAGGCGAGAGCATCCTCGCCAGGGCCCTCGAGGCCTTCGGCCAGGTGGACTGTGTGGTCAACAACGCCGGCATCCTGCGCGACAAGTCCTTCAGCAAGACCACCGAGGATCTATGGGACCCGGTGATCCAGGTGCATCTGAAGGGGACCTACTGCGTGACGCGACCGATCTTCAATCACATGAAGGAGAGCGGCCGTGGCGGCGTGATCATCAACACCTCTTCGACCTCGGGGCTGAACGGCAACTTCGGCCAGAGCAACTACGGCGCGGCCAAGGCGGGCATCGCCGGCATGACGCGCTGCCTCGCACTCGAAGGCAAGAAGTACGGCATCCGCTGCTTCATCCTTGCGCCCGTCGCGCTCACCCGACTCACCGAGGACCTGCCCGGCTTCGACAACGAGGCGATCAAGGACAAGATGGCGCCGGGCCTGGTCTCGCCCCTCCTGACCTTCCTGGCCAGCGACCTCTCCAAGGAGATGACGGGCAACACCTTCTACTGCGGCGGCGGTCGCATCGCCGAGATGAAGATGGTGACGACGCAGGGTGTCACGAAGACGGACGACGGCGGGCTCTGGACGCCCCAGGAGATCGCCGAGGCGATGAAGCCGGGCGAGATCCTGCTCCCGGCCGAGTAGGCGGCCGCGTCCGGCGATCGCGCGAACCCGCGCTTCGGCGGCGGTGACACAGGAGCGACTGGGGGATCGCGTCGGCGATCCGCGGGCAGCGGAGCGATCCGCTGCCCTCTCTGCATCGGGACATCGGTTGCCGTCGCGGGGGTCGATGCGCTCGCGAGCGCGCTCCCCCGGGTCGATTTGCTGCCCCATGGGGCCCATGGTACAAAGCGGTGGGTAGGAGCCGATGAAGTCGAACGAGCCCGTGAGATCGCCCGCGAGCGCCGATTGTGCCGAGATCCCCTGCGATCCGATCTCGGGGATGACCCCCCGCTTCAATCTCTGGGTGCGCTGGTTCTCGCGGCGCTACTTCCGTCACTTCGAGCTCGGCGAGGAGACGACGACACGCCTGAAGGCGCTCGAGGCGCGCGGCACCGTCATCTACGTGATGCGCTACTCGAGCCGCCTCGACTACTTCCTCTTCAACACCCTCTTCCAGCGCGAGGGTCTCCGGCTCTCGGGCTTCGCCAACGGGCTTCGCTTCTACTACTACCGGCCGGTCGGGCAGATCCTCAAGACCCTGCTCTTTCGCAAACGTGGCCAGACGGAGTCGGTGAGTCACGGCGAGGACCAGCGCAAGGTCCGGCAGCTCACGCGGGCGGGGGGCTCGTTCTTCCTCTTCCTGCGCACCAAGCGGCTGCGGACCTTCCTGCGCGGCCTCTCACGGAGCAAGCAGCGTCACGACGAGCTCGACCTCCTGCAGGAGGTGGTCCGCGAGGCGTGGAACGGCAACCGGCCCGTTTTTCTCGTACCGCTCCTGCTCTTCTGGCGGAAGGGGCCGCGGTCCCAGAGCCGGTTCCTGCGCCTCGACTACGGCTCGCTCTCACGACCCTCGGACGTCACCAAGATCGGCTCCTTCCTGGCGACCTATCGCAGCCTCCAGCCGAAGGTGGGCGAGGCCATCGATCTCTCCGAGTACATCGCCAGCCATCGCAGCGACGGACAGGAGCGCGTCGCCCGCGTCGTGCGCCGCTCCATCCTCATCTACCTCTATCGCGAGGAGAAGGTCGTCGAGGGGCCGACGCTGCGATCGCAGCAACGGCTCCTGCGTGAGATCCTCGCCGACGAAGGCGTGCGTGCCGCTATGGTCGAACGCGCCTCGCGCAAGCGCGGCAGCATGGAGAAGGCCGAGCGCGACGTGGAGAAGTTCCTGCGCGAGGTGGCGGCGCGGCAGAGCTCGACGTTGCTCGCCATCCTGGCGGCGCTCGTCGGCTACATCCTGCGCCGGATGTTCAACACCATCGAGACCGACGGCCTGCCCGAGGTGGCGGAGTACGCCAAGCGGTACCCCCTCGTGCTCGTGCCCAATCATCGCTCGTACTTCGACTTCCTGATCATCTCCGTGCTCTTCTACCAGAACTACCTGGTGCCCCCGCACATCGCCGCGCGCGACAACATGCGCTTCGGCCCCTTCGGCCTGATCTTCCGCATGGCCGGCGCCTACTACCTGCGGCGGAGCTTCGACGATCCCCTCTACAAGCAGGTCTTCCGCGCCTACATCGGATACCTGGTGAGAGAGGGCTTCACCCAGGAGTTCTTCATCGAGGGGGGGCGCTCGCGGACGGGCAAGACGCTGGCGCCGCGGCTGGGCATGCTCACCTGGAACATCGACGCCTTCCTCGAGAGCGCGCGGCGCGATCTCTTCTTCGTGCCCGTCGCCATCAGCTACGAGCGGCTCGTCGAGGAGCGCGGCATGGTGGACGAGCTCGAGGGGGGCGAGAAGACCGAGGAGAGCACCCTCGCGTTGCTCCGCGCGGGCAAGTATCTGCGCTCGCGTTTCGGAACGGTCCACGTGAACTTCGGCAAGCCGATCTCGCTGACCGAAGCGATGGGCGAGCGGCGCGCCGAGCTCGAGGCCGTCGTGCACGGAGACGTCGTGAAGCTGCTGCCCGAGGACGTCCGCGGTGACGCGAGCGCCGTCGAGTCTCTCGAGGCGCAGATCCAGCAGCGCAAGCACGAGTTCATCCAGGATCTGGGCTATCGGCTGGTCGAACGCATCAACTGGTCCATGGTCGCCAACGCCACCTCGGTGGTGGCCACGGTACTCCTCGGCTTCCCCCATCGCGGTCTGCTGCGCAAGGACCTGGTGGCCCGAGCGAAGCAGGTCGTGGGGCTGCTCTCCGCCCAGGGCGTCCACATGACCTCGGCCCTCAGCGCCGATCGCGCCGACTTCTCCGAATCCATCGCCTTCATGCTGCGCGCGGATCTGATCAAGAGCGTCGAGGACGCGCGAGGCGAGCTGATCTTCTATCCGGAGTCGCGCCGCCGCGCGCTCGACCTCTATCGCAACGCCATCGTGCACTTCCTCGCCACGCCGAGCCAGATCGCGCGGCGCCTGGGCCTCGGGGCCACGATGAAGGAGCTTCGCGAGGATCTGAGTGGCTGGCAGGAGGTGCTCTACCACGAGTACTTCGTGCCGCGCTCGGATGCCGCCGCCTGCGAGCCCGAGGCGTTCATCTCGTACTTCGAAGCGGAGGGCTGGGTGGAGCGCAGCGAGGATGTGCTGCTGCCGACGTTGACCGGCGAGGGCATCCTCGCCTGCCTGGCTGCTCAGACACTGGGCGTGATCGAGTGCTACGAGGCGCTCTTCCGCGCCGTCCACCACGCCGGGGGCGAGATCACGAAGAAGGAGCTGATGGTGGAGGCCGGCGCGGGCTTCGAGCGATCCGGGCTCCTGGGCCTGGCCCACCGCGTCGAGGCCGCCAACGAGACCACCTTCGGCAACGCCCTGGACCTGCTGATCCGACGAGAGATCCTCACCGCCACCAGGGTGCCGCGGCGGGGCGGCGCGCCGGAGACCGCCTTGGCCCCCGGGGAGGAGTTCTGGGCGCTCGAGGGCCTCCTGGCTCGGCTGGCGGGGGCCGCAACGCCCCGTTAGGCTCCGCCTCCCCATGGATATGCGTGAAATCACCTCGTTGATCGACTTCGACAAGGGTGGAGGCCTGGTCCCCGTCATCGCCCAGGACCACGCCAGCGGTGAGATCCTGATGGTCGCCAACATGAACGCCGAGGCGTTCGCCGCCACGCTCGAGAGAGGCGAGGTGGTCTACTGGACGCGCTCCCGGCAGAAGCTCTGGCACAAGGGTGAGGAGAGCGGCAACGTGCAGAAGGTGAAGGAGATCTTCATCGACTGCGACGCCGACGCCGTCCTCATCAAGGTCGAGCAGGTGGGCGGCGCGGCCTGCCATGAAGGCAAGCGCAGCTGCTTCTTCCGCAGGATCGCCGGCGGTGAGATCGAGGACGTCGGTGTGCAGGTCTTCGATCCCGACGAGGTGTACAAGAGATGAGCCAGGCGCATACGCTCAGGCTCGGGCTTCCCAAGGGCAGCCTGCAGGAGACCACGCTCTCGCTCTTCGCCAAGGCCGGCTTCAACATCCGCGTAGCGAGCCGATCGTACTACCCGACCATCGACGATGCAGAGATCGAGTGCATCCTGATCCGCCCGCAGGAGATGGCGCGCTACATCGCTCAGGGTGTGATGGACTGCGGCATCACCGGACTCGACTGGGTGCTGGAGAGCGGCGCCGACGTGAAGGAGCTGGCCGATCTTCGCGCCCCCTGGCCCAACTACGTGCCGGTGCGCTGGATCCTCGCGGTCAAGCAGGGATCGCCTTTCAAGAAGCCGGAGGACCTCGAGGGCAAGCGGATCGCCGCCGAGGTGGTCGGCATGACCGAGCGCTATTTCCGGGGCAAGGGGGTCGAGCCGATCATCGAGTTCAGCCGGGGGGCCACGGAGGTCAAGCCGCCGGTGCTCGCCGATGCCATCGTCGACGTGACCGAGCCCGGCTCGCGCCTGCGCGCGAACAGCCTCGAGGTGATCGATACGCTGCTCGAGAGCACGCCGCGCTTCATCGCCAACCATCGGTCCTGTGCCGACCCCTGGAAGCGGGCCAAGATGGATCGCATGGTCATGCTGCTGCGAGGCGCGATCGCCGCCGCGACGCGCGTCGGGCTCTCGATGAACGTCCCGCGATCCCGCCTGGACGCCGTGCTCGAGATCCTGCCCGATGCGGGCAAGCCGACCATCTCGACGTTGGCGGATGAGAGCTGGGTGGACGTCTTCGTGATCATCGAAGAGGCGCTGGTGCGCGAGCTGGTGCCGAAGCTCTCGTCGGCCGGGGCCACGAGTCTGGTCGAGACACCGATCAACAAGATCATCGACTGAGCCATGCGGGTGGCCCGGGCGCTGCGGGTGCCCGCCACCCACTACGTCCAGTCGGCCTGGGGGGGGCTTTTCGTGCCGCGCCGAAGAGGCGCGCGCCCGCTGATGGTGCTCC
>CAZQMY010000213.1:4014-9991 GCA_964594405.1 uncultured Spirochaetaceae bacterium | reverse complement strand
CGACGCCAGCGTCGCCGGACTCGTGGCCGTGGAGGCCTATGGCGCGGACCTGCTCGAGGTGGGATATCGCGCCCGGGGCTATGGCCTGAACGCCTTCCTCGAGCTCTGGGACGCGCTCTCCAGCGCCGGCGTCTACATCACGGGCATCGGCGTGAGCGACTCGCACGATACGGCAGTCGGGTGGGGCCGCGGGCCGAACAACTTCATCACCTGGGTCTACGCCGCCTCGGACGAGGAGGAGGCACTGATGGCGGCCCTCCAGCGGGGGCGCGCCTTCTTCGGCGATCCCACGCGCTTCGACGGTCGACTCGATCTGCGCGCGGTCGGCGGCGTACGGATGGGCGATGTCGTCAGTACGGGCGGGGCGCCGATCGAAGTCACCGTCTCGGCGAGCGGGCTCCGCGCGGGACAGCGGGTGAGAGTGGTGCGGGACGGTCGCGTGGTCTCCCGCCACGACGTGAGCGGCGAGCGCTTCGAGGGTCTGCACCGCATGCCCGCGGCCCATACCGGCTTCGTTCGCTTCGAGATCATCGAGGCAGGCGAGGTGATCGCGGCGAGCAACCCCGTCTACGTCGTTGCCGACCCCGATGGGCGTATCCCGGCCGTGCGACGCCCGGGCGAACGCAGCCCGAGCGCGCCATGGACCCGGCTCCGCCTGGGCCGGCCCGCGGGGGGCGATCGCTGACGCTCGACCGGGCCATCCGCGTCCCGGTTCGCCGAGTGGATATGCTAGGTGTCTGCCCTCCGGGCAAGCGAGGCGGCTCGAGCTCTCGTCCGGGCGCGCACCGAACGGATGCCCCGGCGGGTCATCGATTGCGCGAACCGTTCATCGCGGCCGCCGGGCCGGGCGATTGCGATTCCAGCGTCCGGCGACGGGCAGGCGGGATGGGCCGGCCGAACAATGGAGGTCGAGGTGGTCGAGCGAGCAGAGGTGCGGGACAGCGCGATCGGGGGCCCGAAGCGACTCCGAGGACTCTTCAGGCTGGTTCCGCTCGTCGTTCTCGTGGTCGCTTCGGGGTGTGAGACCCTCGAGTCGGTCCTGCGCCCCCCGGCTTCGCCGCCCTCCAAGCGCACGATCGACCTCGGGAGCTGGCAGAAGGACAACCTCGACTGCGCAGTCGGGGATTGCGAGCGGCTCTACGCCATCGAGGTCGCCAAGTCGGGCAAGCTCAAGGTGGAGGCCTACTTTCCCAGCGGCGCGCCGGACTTCGGCCTCATCCTGCTGACGCCCGAGAAGCAGGAGCTGGCGACGTCGGGCGGTGCGGGACAGAGCCCCAAGCGGCTCCAGCACAGAGTGGAGCCCGGCTCCTACCTCGTGCGCGTGCACGCGCGTACGGACAGCGATGGTCCCGTCGTCTACGACCTGATTGCGCGGATGGGCGGCTCGTCCTCGGCGCCGCCGCCTCCCCCCCCGCCGCCGCCTCCTCCGCCGCCCCCGCCGAGCGGGGATGAGGAGCCGGCCGACGAGGAGGAGCTTCCTCCGGACCTCGAAGAGGAGACCGCTGTACCGCAGTTCACCGGCCTGCGCTCCGAGGTGCTCGGATTCGAGAACGAGGACGGCGTCCCGCGTTACCTGGACCTGGAGGCCGGTGAGCCTGACCAAGTGACGCCCGGGATGAAGGGTCGTCTATGGAACGGTGACGCAGTCATAGGTCACTTCGTGATCGTCGAGGTCTATCCGGTGGGCAGCCGCGCTCGAATCGAAGGCGCGATCGAGGGCACCATCGACATCGACACCAGCGCCGAGGTGATGCGCTAGGCCCGATCGCGTGGTCGCGCAGGGGCAGGGCGCGATGGCGCGATCCGGGAGGGTCGATGGGGAGCCGATCGGGCTTCGGCCCGGTGTCGTGCGCTCGCAACTCGCATGCAGCTCTCGTAAACCACCGTAAAATGAGGAATCGGGCCCTCACCCCCGGCGCCCGGGTGTTATCTTCGGTGAACCCTGGTGATCCAGATCACCCCCTTCCGCTCGACTTCCCTCTCACCTCCCAGCACCGACCGGTCCCCGCCCGCAACGGGGGCGCCGCCTTCCCCCTATGGACATCGTCTCCCTCAAGAAGATCGGCCAGTACAAGGTCATTCGCTTCATCGATGAAGGGGCGTTCGCCTGGGTCTTCGAGGTGGAGGATCCGAAGTTCCAGGGACGACGGCTGGCCTTGAAGATGCTCAAGCCGGAGGCCGCTGGCGGTGAGGAGTTCCGCCGCTTCGAGGCCGAGGCGCGGCTGCTCGCCCAGATCGATCATCCCAGCGTCGTCACCATCTTCGACTTCGGACGTGACGACGAGGTCGGCAACTTCTTCTACGTGATGTCCTTCGTGGACGGGCCGACGCTCAAGCAGAGGCTGAAGGAAGGCCCCATGACCGTGGAGGAGGCCGGGCCGATCTTCATCGACCTGCTCGATGGTCTGGCCATGCTCCACGAGAAGAGCATCATCCATCGCGACATCAAGCCGGGCAACGTGCTCCTCGGGCGCGATGGTCGCGCGCGACTGGCCGACCTCGGCATCGCGCGGGTGCAGACCGAGCGGGGACAGACGCGCACCGGCGTCGCGGTCGGGACCGCGCTCTACATGTCGCCCGAGCAGGCGCGCGGGCGCCCGGTCGATGCGCGGAGCGACCTCTTCTCCCTCGCGCTCACGCTCTACGAGGCCCTCACCGGGGAGGTGATCTACGACCACGTCGACAGCATCGACTCGTCGAGCGGCATGGACGTGCTGATGTACATCGGCAGCCTGGTCCACACCCACACGGAGTTCGACGTTCGCTTCGACGAGAGCAGCACGGTGCCGCGGCCGGTCCAGGAGGTGATCCTCAAGGCCACGCGACTCAAGGCCGAGGAGCGGTTCGAGAGCGCAACCGAGATGCGCGAGGCCTTGCGTCTGGCGCTCCGCGAGCCGCCTCCCGCCGAGGTCGTCCAGCACGGCGTCTCCCATCACCACCTCGGGCTGGCGGGGGGCGGGGCGGCCGCGATCCTGAGCCTCGCGAGCCTCTACTTCTTCTATCTGGCCCCGACCTGGGAAGGTCAGGAGCTGAGCGAGCGGTGCGCGGCCGATCGCGTGGCCGGGGCGGCGCTCTACGAGCAGGCCCTGGCGGCGGCCAACGCCGTGAAGGACTTCGAGGACGACGTGGACCCCGTGCTGATCGAGCAGGTCGACGATCGTATCCTGCGTGCCGACGGCTATCTGATGGATGCCGACGCCGACATGGAGAGCGGCGCCTTCCAGCTGGCCCTCAAGAACCTCGAGCGTGGCCAGAGGCAGAACCTCGCCGCCTGCCAGGCCCTGGTGGACGGCTTCCTGGCCACGGAGAGCGGCGCGCGAGCGAGCGCCGTGGAGGAGCGTGGTCTCGCCCTCGCCGATGCCGGTGCGGCCGACGTGGTGCCCGAAGCCTGGGCGGCCCTCGCTGAGCAGATCTCGGTGGCGACCCAGACCGAGCGCGCGGGCAGCGCCTGCGACGTGGCCAACGCCGACCTGGTGCGCCTGCGGGCGGTGGAGGCCGCGGAGCCGCTCGCGGATGAGGTGGCGCGGCAGATGGCCGAGGTCTGGCCCGTGCTCGTCGAAGAGGCCCGGCAGAAGGCCATCACGGCGCGACTCGTGGCCAGCGCCGTGCCTGCCGAGGATCGCGTCTATCGCGTAGCGCTGCGGGACGCCAAGCGCCTGCTCCTCCAGGGCGCGCGACACGCGAGCAGCAGCGAGTATCTCGCCGCGCGCGCGGCCTACGAGAACGCGGAGAAGAGCTTCATCACAGCCTCGCTGATCGCGCCCGCCGCGGTCTCGCGTCGCGAGGCGCAAGCGCTGGCCGAGCAGGTGCGCGAGGAGTCTGGCACCGAGGAGCTCGGCGAGGCCGACGCGCTGCTCGCCCAGGGCGAGGCAGCCTTCGCGAGTGAGCAGTGGGAGGAGGCGAGCGCGTTCTTCGCGCGCGCCATCGACGGAGCCAAGGAGCTTCGTGCCGCGAACGAGTGGCGCATGGCTGCCCTGGAGGCGCAGCGCGGGGCGGTGGCGGCGCGCGACGGCGCCATCAAGGAGGGCGCCGAGCGCTCAGCGACGATCGAGTTCGAGCAGGCGGACGTGCACCTCTCAGCCGGGGAGAAGGCCCTCGAGGCGGAGGATGCGAAGAGGGCCGAGCAGGCCTTTGCGAAGGCGCAGCTGAAATTCGAGGAGAGCCAGCGGCGCACGATCCAGGCCCTGCGCGATGCCGAGGCCAAGCGCGTCGTCGCCAGCGCCGCTGGCACGCGCCTGCTCGGAGATCGCACCTGCGCCGACTTCGAGGCGGAAGAGGCGCGCATGCAGTGCGAGAAGGGGCAGGCGGCTCTCGAGGCCGGCACCGGACACATGAGTGGCCTGGATGCACCGCAGGCGAAGCGGCAGTTCATCCTCGCGCAGGAGGCGTTCGCGCGGGCGAGCAGCGCTCAGGTGCTCTGGGAGGCCACGCGCCCGCTGCCTCCGGTGCTGGTCCGCCGCATGCCCCAACGCCCCGTCGTTCGAATTCCGGCGCGTCAGCTCCAGCCCTTCGCCATCGAAGCCAGCGATCCGAATGGCGACCTCCTCAGCTACACCTGGACCATCGACGAAGAGGTCCAGGCCGAGGATGGGCCCACGCTCAAGCGCCGACTCGAGCGAGGAGCCGAGGTGAAGGTGAAGGTGGACGATGGGCGCGGCGGCCAGTTCGTAGAGAGCTGGACCGTCGAAGTCGTCGATCGCGAGGGCGAGGCCGGCTGATCCCGCCGCCGAGTCGACCCTGCGTCAACCGAGGCCGATGAAGCGGTCCGCGAAGTCGCGCAGGCCTTCGATGGCCTCGCGCGAGCGGCGCCAGGGCGCGACGATCAGCCGATCGACCCCGAGGTCCGCGAGGCAGGCAATGTCGGCCTCGCTCTCGGGCAGCGTGTTCAGCGTGATCTCGAATTCGAGGTCGGCGCGGCCGGCCTCATCGCGAAGCACACGCAGCCGCTCGATCAGCGGCCTCGCCGAGTCGACGGAGTGCGAGAGGCCGAGCCAGCCATCGCCCAGCCGCGCTGCCCGAGCGAGCGCGGCCTCGCTCTCGCCGCCCACGTGGAAGCGCGGGCCCCCTTGCTGGACGGGCTTCGGCTCGAAGGCGACCGACTCGAACGAGAAGAACGCACCGTGATGGCTGATCCGGTCCTCTTCGAAGAGGCGTCGGCAGATGCCGAGCGCTTCGTCCAGTCGCGCGCCACGCGTGGAGGGATCGAGGCCTGCGGCGGCCCACTCCTGTCTCAGCCACCCGGCGCCGATGCCCACCTCGGCCCGGCCGCCCGAGACGATGTCCAGGGTCTGGATCGCTCGGGCCGCGACGAAGGGATGGCGCAGGCCCAGCAGGTAGACGTTGGTGCCGAGGCGTACGCGCTCGGTGCGGGCCGCGAAGTAGCAGAGCAGCGCAAAGGCATCGAAGACCGGGGTCGTGGGCGGAACCGGAGGATGCTCGGCGCCTGCGAAGGGCGAGCCGCTCATGTCTTCGGGGAAGATCAGGTGCTCGGGGAGCCAGACGGACTCGAAGCCCAGCCGATCGGCCTCGAGGACCGCGTCCTCGAAGTCCTTGGGATGGAGTGCACCGAGTGACAAGCCGTATTTCATTCCGAGCGCTCCGGGCGGACGATCTCGCCGTCGTCGGCGACCAGCCTAACACGCGCGGGCTGGCGCTCGAGGCGTCGGCCTGTCAGGCTTGGGCCATGGATCCGGTGCGCGCGGGCTGCGTGCAGCAGGCTGAGATCCACTCCAGAGGAAACGTCGCCATCCCATGTCGTGCCCCGCCCCCTCGCTCGCCCCGGTCGGATTCGCGCGCTGGGGCCCGGTGCTGCTGTCGTGCCTGGCGACGGGGCTGCTGGCCTGCACCTTCGGCGGCTATGTCCCCAAGGAGAAGGTCGCCCCGCTCGAGAGCGTCGAGCGTACCATCGTGAACATCAACCCGGGCGAGCGCATGACGAGCGAGCTCGACTGCCCGAGCGGTCAGTGCCGGCTTCGCT
>CAZQMY010000213.1:0-4004 GCA_964594405.1 uncultured Spirochaetaceae bacterium | reverse complement strand
ACGGTCCATGGGCCGACGGGTGACGGCACGCTGGCGGGCGCGAGGAGCGCGCAGGTGGCGCTCGAGGGCGTCGGCCAACAGGTGCTCGTCGTGGCCTACGCAGAGGGCGAGCCGCCCCTGGTGGTGGAGAGCGACGTGCGTGCCGGCGTGCACTACCTGCTGGTGCAAGGACTCGGGGGGCACCTGATCTACGACGTCCAGGTCAGCTTCGTCGCCAGGGCCGGCGCGCGCGCCGATGCGGAGGAAGGCGCGGTCACCGGCGCAGGCCCGGCCGGCGCGCCGAGACCGCCGCCGCGGGTGCCGGGGCCCGGCACCGGCTCGCAGAGGCCCGGTGATGTGAGTGACGGCGCCGACTACGCCTTCGATCCGCGCGTCGACCTGAAGGGTCTGCGTCGCTACGCCTTTGCGGCGGAGCCCGAAGCCCGGCTCACGGGAGAGGCTGCACCCGACGGTCTCAATCCCTTCCTCGAGAAGCAGATCCAACGCGAGATCCGCTACTACCTCGCCAATATCGGCATGGTGAACGCGCCCGCTGCAGAGGCCGACCTGCTGGTGGCCGTCGACGTGGGTGCGCGCTCGACCACCTGGTACAGCCTCGGCGGTGCCCTCTACAATCGTCCCTACGACACGTACTTCACCCAGTGGACCGCGATCGGGGCGAACATCCGCGCGCACAACTACGTGGACGGGATGCTCACCGTCGACTTCATCGACCGACGCAGTGGCGAACTGGTCTGGCATGGTTGGACGACGGAGCCGGTGGCGTTGGGCGAGGACTCGGCGGCGCTGATCAAGGAAGCGGTGCGAAAGATCCTCGATCAGTACGCGCCCTGAGGCGGGGAGCGCGGATCACCAGTCGACGACGGAGAGCTCCACACGACGATTGCGCGTGCGGCCTTCGGGAGTGCCATTGCTCGCGATGGGTCGCGTGGGGCCGAAGCTGCGGACCTCCAGCCGCTCGCGTGCGATGCCCGCGCCCAGCAGCACCCGCAGCACGGCGGTCGCCCGGGCGTCGGCGAGCCGGAAGTTGAATTCGGTGCTGCCAGTGTCGTCGGTGTGGCCGTCCAGGCGCACGCGGAGGCTGGGGTTGGCGGCCAGCACCTTCGCGACCTCCGAGAGGGCGGGGCGGTGCTGCTCGCGGATCTCCGCCTTGCCCGTCTCGAAGACGTAGTCCTCGATCACCCAGCAGCCCCGCTCGTCCACCGTGGCGCCGATGGGCGTTCGCGCGCAGCGGTCGAACCGGTCGTCGACGCCGTCCTGGTCCAGGTCGGTCATCGCCCGCACGCGGGGCGCCTCTGGCGCGGGCTTCGGCCCGATGAAGATCTCGCGCTGGAAGGCCGCCAGCGGGCGCGCGGACTCGATCTCCGGCAGCTCGCGGTAGGAGCCGCAGGGCGTCAGGTCGGCCAGCGCGCGCAGCAGCTCGGGCCCGCGCTCGTCCGCCCCCAGGCGCACGGTGTGCAGGCAGATCTCGCCGCTGGCCTGCTCGATCAGCCGCCGGGCCACCGCCAAGGTCTCGCCGCCCCCGATGTAGCGCCCGTAGCGCGTGGGGACTCCGTCGTTGACGATGACGATGGCGCTGCGTCCTCCGGCATCGACGATGGTTCCCGGAAGCCCTCGGAGGATGCGCGCCAGCGGCGTCTCGCGGCTCGTGTGGCTCAGCCCGTGTGCGTGCTCGGCCAGATCCCAGCGATCGAAGGGCTCCGGCGGGAGGTGATCATCGGGCCGCCCGCCGAGAATGTAGGTGCCCGCGTTGTAGGTGCCGGGCGGCATCCCGGCGACGAAGGCCTCGAGCACCGCCTTCTCTCGCGGGAAGAGCAGCTCCCGGTCGATGGAGCCCGAGGCGTCCACGATCACCACGACGTTCTCGACGATCACGGCCTCCTCCGGGCCCGGTCGGACGACGACGGATGTGAAGGGAGGCTTGTAGGGCGGCTGCGCGCAGGCGAAGCCGAGCAGTGCAGGCACGAGCAGGCGGAGTGCTCTGAGCATCGGGCGGGGTGGCATGGAGCTGGATCTCTCGAGTGAGGGGTCTGCGGTCGGGGTCCGGGACTCTAGCGAGCGGCCCGGGTGCGGTCGGGCACACGCGGTGCGGGGATCGGCACACGACGCTCCCGAGTGGGTCATGATCAATCGACGGATGGGCCGTTCAGCATGGCCCCATCTCATGTCATTGGTATGCTCTCACCCACGGGAACGAGCCCGATCGGCGTCGACAGCTCGGCGAGACGGGCACGTGTCGGCTCGCTCCTGGGGTGAGCCACGGTGAATGCCCTGCATGGTGTCGGGCGAGTGTCGGGCGAATAGAATCAGCTGATTCTGGGGAGAAGGAGCGGGTGAGGGGGCACATGGCGTCGAGGCGCGAGCGGTGGGGAAAACGAGGCGCATGGCGGGTGGCGGCGCCGATCCTGGTCTCTCTTGACATATTGGCGGCCGGCGGCTGCGCGGGAGGGGGGACTCCGAAGAAGGTCTGCGCCACCTTCTACGCGAGCGAGAACCTCAATCTCTTCGATGGCGAGCCCCATCCGATCACCGTCTACGTCTATGCGCTCGAGAGCGCCTCGGGCTTCGAGCAGGCGAGCGTCGAAGATCTGCTCGGCGGAGCCAAGCCGCCCGGCGTCCTCGCGCCACCGGTGCCCATCACCATCTCGCCCGGTGAGAAGTTCAGCTTCTCCGAGGTATTTCCGGCCAAGACGAACGAATTGGGGTTGGTGGCGGACTTCTTCCGTGCACCCGGAGACCCGCGCGGGACACTCACGCAGGTCGTGCCGGCGCGGTGCGGCATGCGCAAGCCGAAGCTGACGCTCTCGCCGAAGGACATCTACCCCAAGTGACCCACCGGGCTCGCTGAGGACTTAGGACCGATTCATGGCTAGCGGCCGGCTGAACCCCGTGGCGTGGACCGAGGGCATGTTCCTTCGCCCACAACACTTCCAGCACCACGACCTCTTCAACGAAGAACGCCTCCGATACCACCTCCAATCCATCAACCCCTATCACTGGGGTGTCCGGACCCTCGCCATCAACGAGGACCAGCTCACCTCGAACCGCTTCGAGATCCAGCAGCTCGAGGCCGTGATGCCGGGCGGCGGCATCGTGCGGACCGGCGACAACGCCGTGGTGTCGGCCCGCGGCTTCGATCCGGCCCGCGAGCGCATCTCGGTCTACGTGGGCATGAGACGGGTCGGCGATGCCGAGGCCGGCGCGGTGGCCGAGCAGGGCGAGGGCGAAGGCGTCCGATTCCAGATCCACGAGAAGGAGCTGCCCGACCGATCACGCACCGGCGCTTCTGCGCCCATCGACCTCGCCTACCCCAACCTTCGCATCTTCTTCAGCGGCGAGGAGGAAGAGCTCGAGCTCTACGAGAGCTTCAAGCTCGCCGAGATCGTGGCCACGGGCGAGAAGCGACGCTTCGAGCTGGCGACGGACTACTGCCCGCCTCTGCTCACCGTACAGGGCTACGCTCCGCTGGCCGATCGCATCGCCCAGATGGTCGCGCAGATCAAGGCCAAGGTGATCGTCGTGGCGGGGCGCACCTCCGGGACGCTCGCCGTCGCGGAGCTGCCGCGCTATTGGATGCGCTACACGCTCGCGCGCTTCAGCCCGATGCTCGGGCATCTGCTGAGCACGGGGGCCACGCATCCCTTCGCGCTCTACACGGCGCTGGTCGATGCCGCCGGCGCGCTCGCCGCCTTCAACCTCTCCGAGCCTGCCGAGCTTCCCCTCTATCAGCACGAAGATCTCTGGGGCTGCTTCGGAGCGCTCCTCGCCTTCCTCGACGACCAGCTCAGCGAGGCCGTGCCCGATCGCTTCTCGCGGGTGGACGTGCCCTTCGATGCCGAGCGCAAGCTCTACTACACCGGCGCCCTCAACACCGACCTCGTGAGCCCTCGCAACTTCTACTACCTGGCCGTGAAGGCGGATCTCGAGGTCCAGGAGCTGGTGGACCGCATGACGGGCGATGCCAAGGCCGGCGCCCTGAGTACGGTGAAGCTCGGGCTTCGCGC
>CAZQMY010000212.1:0-10045 GCA_964594405.1 uncultured Spirochaetaceae bacterium | reverse complement strand
TGGATGCCTGCCTGCCCTACCTGGGCAACATCGAGTCCGGGCTGATCAAGAGCGAGCGCCGAACGGTGGGGCCGCTCTGGGATCGGCTGATGCGGCGCGGGCGGCGGGCGATGATCGACCGGGGCGAGACGGGCTACAGCCTCGCGTTGAAGGAATGGAGAGCGCCGGCGACCGCACCCAGGCTGGGCGTGCGCGTTCGGCCCGCCGTGGTCGACGATCTCGAGGCGCTGGTCTTCGCGGCGCGCGCGAGCCTGCGAGAGGAGGATCGACCCGACCCCTTCGATGGCGATCCAGTGGGATTCCGACGTTGGGTGCGCGGTCGGATCGGGAGGGCCCGGGTCGTGGAGGTGGGCGGCAAGGTCGTCTTCGTCGGCTACGCCGACGTCAGGCGAGCCGAAGGCTGGCTGATCCAGGGCGTCTACACCTGGCCGGGCGAGCGCCGTAGGGGATACGCGGCGCTCGGTATGTCGGCGCTGGCCGACGAGGCGGCGCGCGCCGGCGCCGACCACGTCCAGCTCGCGGTGGTCGAAGGCAATCGGCCGGCCATCGGGCTCTACGAGGGGCTGGGCTTCGAGCCCTTCAACGAGCTGCGTACGATCCTCTTCGTCTAGCGCCGGGCCATCTCGCCTTCCATCTCGCCTTCCATCTCGCCCTCGCCCTCGCCCGACCAGCGGCTCCCCGACGCGAGCGCGCTGGCCCCGTCATCGGATCGAGCTCGGAGCATCCGGTGGATTCGTCATCGATGCATCACCCAATCGACACCTTGATGCGTCCATTCCCGAGCTCGGCCGCGGAACATCGGCTTCGGGCCCCGAGTCGCGAGTGCGAGTGTAGCTCCCGAGCGGGGCCGCCTGCTGCCCAGGCTCAATATTGCTAATCAAAATCAAACTGTATGACTCGAAAGCTTACGGTTGGGTGCTGAATCCGATTGATCAGATCTTTCGAGTCGATACCGGGCTATCCATCGGCGTGACGGACCCCACTTGATCTCGGAACACCTCGGTCTTCGGCTCGGTCTCCCGCACGGCGCAAGGGGGGCGACCGCTCGACCGGTTCTCGAGCAACCCCTTTGGAGATGGAGACAGACACGATGTGGATGACCCAGACCGGATCGTTCGTGGCGAAATCCGCCGCCGCGAAGTCGATGGCGACGGCGGCGCTGGCGGTGACGCTGCTCGCCCTCGGTTGCACCGAACCCGAAGCAGGGCGAGAAGTCGACGAGCCAGAGGTGGCCGACCCGGTCGCGATCGCCGAGGCCGCCTTCTCGATCACGATCGAGGGCGCGACGAACGTCCGCCCCCTGAAGGTCAGCTTCGAGAACGAGTCGTCGGATGCCGAGAGCTATGCGTGGGACTTCGGCGACGGCGGGACGAGCACGCATGAATCCCCGACCCATGTCTACACCGAGGCCGGTACGTACACGGTGACCCTGACGGCGATCGGCTCGGAAGGGGAGATCGACGAGGCGGCCATGGAGTTGACCGTCGACCCGATCCCCCTCGAGCGCTGCGATTTCCAGGCATCTCCGCGACTCGACACCGAGCCGCTCACCGTGAGCCTCACCAATGGCTCGAAAGGAGCCTCCTCCTACGCCTGGAGCTTCGGCGACGGCAGTACCAGCACCAGCGAAACCCCCAGCCATACTTTCGCCGAGACCGGGACCCTCAGCGAGTACGAGGTCACGCTCACCTGCACCGGTGAGGCCGGCGATACCCTCGCGGCCGATCCGATCAAGGTGACCTCGGCGCCGAGGACAGCGGCGGGCTTCAGCACGGACTCGACGGGCGGCTTTGCAGACCTCGAGGTGCAGTTCAGCGATACGTCCCGGGAAGCGGTGGCGTGGGCTTGGGACTTCGGAGACGGCACGACATCGACGGATCCGAGCCCCAGGCACACCTACGTCGCTCGCCCGGGCGAGAACATCAGCATCTACACCGCCCGGTTGACCACCACCGGGCGCGGAGGTGACAAGGACACCGTTCAGACGGTGGTCACGGTCCTGCGGCCGACCGAGCCGAAGATCACGATCGTGAGCGGCGAGACCCGGGACTACGCGGTCTTCGAGGTCGAGTTCTCCTGCGAGGAATCGGTCGCCTACTCCACCTGCAGCTGGGACTTCGGCGACGGCAAGACGGTCATCGGGGAGACGGCTCGGTACAGCTTCGACCATCGCGAGAAGGGAGACGGCCTCTTCGACGTCGAGCTCACGACCTACGGCGTGAACGGGGACGAGGCCTCGGTCGAGGAGCGCATCACCGCGGCCGACTCGTCGCTTCGCAACCTCGGCTTCCAGGCCGATCCGGTGACCGGCATCGGCCCGCTCGAGGTGGAGTTCAGCGGCAGCGTCGAGGGCAACCTGGACCGGTTCACACTCGACTACGGCAACGACCAGAACGAATACTCGGCCAGTCTCGCAGATGGGGAATTCGACAAGGCGATACCGGATCAGGCGTCGCAGATCCGGGTGACCGAACCGGGTGTCTACCAGGAGATTGGCGCGTACCAGGCGGTCCTCAAGACATACGGCTACCTGGACAGCTTCCTCAAGGGCGGCGACAGACTGGGCGAGACCATCGAGATCTTCGTCTACATCGCCGATCCCAGCTTCGAGGAGCAGGCTCATATGGAGGAGCTCTACGGCGCCTGGGTGCCCTATGGCTCCGACCAGGCCGACGAGCAGATCGCGCTCTCGGCCGCCGAGGGCTACGGCGACCTCGGACAGATGCCGACCCATCCGGTCCCGACCTCCGATTCGCAGTACGCGCTCCTGAACGGCAAGGGCACGGTGAATACCTGCGAAGAGGGCGAGAAGGATGGGGACGTCGTCAGGAACGGCACCCGTACGGAGTTCTACTATCCGAAGGGCAAGCCGGTCATCGAGCTGGACTACGTCTTCATCAGCACTGAGCCCATCGAGCGTGGCTTCGAGACCTACACCGACGAGATGGTGATCGAGATCGATCAGCTGCACGAAGACACTGGTGATCCGGTCAAGACGCTCTTCGTTGCGGGCGCCGATGTGAGCACGCCCTATCTGAACTGGTCGGAGATCGTTGACAAGGGCAGGGCAACGCCCGTTCAGGTCGCCAGCGCCAATCTTGCGGAGAAGTTCCCCGGGTCGGACGAGAAGACGAAGTTCCGCCTGCGGGTGGGCGTCAGGAACTGTGGTGAAGACGATTCCGACCATGCGCCCTACGCGGAGATCGACAACGTACGCTTCTCCGCCTCGCGCAAGAAAGGGGAGCCCCTCGTCGCCGACTTCAGGATCAGCGACGACTACGCCTTCCTCCCGGGTGAGAAGGTGCTCTTCGAGAACCTCTCGACGGGGACTGGCGAGGGCACCTCGTACTTCTGGGACTTCGGGATCGTCGACGAGACGGCCGGTGGCGAGACGACGTTCCGCAGGACCTACTGCGACGACGGCTTCGGTGGAGAGATCGAGCAGGGATCCGGCTCTGCCGAATTCGAGCCGGAGCAGTGCTTCCCGGAGCCCGGAGAGTACTCGGTGACACTTCGCGTCCGCCGAGGCGACATGCTCGAGGCCGTGAGGACGAAGACCATCGAGATCGGCACGCCTCCGTACATCGATTTCGAGTACTCGCCCAGGTACGGGGCCGCCCCGCTGAGGGTGGGCTTCGAGAGTCTGTCCCGGGGTGAATCGCGTGGACCGATCCTCGCTGTGACCTACAAGCTCACCTGTGCACGAGACGCTGCCGGTGTCCTCTACACGGATGGGTGTGTGGATCCGGGCGACTTCCGCATCGATTCGGGCGCCCCGAGCTTCGGCTTCGACTACACCTTCGATCGGGGCAAGTACGACGTCGCCATCGTCCTCGACCTCGAGGACGGGCCGGACTTCGAGTCGGAGCCGTCGACCGCGGAGTTCATGATCATGGCGCAGCAGGGCTTCGATGAGGTCTTCGCCGGATTCACGAACTGCGTCACCGGGGGCTGCCACAACAATGCGACGGCCGCGGGCGGGATCGTACTCGAACGGGAGCGGCAGGCCTACGAGGCGCTGCTCTACGAGGACTTGATCGGCGGTCTCTTCCCCCGCCTCAGTGGCGACGACGCCTGTGTCGACGACAAGCTGACGCCCTTCCCGATCGTCAACTGGTACGATCCCGAGACGGGCTGGGATCCCAAGGGCACGCTCTTCCCCTTCGGCGAGAAGGAGACGAGCACGCTCTACGACAAGATCGATCCCGATGCACAGATGCCATGCGGGGAGGACATGATTCCGCATGACATGCCATTCCGCGGCGAGCTGCAGAAGGTCTTCGATTGGATCGACGACGGAGCGGCCCGCTAGGGTGCGGGCTCGGGAGCGGGTCGTGGGAGGTCCACGGCTCGCTCCTCGGTCGGTGCGCCGATCCGTCGGGCGCGCGGCGCGCGAGTGGGGATCGAGCCCGTCCACCGTGCTCTCGGCATGGCGGGCGGGCTCGCTGCCTCTGGGGTCGTCGATCGGTTACTGTTCTCGTCGAGCCGGCGGAGTCGCCCCCCTCTCTCGTCGGGTCGCTCGGAGAAACGACCGTGTCGCGCGATTCCGTCAATCCCGATGATCGAACGCAGATTGGGCCCCCGGAGGACGACTCGTCGACCGGTCCGTCTTCACCGACCGGAACCGCGGGCAGCGCGAGCACCGCCAGCCCGGATGCCCCGACGCAGATCGGCGAGGCGGTCGGGGCCGACGTCACGGCCACCGACGGCGCCCCGCCGCCGGACGCCACCCGCAATCTCACCGGCCACCTGCTGCTCAACCGCTACCGGATCGGCGAGCCGGTCGGGACCGGTGGCTTCGGCACCGTCTACCGGGCGATCGACGAGCTCAAGCAGCAGGCCGGTGAGCCGGCGGAGATCGCGATCAAGGTGATCAGCGCCGTCGGCCTCGGGGATCGTCTGCCGCTGCTGGTTCAGGAGGTGACCCGATCCCACCAGGTCACGCATCCGAACATCCTGCGCGTCTATGACATCCACGTGGATGGAGCCTTCGCCTTCATCACCATGGAGATCCTGCACGGCCGATCCCTCTCGGAGCACCTCGATGCAGCGGGTCGCAGACCCGACGGATCGCCCGGTCCGCTTCCGATCGAGGACGTCGACCGGATCGCTCGGGCGGTCTGCGAAGCCCTCGATCACTGCCACGAGAACCAGCTCGTGCACGCCGACATCAAGCCGGGGAACATCTTCGTCTGCTCGGATGGAACGGTGAAGGTCCTCGATCTGGGGATCGCCCAGGTGATCGGCGGTCGCGGCCGATATGCGGGCTATTCGCGCTCCTACGCGAGCCCCCAGCAGATGTCCGGCGAGCTCGCCGATCCTCGCGACGACGTCTTCGCCCTGGGATGCGTGCTCTACAAATGCCTCACGAGTCAGCCGGCTTTCGCGGGGCGCACCTCTCTCGAGGCATCGAGCGAGGGCTGCACCGTAGATACCCAGCACCTCCCGGCGCGCTATCGGCGCGCCGTGCAGGGTGCACTCGAGCTGCGGCGGGAGTCTCGGACCGCCTCTCCGGGCGAGGTGTGGCGGAGCATCGATCCGGCAGCGCGCCGCCGGCGCGCCCTGATGATCGCCGCCGGCGTGGCCGTGCTCCTGGGGATCGGCGGAGCGCTGTGGATCGGGCGGACCGCGGGCCAGGAGGACATCGCAGTGAGCGAGGCCGCGCAGGCCGAATCGGAGCGCCTCTACGACGAGGCGCTCGATCTCGGTCCGCGCGACCCCGGTCTGGCCCGCGAGAAGCTCGTGCAGGCCATCATCGCCAATCCCTACAACGAGGACGCCGGGGAGTCCTTCGTGGAGCTCGCCGGGGCCGTGACGCCGGCTTCCGCCGCCCAGTTCAGCCTGGCGTGGGCCGACCTGGCCATCGTGCTCGCGGAGGCCCCGAACCTCGAGCCCGTCCTGGACTTCGCCCACGAGCGCATCGACGCCATCCTCTCCCGCGACTATGCGGGATACCGACGCAGTCGGGTGCTCAGTGAGCTCCGCGCCCCCCTCTGCGTGCTGCGTTCGGTCGGTCACCGAAGCTCGGAGCTCGAAGAGCTGCGCGCCGCCTTGAACATCGGCTGTTGATGCGGAGGGCGTGGCCCGCGCCGCCGACCCGGGTGTCGGTCAGAACGAGTAGCGAACGCCACCCGTGATGAGATTGCTCGAGATGTTCGCGAGCAGGAAGACGTGCTTGTACTCGGCAAAGACCGAGAGCCGGCTGCCGACGGCCCCGCCCAGCTCGCGTTGGCGGCCGCCGCGGATGATCGTCCGGATGCCCGCCGCGATGGTCCCGTAGTCGCTGTCGATCAGCGCGCTGCCGAGCACGAAGGCATCGCTCGAGACCGCCGCCGCCTCGAGGCCCGAGTACTGGGAGAGCGTCGAGCGCTGATCCGTCTCGAGCTGGAATCGCCACTCGAGCCGCGAGTAGGGGAAGAAGACGCCGATCCGTGTCGACCACGCGGCGGCCAGCCGCAGCCCCAGGGCCACCTCGAGGCTGTTGATGTTCTGATCGGCCAGGCTGAGCGCAAAGATCTCCGTCGGGTCGACGTTGACCTCGTCGTAGCCCGCGATGCCGATGTACGTGTACTCCAGGCGTGCCGACGGCTCGACCACGAAGGGCTTGCCCGGTCCCGATCCCAGTCCGAAGCGCTGTGTGTACGCCAGGCCCAGCGCCGCCGTGACGGCGTCGCTGTGCGTGTTGGCGCGCGTGGTGGTATTCGCACCGTCCACGTTGGGGTTCTGCGAGGGGTAGGTGATGAAGCGCTCGATGTCGAAGAACATGCGCTGATAGTTGAAGAGCAGCGAGGTCGAGAGGTTTCTCCAGGTGTGGAGACCGAACGCGCCGAGGCTGAAGCCGTGCGACTCGATGCCGCCGTCGACGATGCTCTTGGTCGGGTCGAAATCGACGTCATTGTGGGCGTAGCCGGCGACGAGGCCCGCCACCAGCCCCGGCCGGAAGCGGTAGTCGACGCCCAGTGAGAGATCGATGGCGTCGTAGTCGAAGGCGTTCTCGAAGGTCGTCGGATCGTAGTTGCCCCAGCCATAGCTGACGTTCAGGAAGCCGCCCAGCTTGGACAACGTCTGGCTCGGCTCGTCACCCGCCGGGCCGAGCAGCGCGCTCGGCGCGAGGCCCGCGACCTCGCTCTGCGGCAGGCCCCGGAGCCCGGCCACGGAGAAGCCGGTGGCGCCGAGGCGCAGCGCGCGAAGGCGCGTATTGACGCTGCCGAGCTGGCCCTTCTGGAAGTCCTGGGCCACGCGCGACTGCGAGGAAGCCTCCTCCGCGGCGGTCCAGCGGAGGGCCGCGGCGAGGCCCTCGTCACCGAGACCGAGGCTGAACTCCGTCGAGCCATCGCTGCCGAGGATGTCGTTGGCGGTCTGGACGAGCTTGCGCGTCTCCTCGAGGACGCCGAGCTGCTGGGTCGTGCACGTCTTCGGCCCCGATCCGTCGCCACAGACGCGCAGCAGCGTCTCGTAGGTGGCCTGGTTCGCGACGGCCGCCGCGCGCTCGAGGTCATCGTAGGCTTCGGGGCGCGCCTCGAATGTGAGCTCGACCAGGCTCGCATCGGCGGCGCTCCACCCGGTCATGGCGATCACTGATGCAGCGATCGCCCCGCCTGCGCGGAGAATCGTTCGAGCCTTCGGTCCAGAATCCATTGCGCGCCCCGTCCTCACTCTGCTGCCTCTGCGCTCTGCTGCCTCTGCACTCCGCCGCCTCTGCTCGGGGATTCGGGCTGCGCCCGGTCCGAAGCGCGTCGCCCGTCCCGACTCGATGCGTCGCCGCCGCGTCGTCTCGATCCCGGTCAACCCGCGCACCCTCTGCCCCCTGGTAGCTCATCTGCAGCGGAGCCTCGACGGGCGCCGCTCCATGGGGCGAAGCATGGCGCACTCGACGGACGATCGCTGCGCTCGTTCATGGGCGCTCGACCACACGTCCGGTCGCGCCGGGCGGCCGGCCGCTCGCACCCTAGCAGAAAGATGTCGGCGCGAAGCCGATCGCGATTATGATCGTTCGAATGGAGACCTCATCGGAGCCCCGACCGCGAAGAGCGGAGCGCTATGGTGGGCCGCGCGAGCGAGGTCGAGTGCGCCGAAGCCCAGCGGTTCGAGTCAAGCGGATCATCCCCAGGCATCGTCGCCAACAGGAGCGCAGCGAGGATGCGGAGAGTGATCGGGTGTGATGCACGCCCTGCTTCGAGGTGGCCGAAGAGGGTGAGCCGCGGGTGGCGGAAGAGTGGGTGGCTGTTGGCGATCGCGGCGCTCGTCATGGTCGCCTGCGTGGAAGACGAGGAGGGCGGCCGACCGGCGCCCACCGCCGACGCGGCCGTGGTCGGTGCTGCGGCAGAAACCGGCGGCCGCTTCCGCGTGCGCGCTGGCACCGAGGTCCTCATCTCGGGCAAGGACAGCTTCTCGACCTCGGGCCCGGTGCTCGGCTTCGAGTGGCGGCAGACCTCGGGCACCCCGGTCGAGCTCTTCGAACGCACGAACAACGCGCGTGCCTTCACCGCCCCCCACGTGGGCGATGTGCTCGAGTTCGAGCTCGAGGTCGAAGACGCGCAGGGCAAGACCGGCGTCGACACCATCGAGATCGAGGTGGTGCCGGTGCTGGACCTCGATGACTTCCTGCGCGATCCGGTCAACGTGAAGGAGCAGTTCTACCTCGTCTTCGCCCCTACCGGTGATCTGACCGATCCACTCCCCGCGGACATCCCCTACACGATCGAGATCACGCCCATCGTGAGCTGGACCGATCGCGATGGCGTCTCGAGGTCGAAAGAGCTCGATCCCGTGTTTGCGGCCGACGATTGGCTCGAGCAGGGGTTCTCCATCTCCGAGGGCGATCTGTCGAAGGTCTCGGACGGGGCGCTGGCCGGCGTCCTGGAGCACTTCGTGCTCCGCGTTCCGATGCTCGACGCCGACCTGGTGAACCGATTCTTCCAGGGCGAGAACCGCCGAGCGCGCCTCGAGTTCGAGCTGGTGGAGGACGCCGGGTTCCTTCTACGGGTCGAGCTCCGGGCCTCGGGCGACTTCGAGGTCTTCCTGGCGAGGAAGGTCGGGAACGATTTCGAGCCGATCCCCGCGGCCGACGTGGTGGATGGGACACCACCCGGTCTCGCGAGCGGCGCGATCCTCTCCGGGGACGACGGCAGCGTGGTCGTCGACGTCGACCTGCTGCGCCAGGCCCTCGGCCTCGAGTCCAGCCGCTCGGCCTGGAACTACTACAAGTGCATCGATCCCGACGACGAAGCGGCGACGCTGGAGGGCTGGCTGGAGGCGACGGGCTTCGTTGGCGCCACCGACGTGGTGTCGGCGAAGTACTTCAACAACTACGACCTCGGCTTCGGGCGCGACATGCATCTGCGCATCGACGACGCCGGGAACGTCTACTGCTACGTGGTCAACTACCCGAGCCTCGAGACCCTGCTCGCGGGCGTCGGCGAGTTCGCCACGGTGGCGATGGAGTACAGCGCCGCACCCGAGGGCGACTGTGGTGATCGGACCTTCAGCTCCACCGAGAAGATCGTGAAGTTCTACGCCTTCGTGCCCGATGCCGCGAAGGGCGGCATGAAGCGGGCGCTGAGCATGAACTTCGACGGACGGGGCGAGCGCTTCCTGCCCGGCGTCTGTACCGCCTGTCACGACGGCGCAGTCCAACGCATCGCCGGGTTCAACGCAGACGACTGGCGGAAGATCCCAGCCGAGAACGCCGATCTGTCCGCCACCTTCATGCCGTGGGACATCGATTCGCTGCTCTTCGCCAGCGCGCCGACCTCCAGCAACAGCTCGCCCTGGCTCAATCCCGATGGGATCGACCCCGCGCTGCTCGAGAGCGCATCCCTCGACGCGCAGCAGGACGCACTCCGCAAGCTCAACGAGGGCGCGCTGCTGACCTACCTCGACAACCCCGATCGCTACGAGCAGCCCCTGCGCACGGTGCACGGCTGGTATGGCAACTCGGCCGCGCTGGTGCCTGTACTCGGGGTCCCGGGCCCCCCGGTGATCGTTCCGCCCCGGCTACCCGGCTCGACGTTCGCCCTGCCAGAGCGCTCGTCGTCCGAGACGG
>CAZQMY010000211.1:0-10110 GCA_964594405.1 uncultured Spirochaetaceae bacterium | reverse complement strand
GGAATCCCAGATGGACGCCGGGACGCGCGCCGCGCGCCGCATCGAGGCGTCGCTGTCCGGCGCGGCCCGACACGGCGAAGGCGACTGCGTCAAGGTCTTCGTCGCGCACGGCGGCTGTCTGCGTCACGCAGCGGTGGTGCTCGGAGCGCTCGGTCTCGACGAAGTGTCCGGGCTGTCCATGCACTACTCGAGGCCGGTCACCATCGAGCGCTGCGCGGACGGGCGCTGGCAGCGTGTGGCCGGCGAATGGAAGAGAAGACCGCGAGCCGCGTTGGGGGGCAATTGATGTCAGATCTGGCGGAGCGAAGCTGGCTCGAGCGCGATCCGCGCGTGCCCGAGACGAGGGGAATCCAGTGGCTGGGTGGCCGGCTGCCCGCCATCGTCGAGCCCTGGCCCAGGAGGAAGACGCCGCGCATTCGCGTGGTCGACGCCAACGAAGCGGGTGCGGCCACGCACCAGCAGGTCGCTCGGTACATGAAGCGCAAGCCCTGGGTCTGCCCCGACTCGGAGATCTGCTTCGTCACCGACCTCCATGCCGACGTCGATGCCTTCTGGCGAAGTCTGGTGGCCAGCGGCGGCGTGGCCAAGACGGGGCCGGGCGCGCGCGACTTCGCGCTCACCGCTGTCGGTCGCGAGATGCACTTCATCGTGGGCGGTGATCTCTTCGACAAGGGGCCCGCGAACCTCCCGCTTCTCGAAGGCATGCGCGACTTCATCGCTTCGGGCGCACGTGTCACGCTGCTCGCGGGCAACCACGACGTGCGTACCCTCTTCGGCCTCCTCCACGCCGAGTCGAGCGATGTCGGCAAGGCCCATCTCTTCGCCCGCATGGGCCGCAAGGCGATGACGCTCTTCAAGGAGATCTTCGATCGCTACGTCGCGGGGGGCGATGCCGGGCCGGGCATCGGCAGAGAAGAGTTCCGGCATCGTTACTTTCCGGCCGAGTCCTGGTACGACGAGTTTCGCCAGTACGCCGAAGGCGTGATCCCGCCGCGACGCATCGAGAAGGAGGTGCGCCGCGTCCGCGAGAAGGTGGGCGAGATCGAGGCGCGTTGGAGCGAGCTCGGTCGATCGATGGGGGATTTGCACCGCGCAGTGGCTGCGAGCCGCCGGGTCTTCCTCGAGCCCTCTTCTCCTCATCGCTGGTTGATCGATGGGCTCGAGCTCTGCCATCGCGCCGGCTCTTGTCTGTTTGTGCACGCGGGGGTTGATGATACGATGGGCGAGTGGATCCGCCGGGACGGGATTCAAGTCGTGAATCGGCGTTTCCGGGAGGCGCTCTTCGCCGCGCCCTTCGAGCTCTACAACGGAGCCCTGGGCAACGTCTTCCGGACGAAGTATCGCGACCTGGACCACCGCCTGACGGGTTCGGGACTGCGCCATCTTCATGGGGAGGGGATCTACGCCATCGTCCACGGGCATCGGAATGGCCACGTCGGTCAACGGATGATGATTCGTGAAGGCATGCTGAACTTCGAGTGCGACGCCTCCGTGGACCGGAATACGCGCGCGCTCGAAGGCCTGAGCGGGCCCGGTGGAGCCGCGACCGTTCTCAAGCGCGATGGTCGGATCCTCGGAATCAGCACGGACCACCCGGCGGTGAAGATCTTCGACCCCACGCAGTATCGCGGTCTCGTCACACGGGTCTAGCGGGACGGGCCAGAGCGCGCTCGCCCGTCGAGGTCATCCCGACCGGGGCGAAGGGAACGGGCGCGAATGGGGAAGAAATCGCACGGAGCGCCGCACGAGCGCGATTCCCGCGGTGAGGTCGCCGAGCCGGAAGCGCGCGATGCGGACGAGAGCGTCGGCGGCGCGCACCCCGGCGGAGCCGAAGCTGTGGCCGCGGATGCGGCGCAGCCGCCCGGCGCGCACGAGCGCGCCGGCGAACACGGGGCCGGCGCTCCGGGGCTGCGGGCGGTGCGTGGCAAGAAGGGCGGCAAGGCGCAGAAGGGCAAGAAGGCCCAGGCCAGCATCGACTTCCAGAGCACGCTCACGCGCGACGAGGCCGCCGCCTATTTCGACAGCATCATCCGTGGGCTGCGCAAGGGCCGGATCGATCTCCATCGAGGGCAGGAGAGCGTCCAGCTGCACCCCGCCGAGTGCCTCGATTTCAAGGTCAAGGCGAGCAAGAAGGGCGCGAAGGAACGGCTCGTCTTCGAGTTCGAGTGGCGAAACGAGCCGACGCGCCTCGAGATCGTTCCGGGAAAGGGCGACCCGGGCAAGGGCGACGAGCGCTAGCCGCCGGTCGGCTCGGGCTCCGGCTCTGGCAGCCCGAAGCGACCGAACGAGTCTCAGCGACCTGGAGCCAGAATTCCGATGAGCCGCAAGAGCCGAGACTTCAAGCATCAATCGCCGAAGGACGACCGGAGCCTGGTCGAGTACCTCAGCGCGCCGACCCAGGGCTTCGAGAAGGGATCCCTCCAGTTGCGTGACGACTCGGGCGAGGTCGTGCTCGAGCCGAAGGGGCTGATCCGCTTCGAGATGGATGCGAACAGCCGTCCCGGCCGAAGCGAGCTCACGCTGAAGTCCACCTGGAAGCTGCCCGACGAGGAGGAGCTCGATTCCGGACCGCTCCTGATCAACGGCGTGGCGGATTGAGCAGACGGCCCATGCTGACCCAGGGAAGCATCGATCAGAATCTGCGATTCCTGATCCTCGAGGTATCCAGACAGGTCGAGCGTACGCAGGCCTTCCTCGATCGACCCAGCGAGCGCGGTCGACGGGCGATCCTCGATCGCGACGACTACATCGATCGCCTGCGCACCATCATCCAGCGCAGCTGCTTCGAGACGGTGCGCGAGCTCGAAGAGGCGGACCGGCTCGAGATGCAGGCTCTCCAGGCCGCGGACGCCATCGCGTCCAACCTCGAGCGGATCGCCGACTTCTGCGAGAGCGTGGTGGGCCAGTTCGCCCATCTCCGGCATCCGGAGCTGCTGACCGATGCGCATGTGGGCGATTGCCTGGGCAGCATGTGCGAAGCCCTCGCGCTCGTGGAGCCGGCGCTCGAGCAGCGCGACATCGCCGAGGCGCTCCGCATCTGTCGGGTCGAGCACCGCCTCGACCTGCTTCACGAGGACACCTTCCGCAAGGTGCTCGCCGGTCTCGAGGCCGGGGGTGATGCGCAGTCGATGGTGACGGTGCTCTTCATCTCGCACTACTTCGAGCGGATGGGGGATTCGGTGCTCAACATCGGGGAGAGCATCCTCTCCGCCTGTCTCGGGGAGAAGATCAAGATCGACGAGTTCCTGGCACTGCAGGACGGCGTCGAGGAGAGCGAGGTGGTCCAGCGTCTGATCGGGCCGAACATCTCGCTCGAGGCGCTCGGGGAGACGCGCTCGGGATGCCGCATCGATCGACTCTCCGATGGCTCCGGCGATCGCGAGCGGATGGTCGTCCTCAAGGAGGGGCGGGCGGACAAGATCCTCGAGGAGAAGGAGTCCGTGGACCGCTGGAACGAGCGCTTCCCGGGTCTCGCGCCCAGGATCCATTCATATCAGGAGCGCGATCACATCGGCGCGATCCTCTACGAGTACCTGCCCGGCCGCAACTTCGAGGAGCTGATCCTCCGGAGCGACCATGAGCAGCTCGAGGAGGCGCTGGACTGCATGGTCGCGACCCTCGAGCGCATCTGGCAGCAGACGCGCGTGGATGGGCCGGTGGGGGCGGGCTTCATCGCGCAGATCCAGAAGCGACTGCCCGACGTCTTCGCGCTCCACCCCGAGCTGCGTCACGCGCGGGGCCAGCGAATCGGGGGCCTCGAGGTCGAGCCCTTCGAGGCGCTGCTGGATCGGACGCGCGCGGTGGAGTCGTTCCTGACGGCTCCCTTCTCCGTCTGGACGCACGGCGACCTGAACGTCGACAATGCGATCTTCGACCCCATCGAATCGTCCATCCGCTTCGTGGATCTCCGTCGTTCTCGAGCCACCGACTACGTACAGGACGTCTCCGTCTTCATGGTTTCGCACTTCCGGCTCCAGGTCTTCGAGTCGCCGATCCGGCGTCGGATCGATCAGGTGATCCGGAGGATCTGGGCGTTCGCCTCGGACTTCGCCGAACGCAGCGGCGACCCGACCTTTCAGGCGCGCCTCGGGCTCGGGCTGGCGCGGAGCTTCGCCACCAGCGTGCGCTTCGTGATCGACGAGGAGTTCGCTCGCAACCTCTTCTTGCGCTCGCGCTACCTGCTCGAGCGACTCCGTGCGCTCGACGAAGAGAGCGCCGCCGACTTCCGCCTGCCCGAGGACGTCTTCGTTGACTAGAGAGGCGGGGCCGCGGATCGGTGTCGTCGGCCTCGAAGGAAGCTGGTCGACGGAGGCGCTCGCGGACGCGCTCTGGGCACGCACGGGGCATCGAATCGTCGTCGACATGGCGCGGGTGGAGATGGACGTCTGCAGCGGCCGCCTTCGGATGGGCGGCCTGGCGCTCGACGCGCTCGATGGGCTCGTCATCAAGAAGCTGGGCAAGCGCTACGGCCCTGAGCTCCTGCAGCGCCTCGACATGCTCTCCGAGCTGGCGGCGAGGGGCCTGCCGATCCTCTCGCATCCCGAGCGGATCGGCCGAATGCTCGATCGCCAGCGATGCACGCTGGAGCTCGCCCGGGCGGGCCTTCCCATGCCCGAGACGGTGATCACCGAGGATGTGTCCGCTGCGGCGGCGGCGATCCGCCGTTTCGGCCGCGCAGTCCTGAAGCCGCTCTACAGCACGAAAGCGGAGGGCATGATGGTGTTGAGCGCCGACGGCGACGCGCTCGAACGACGGCTCGCCGATCACCGGCCCGCGCATCAGGCGGTCTTCTACATCCAGGAGCATCTCGAGCTGTTGGAGGGCCGCGACTTCGGCTCTGTGTTCCTCGGCGGCGAGCATCTGGGCACCTATTCCAGGGTGGGGCATCCGGATTCGTGGAATACGACGATTCGCGACGGGGGCCACTACGAGAGGCACGAGCTCGCCCCGGACCTCGTCGCCCTCGCGCATCGCGCGCAGGCGCTCTTCGGTCTCGACTTCACCAGCGTCGACCTCGCGCTCACGCCGAAGGGGCCGGTGATCTTCGAGGTGTCGGCTTTCGGAGGCTTCCGCGGACTGCGGGACGGGCTCGGCGTGGACGCCGCCGCCCGTGTCGCGGACTACGCCGTGGGGCGGATCGCGGGTCCGGGGGCGTCGTGAGCGCCTCCATCGACGCCCTCGTGGATTCGCTGGAAGGGGAGGCGCCGGCCGGGCATCGTCGCCTCTATCGCTTCGGCGACTGCACGATCGCGGTGCGCTCGAACGCCGTCGAGCTTCTCGTGTGGCTCGACGACTACTACGCCGCCTTCGACTCCTTCGTCGCCGATTCAGGAGGCGCCGCCGACTTCAGCGTGCGGGCCTACCAGATGGAGGCACCCGACTTCGGGCTCGCGTACCGGACGTGGACGCGTGAGCCGGGCAAGGCTCTGGGCAAGGAGGCCTTCGTCGACCTCGAGGATGGTCGCGCCGTGCGCAAGGTCCGGACCGGCATGCAGTTCCTGATCGGCGGCTCCGCGAGGGTGGCCGTGGGTGACTGCCTCGGCAACGCGAACCAGATCGTCAACTTCATCAACTTCCAGTACACCGCTTGGCAGATCAACAGGGGACGTGTCCTCTGTCACGCGGCCGGGATCACACGCGAAGGGCAGGGGGTGGCGATGGCGTCCATGTCCGGAGGTGGCAAGTCGACCCTCACGCTGCGCATGCTCGGTGAGGGCTTCGACTTCGTGAGCAACGACCGGCTGCTGATCGAGCGCGGCCCGGAGGGCGGGCACCGGATGTGGGGCGTGCCTAAGCATCCGCGGATCAATCCGGGCACGATCCTGGCCGACCCGAATCTCGGGGGACTCATCGACGAGCCGCGTCGGCGGGCACTGCAGGCCATGCCGAGGAAGGAGCTCTGGAGCCTGGAAGAGAAGTACGACGCCCGGATCGATGAGATCTACGGTCCTGCTCGTGTCCGTCCCGAGGGCGAAGTGAAGGCGCTGCTGGTCCTCGGCTGGAGCCCGACCAGCGAAGAGGTGACGCGCTTCTCGAGGGTGAGCCCGGGCGACGACGCGGAGGTGCTCGACGCGATCATGAAATCGCCTGGTCCATTCTTCCTGCCCGTGGCCGGGCCGCCGGCCCGGGGCCACGAGCCGCCGGCCCCCGGCCCCTACCTCGACGCGCTCGCGGGACTCGATACGCTCGTCGCGCGGGGCGCGGTGGACTTCGATCAGGCGGCGGGCCTGATCCGTGAGCTGATGACGTAGGCCGACGCACGCCGACGGCTGTGTCTTCGGCTGCTCGCCTGCTCGTACGCGAGACCTCTGTTAGACTCCCCGGATGTGCGATTCCCTGGTGGCAGCGGCGCCCCATACGCTCGACGGGTCGATGCTCTTCGCGAAGAACAGCGACCGTCATCAGGACGAGTGCCAGCCCTTCCAGCAGTATCCCGCTGCCGTCCACCCCCGCGGTGCCATGCTGGAGTGCACGTACATCACGATCACCCAGGTGGCGGAGACGTATCGCGTGATGGGCCACTCGCCCTGGTGGGCCTGGGGCTTCGAGCACGGCGTCAACGAGCATGGCGTGGCCATCGGGAATCAAGCTCTCTCATCCAGAGAGCCCGTGGAGGCGGAGCCCGGGCTGATCGGCATGGACCTGGTTCGCCTGGGGCTCGAGCGGGGGCGCGATGCACGCGAGTCGGTCGAAGTGATGGCGGCGCTCATCGAGGCCTACGGGCAGGGCGGGGCCGGCCTCGGTCCCGACGAGGGCGGCTACCACAACGGCTTCCTGGTGGCGGACCCCGAGAGCGCCTACCTGATGGAGACCAGCAGACGCCATTGGGCGGTGCGTCGAGTGGATCTCGCCTCCGCGAGCGATCATATCTCCATGGGCTCCGACTGGGACTTCGCCTCTCGGAACCTGGAGAGCTTCGCGCGATCCGCGGGATGGTGGTCGGGTGGCGAGCGGCTCGACGTGGCCGCGGCCTATCGCGATCCCCACGCTCCGGGCGTGATCTCCGAGGGGCGCCATCGCCGATGTCACGCGCTTCTGGAGCGGGGGCGCGGCAAGCATGATCCGCGCACGATGATGCGGATCCTGAGGGACCACGGCGGCGACGATCTGCTCCCGCCCATCGACATCGCTCGAGATCGAGCGCCGCACTGCACGATCTGCATGCACGCGGAGCCCGTGGGCACGACGACGGCCAGCATGGTGGCGCCCCTGCCCGTCGATCGCAGCGGGCCGTGGCCCGTCTGGATCGCCTTCGGATCGCCCTGCACGGGCATCTTCATCCCGGTCTATCTGGCGGGCGTCCTGCCGGCATCCATGGCTCGTGGTGGAGACGATGGACCGGCGGGTGATCCGGGCTCACTGTGGTGGCGTCAACGCCGGCTCCAGGCGGCCGTCAGCGTCGACGTTGCCGCGCGCCTGCCAGTGGTGCAGGACACCTGGGCGGCCCTGGACCGACGCATCGAGGGCGAGCGCGTGCTCGCCGAACGCGAAGCGCGCAATCTCTCGGTGGCCGGCGAGCACGTCGAGGCGGCCTCGACACTGAGCGCCTTCATGTCACGCAGCGCATCGCAGGTCATGGAGGCCGCCGACGATCTGATCCGGCAGCTCCGAGGCTAGTCGTTCGATGCGGGGCTGCGGCAGGAGTCCCCGAACACGACCGGCTGCGCCCGGGCGTCTTCGCTCGCTAGGCGGATCGGGCGCTCTCGCTCGAGGCCGGCGTGGAGCGGACCGGGCGAACTCGCTGGAAGTACTCGTCGCGCAGCTCCCAGGGCACGCCGAGCGCGTTCAGGATCTGGCGCTTGGTGGTCTGTCGGCAGGCCCGGCCCTTCTCGACGGCGTGGATGGTGCGCGCAGAGACGCCCGCCTTCTGGGCGAGCTCGTTCTGCGTCCAGCCCAATGCCTGCCGTGCTGCTCGGATCCTGTTCATTCTCGGGGGGCCCCTGAGTTCGAATCGCTGGCCCTTCATGGTAGCGCCGCGCTCCCGCGCTGGGGCGCCGAGTTGCTCCGGCCCGGCACTTTGCCCCGTCGGGAAGGGCGCTCGGACTTCAGCGCGCGCCCGTCCAGGCCGGCGGAATGAATGCGGATTCCGGCTGATACAGACCCATGCTGATGGGCGGCGACTGCCCCGGCACCATGGGCGACCAGTGGCTCATGGTGGCCGCCATCACGACGATCAGGCCCGCGCTGGCGAGGGCGAGAATGGGCGCGTTCCAGCGCTCGGGATGATGGAGATCGGGCGCGTCCGACCAGCGATTCAGCCGGACCAGCCGAGCGTAGGCGGTGGGGTCGAAATCCAACGGTCCGAAAGCGACCGGCATCTGCGCCAGGAGGAGGTCGGCTGTGGTGAACTCCCGCCGCAGCCGACGGCAGCGTGCGCAGCCCTGCACGTGCATCTCCACCTGGACCCTCGTCGCCTCGTCGAGGGTGCCATCCACCAGATCGGGCAGGAGCCTGCGTGCTCGCAAGTGCATCATGATTCGTGGTGCCCCATCTCGTCGAGGATCGGCCGCAGGCCCTTGCGCAGCTCTTCGCGCCCGCGTCGCAGCCAGGTGCCGACGGTGGCCATGGGCAGCCCTTCGCGCTCGGCGATCTCCGTGTTGGTCAGGCCGTGCATCAATCGGAGCTGAAGGACGCGGCGATGCTGGGGCTTGACCTTGAGCAGGGCCTGCGCCACGCCGGCGAGCAGCTCGCCCTCGAGGACCTCTGCCTCGGGGCTGACACCCATGTGCGGCGCCGGCGCGGCCACCCGCTGATGGTCGAGCAGGCGCCGCTCAGCCTTCTCCCGGCGCCTCCGTGTTCGCAGCGCGTTGACGGAGCCGTTGATGGCGGCGCGGTAGAGGTAGGTCCACAGGCTCGCTCGTCCCTCGAAGCGAATCCCGCGCATGGAGAGGAAGATCTTCTGGACCACGTCCTCGGCGTCGGTATGGCTGCCCAGGACTCGATAGGCCACGGCCTCGAGCCGGGCGCGGTAGCTTCGATGGGCCTCCGCCAGCGCATCATCGCGCGCCCCTTCGAACCAGAGCCGATCGGCCCGATGGCGTTCGGGCGATCCCTTCGCCCTGGCGGGCTGCGCCTCACCGGTCCGAATCCAGCCGGACGACGGGGCTCCTTCGACGCTCATGCCGCCGGGTCCGCGCTTCATGGCCTGGCCTCGCCGCGCGGCGGCTTCGAATCGGAAGCACGGGTCAGGAGGGCGGGATCGGGCGCGCAGCTCTCGGGCCGCGCGCAGCAGACGTCGGTCTCGATTGGGCGCACGATCGCACTCTAACCCGAACGCGACGGCCCTGAGAAGCCGATTCTTCACGCGAACGCCGTGAAGATGTTGTGCAATCGGCCATCTGATCGCGCGGTCCGTGCCGCTGCGCTGCCGGCGCCACTGGGGTGGGCAACGGGATTTGAACCCGCGACCCCCGGAATCACAATCCGGTGCTCTGACCAGCTGAGCTATGCCCACCGCAGCGGCCGCGAAACCTATCGAGGCCGGCTGGGGGTGTCAACGCGAGCCCAGGGGTCGCGGGTGGCCCCTTGGGGCGAAGGGGCGGCGGCCCCCGCCTGCTATCTATTGCCGCCGTGGATCCCGGCCGCCCGGGGTCCAGCAGCGCGCCCCGGTAGCTCAGGTGGATAGAGCCGTCGCCTTCTAAGCGACGGGTCGAGGGTTCAAGTCCTTCCCGGGGCGCCACGCCGACCTCGGAGCGTCCTCAGTCGAGGATGCCCTCTTCGCGCCAGGCGGCGATGGAAGCGTTCATCATCTTGGTCGCATCGAAGGTGATCCACTTCTCGGGCACCACCTCGATGACCAGGCGGCGCTCCGTGTCCATCATCTTCACGAAGGCGTCCTGGAGCGGACCGGGCGTGGGGATGTTCACGGCGGCGCAGGCCGGGTAGAACCAGTCCTTCGTCTCCTGATCGTCGTGAATGGTCGCCCGCCCCTTGGCCGTGATGCCTTTTGCGGGACCGAGATCCGTGCCATGGCTGGAGACCACCACCGACACCCGAGGGTCGCGGCGAATGGCGGTGATGCGCTTGCGCTGACTCGTGGCGCTCACCCAGAAGCGCCCATCCTTCCAGACGTAGGTCATCAATACGCCGACCGCCCAATGATCCTTCGGC
>CAZQMY010000210.1:0-10154 GCA_964594405.1 uncultured Spirochaetaceae bacterium | reverse complement strand
GGTGGCTCTCGATCCCCGAGGAGGTGCGTCCCGCGAAGGACCAGCCCTACTACCACCTCCTCGCGGAGAACGAGAAGCAGACCTACGTCGCCTACGTGTCCGAGCAGAATCTGGTGCCGGACGAGAGCGGCGAGCCCTGCCGCCACCCCCAGGTCGGGGACCTCTTCGTACGGCGGGTGGACGGTCGCTACGAGCCGCGGCCCCGCTACTCCAACTGATGCCGAGCGAGGAGTCGAGACTGGGCGGAGGCGCTTCGGCAGAGCTGGCCACCTATGAGGCCCATGGCGATCGCGGCGTCCTTCGCCTCGATGATGGAAAGGCCAACGCGATCGGATCGCATTGGTGTGACGTGGTGAACGCGCTGCTCGACGCGAACGAGCACGACGCCACGCGAACGCTCACGGTGGTGGGCCGAAGCGGCTTCTTCTCTGCTGGACTCGACCTGGGGGTCCTGCCGACGCTCGCGCCAGACGAGCTGCAGCGCACCACGCATCGCTTCATGCAGACCATGCGACGCCTCTTCCTTCACCCCAAGCCGATGATCGCGGCGTCCACCGGGCACGCCATCGCGGGTGGGATGATGCTCTATCTGTGCGCCGACATCCGGCTGGCCCTGCGCGACCCACGCGCGCGCTACGGACTCAACGAGGCGACCACGGGCATCCCGCTGCTGGGCGGCACCGCGGGGATCTGCTCGTACTCGATCCCGCGCGAGCACCACACCGAGCTGATCCTGCACGGGCGGCTGATCGATGCCCAGGGGACGCTGGCGCGCGGCATCACGCATGCCATCTGCGATGACAGCGACCAGCTGATGGCCGACGCGGAGGCACGGGCCCGCTCGATCGCCGACGTCGAGCCGGAGGCCTATCGGACGAACAAGCTGATCCTGCGAGAGCGCGCCTACGAGGAGGCGGTCGAGGCGGCCGAGCGATACGCTGACCGCGCACCCTCGGGCAACGTCTTCGGCGCCATTCGCCGCTGGCCCTGATCCGCCCGGCGGATCAGGGCTCGAGCCCCGATGCTCGGGGAGGTTCGCGCGGCAGCGAGCGAGTGCCCATCCTGTCCGTTCGCGTACGAGATCCCACTGGAGTGGGGTCCCGCGTGAGGCCCCGCATGGCTGGAGGGAGGTCGAATGCCGGCGCCACAGCCACGGATGGGCAGCTGCGCAGGCCTCGTGAGCGACGACTCGGGGCCAGGAGGCCGCGCGCGTCATCGCCCCGGCCCTGCCAGCCCACTGGCACGAGCACCCGGGCTGCGGCAGGCAGCACCCGCACGGAGAACGTCTCCAGGTCCGGGTGCGCATCGCCATCGAGCTGGATCGCGATGGGACCGTCGCTCTGCACCCGGATCTGCTCACCCTCTCCATAGGTCGAGATGAAGGCGGGACTCCGCCACCCGCGCAGGGCGCAGACCAGATGCCAGGCCAGTGTGAAGACATCCGTGCGCCGGCGCGCCTGGAAGTGGAGCCGGCCACTCAGCGCATGCGCGTCGGGGACGACGCGCATCCCCTTTCCGTAGTGGCGGAAGTTGCAGACGTGCAGCGCACGGAAGGGGCCCGGTACCTCTTCGTCGTCCACGTAGAGGCGAAGCCTCGGTGAGCGCATGCGCAGGAGCGCGATCCATCCGCAGAGGAAGTAGGCGCTATCGGCCCAGACCCGATACCAGAGCCTGCCCAGGCGAGTACGCCGAAGCCGGTCGATCATCCCGACCGTGATCGCGTCCCAACCGGCGCCGAGCACGGCGATGAAGGTCTCGCGTCGCCCGGCGAACTCGAGCTCCGCGAGATCCACCCGGGCCTCCTCGCCGTGGCGCAGCACCTCGAAGGGCATGTCCTCGGTCGAGCACAGGCCCAGCTCGTGGGCGGCGACGTTGGCGTTGCCCACCGGCAGCAGCGCCACTCGGACTCGATCCCGCCAAGCGCCCAGGCCGTCGAGGGCCTCGCGGAGCGAGCCGTCGCCCCCTGCGACGACCAGCAGGTCGGTCTTCCCCCGGACCTCTCGCGCGATGGCGCGCGCGCCCTCACGGTCCCGCGTCGGGACGAGCTGGCAGTCGTAGCCGACATCGCGAAGGATCTGCTCGGCGCGCCGGGCCACGGCTGCGGCGCCGGAGGCTCCGGCGACCGGGTTGTAGAGGATCGAGGCGCGCGGCATCACCCGATGATCGCCGATCTGCGCCGGCGCGCCTCCGCCCAAGCCTGGCGATCAGCTGCAGGCCGCCAGGGCGGTGCGGACGTCGGGCACATCGCGCATGAGGAGGTTGCGGCTGCGGCGCAGGCTGTCCTTGACGCTGTCGGTCGGCCGGCCCGTGGACCGGGCGATGCTGCGGAGCGGCCGCCCCTGGCCGTAGAAGAGCCGGAAGATCTCGAGGTGCTCGGGGGTTCGCGCCTTGGCCAGGGTCTGCGTGCACTTCCCGACCGCGCGGGCGGCGTCGATGCTCCGCTCGGCATTGGGCTCGAAGCTGAGCACGGCCTCGCTCTCGGTGGGCTCGAAGTGGACTGCGGCGGCGCCCCGCTTGCGGAAGAAGCGGCAGGTGACGTTGTGTGCGATTCCGAAGATCCAGGTCGACAGGCTGGCGCGGCCCTGGAACGAACCGATCGAACGATGCACCTGCAGGAAGACCTCCTGACAGATGTCCTCGGCATCACTGCGGCTCTGGACGCGCTTCATGGCGAAGCCGAGCACCCTCGGATAGTAGAGCGCGTAGAGCTCCTCGAAGCGCTGCATGTCGCCCGCATGGATCTCCCGCGCCATCGCCATCTCGTCCAATCGCTTGCCCATCTTCACTCCCTCTCCGTTGCTGGCGGCCCGGCTGGATTGCCCTCTCGGCCTCGCCCGTTGCACGCCGCTCAGAGTGCGGGATGGAACGGCGGCCAACTGTGAAGGGCTTCACAGAGGGGGCGGGCCCGCGCGAAAAAGATCCCGACCTTCTCCGTCCCTCCGGTGTGCGCGAAAAACAGAGGATGAATGGGTACTTGGCCGACCGGAGGGCTGTCGCCCCCCGCCGTCCGCCAACGATCCGAGCGGAAGAGTTCCAGGAACGTCGCGAAGTCCCGGCGGCCCGCACGCTCCTGCGCCGGCCGGCACGAAGCCTCGGGGCCCGGCGTTCAGGGAAGGGCGCCGACCCGGCCCAGCGGCGCGACTGGACCCTGTCGCCTGGCGTCCACCAGTCGATCGAGCAGCGCGCGCATCTCGTAGGGTCTGCGCGGATCCGGCGGGATGAGCTGCAGGATCTCCTCCAGCAGGCGCTCGCCATCGTCGCCGCCGGGCTCATCGGGCGGCCCGCGCCACGCGCTGCTCGGGAAGTAGCCCAGATATCGCCGCGCCAGCACGAGCGCCTCGTGGTCGTCCCGGGCGAGGTTGTGCACGACGCCGCGCTCGCGGGTGTGCACGGCGGGTCCGCCGAGCGCTTCCTTCGTGATCTGCTCGCCGATCGCGGCCTCCACCAGCGGCGGGCCCGCGGTGAAGAGCGCCGCGCGCTCGCTCATGATCGCGATCTCCATCAGCGGCGCCGCCAGCGCGCCGTGCCCCGCCGATGCGCCGAGGACGACGCACACCGTGGGCACGAGGCCTGACAGGTCGACCAGACCCTGGAGATCGTTGGGCGTTCGTCCGTGGCCCTTGAGCGCGTTGGCCATACGATGACCCGCACCGTGCAGAATGAACACCAGAGGCACACGCTCCTGGGCGGCGAGCTGCGTCAGGCGATAGCGCTTGTCGGCGGCGGCGAGGCCGATGGATCCCCCCATCATCGTGAAGTCCTCGGCCCCCACGAGCACCGGCCTTCCCTCCACGCGTCCGAAGCCGGCTGGGAAGGCGTCGGGCGGCTGCTCGGGGCCGGAGTCGTGGGTCATCGGGTGCTCCTGCATCGCTCTGAACTCATGGGCTCTTGCGGGGCGCCGTCCGGTGACGTGTCCGAGCCCTCAGGTCCATGTTGCCCGAGGCCCGGCCTTTCCTCCATGCATCGGTCTCGTCGTCGCGCCCGTCGAGTATCGACACCGTTCGGTGTTTGATGGTGTGATCCGCCTGGGCCACGCGCGCCGCCGCTCGGGCGTAGGCCCCAGCCTGCGGGCAGTCGTCACCCGCTTGCGATGGCTCCTGCGAGCGACTACTCCCTCTGCGCCACGGCGCGCCTTGGCGGTGTGTGCTTCATTGGGGGGACGAATGGCCGGGGGCGAGAGGTGACGTCCGAGGGCGCCCATCATCGCGAGTGCCCGAGAGGGCATGGACCGCGCGTCACGGCGGTCCTCACGGTTGCGCTGTGCAGCGTCGTCCTCGTCGCACCCGCGTCCCGGGATGCGCGCGCCGACTCGCATAGGCACGACGGGGAAGAAGCCTCGTCCGCGGAGGACGGAGCGAGGCATGCGGTCGGTACATTCGACGATCCCGGCGCTGACCACGTCCTGCCGCACTGGCGATTCGATCCCGATCGCCACGAGAGCACGACCCGCCGGATCGGCGGGCACGTGGCCAGCGCGTCCTACCACTTCCTGAACGACACGATCACCGACACCTGGTCGATCACCAAATCGCCACTGTCCTGGCGCTGGAAGGGCTGGCTGACGCTCGGCGCCGTCGCCGGGACGACGACGGCGCTGATCTACTACGCGGATGATCCCGTCAGACAGCAGGCGATCGGCTCGCCGGGCTTCAGGCAGTTCGGCGAGGACATCCGCTGGATGGGGACCGGCCCGGGGCTCGCGGCGCTCACCGGGGGCTTTGCGGCCGCCGGCGTCCTCTTCGATCGCTACAAGGAGAAGGAGACCGCGCGGCTGCTCCTGCAGGCGTCGGCCACGGGCTATCTCTACACGATCACCGGCAAGCTGACGATCGGGCGCACGCGGCCACGGATCAACCGCGGCCCCTTCGCCTTCGATCCCTTCAGTGGCGAGGTCTCGATGCCTTCGGGTGAGGCGACCAGCGCCTTCATCATGGCCAGCGTGATCACCTCTCAATACCCCGCGTGGTACGTGCAGGTCCTCTCGTACTCGCTGGCGGGCGCGGTCAGCGCGGGTCGTATCGCCCTCGACGCGCATTGGACCAGCGACATCTTCCTCTCGGCCGCCCTGGGGATCGCCGTCGGCAAGGCGACGGTGTACTTCCACAGGCGCCGGCTGGAGGGCAGGCCCATCCGCGCCCTGAAGAAGCACCTGCCCGGCCGACACTTCGTCCAGGTCTCGACCCGCGGATTCCGCTGGACCTACGTCTTCTGAGGGACGGGTATACTCGGCGGCTCGATGAGCCACGACCCCAAATCGGAGGCCGGTCCCGGAGCCGGCGTGCTCGAGCCCTTCGGCGCAGCGGGCCATCCCGTCCACAGCCGCATCCTGACCGTCGACGTGCGAAGGAAGGACGTCGGGCACGTCCGCGCCGACGCCAACATCATCGACGTGCGCAAGTGCGGCTTCGTGCCCACCGGCGGCGATCTCCAGACCGCGGGCATCATCCACAACATGTCCATCGACGCCGTGGTGGCGCTCGAGGGCCGCGAGGTGACGCGCTTCGAGCCGAGCCAGGCCGTGGTGGCCTTCGAGGCGGCCGAGGCCACCGGCGGCGAGAGCTGCCGCGATCCCATCGGTCGGCTGCGGGGCATGGTGGGGCAGCGCCTGGGATCGGGATCGCCGAGGGTGCTCACCGGCCTCTTCGGGGGCGCCCTCGGTTGCAGCCATCTGCTGACCCTCGCACAGCTCGTGCTCGCGACCATCCCGCGCGCCCTCGATCACGAAGCCGAGCGCATCGGCGAAGGGCTCGGCGAGCGCGAGGACGGAGAGCGCATCTTCAAACGGGCGCTGATGGTCGACGGGCTCGAGCGAATCGAGGCCTCGCAGATGCAGATGGCGCTGCAGATGCTGGAGCTGCACACCACGCCGCGAAGTCGGTGCCTCACCGACCCGTTCAGGCGCCTCGGGCGGCAGCACGAGGTGCGCGTGCTCGCCGACGTGAGCACGCGCAACATGAGCATCGAGACGGTCCGATCGAGCGTGCGCGAGCGCGAGTACGACGACATGCACGGCGCTTCCTGGCGGTCCGTCGACCCGCTGCTCGAGCCCCTGATCGGCACCTCGGCGATGGGAGGGCTCGGGCGCCGGCTCCTCGACCTGCTCGGTGACGAGCCCGACCAGCGCCCGCTCCTCGACACGATGCTGAACCTCGCGCCCGGGATGATCCAATGCCTGGCGGGCGTCGCGCATCGATTCACCGAGCGCGCGGAGGCGCTCGCCGAGGCGAGGGCGTCGGATCGCCCCTCGGTGTTCAACCTCGGCGGCCAGCCGAACTCCTGCTACGTCTGGCGCGAGGGCAGCCCGATGAGCCTGCGGCGCGCGGGCATGCCGGATCGCGAGCACGGGGAGGAGCCTTCGTGAGGTCGCGCATCCGGGCCCTGGCGCTGCTCGTCCTCGTGTCGCTCCAGCCGATCGCCACTGCGATGGCCGCGGAAGCGATCGCGCCGCGCCTGATCCTCATCACCTTCGACGGTGTCCGCTGGAAGGAGATCTTCGGGCTGGTCGACCCCGAGCTGACGGCGAACGAGCCGTGGCTGAACGCCCTTCCGTCCGAGGGCGGACGCGAGACCCCCTTCCTGCCCTACTTCTGGAACGAGTGGGTGCCGCGCGGTGTGCTCATCGGCGATCCGCGGATCGGCAGCAAGGTGACGACGAGCAACTACATCGGCCTGTCCCTGCCCGGCTATCACAGCTTCTTCACCGGTCGACATGTCTGGTGCTTCACCAATGAATGCGGCCGCCCACCGGACGAGACCTTCTTCGAGCGCGTCATGCGCGAGCTCGAGCTGCCGCGCGAAGACGTCGCCGTCTTCACGACACACCGGGTGATCCTGCAGGCGATCGAGCGCGAGCCGGGAACGATCCTGAGCCATGGGCCGACCCCCAGCGACGACATCACCCTCGCGATGGCGCTCGCTCACCTGAAGACCTACGCGCCGCGGGTGCTCTACATCGGGCTCGAGGGCACGGATCACGCGGGTCACGGTCGCCGGTACGGGGACTTTCTCGCGGCCCTCCATGGCTACGACGACTGGCTCCGGGTCCTCGATGGCCTCCTCGAGGACATGGGCGAGGTCGGCGAGGCGACGACCATCGTCCTCACCACCGACCACGGCCGCGGCGAGGGCTCGCGCTTCCCGAATCACGACTGGCATACCTGGGGCACGGGGCGCATCTGGCTCTTCGCGCGCGGGCCCGGGATCGCGCCTCGGGGCTCGATCCGTGGCCAGCGGACCTACGAGCAGTTCGACCTGCGACCCACCCTCGAGCTGCTGCTCGGACTCGAGCCGCTCTCGGGCCGCGGACGAGGCCGACCGATTCCCGAGCTCCTGCCCGAGCGCGGACCCGGGGCGCGCTGATCGCCGGCCTCCGCCCAGCTGGGCCGATCCGTGAAATGTGACGGGTGCGTGACGCCTGTCACCGCCGCGGGTCACTCTCCTCGCGCACTCTCGTCTGCCAGGAGGAATGAAGCCATGCGACTGATCGAACGAGTCCTGATCGCAATGATGATCGCGCTCTGCATCGCCTTTGCGTCATCGCCGACGCTGGCCGGAAGCCATGAGGCGGGCGAGTCCCACCCCGAGGAGGGGGCGGAGAGCGACACGCCGCCGGTGGCCGCCGCGCCCACTGACGACGCCGAGGAAGAGGACGAGTACCACGAGGACGACGAGCACGACGACTAGATCGTCTGTGGCCCCACGACCGGACGCGCGCGGTCGTGATGAGCCTCGCCCTCTGCCAGTGGCGGCGCTCCAGCCGCGTCAGTCGTCGGGATGCGGCGCTGCGGAAGCAGCGGCGGGTCTCGAGAATCGCAGCGGCGCAAAGGCGCTCAGGCGATGGAAATCGGGCGCGCTGCCGCCCGTCGGATGTGCAGCGAGGTAGCGTCTTCCCTCTCCCTGGCCGTGGATCGCGAAGGCGTTGGCCCTGCACAGGTCGTCGGGCAGCAGTGCGCCCACGATCTCCACGTCGGCGCGCCAGTGACTCGTGTCACGCTCGATGCGCGGCGCGAGCTCGATCTCGTCTCGCACGACGTTGCGGGCCCCGGCGAGCTCCAGGGCCAGATGATGGCCATGCGGCCCGATCTCGACCTCGAGATAGCGGTCGTCCGCCCCGAGCAGGAAGAGCTCCACGACCTCGTACTCCCATAGACCGGGGCATCGGCCAGCCGGGTCGGGTGGACGCGGGTCGTCGTGGAAGGGCGCAGAGAGCGAGACGAGCAGATCGCCCGCGCCGGCGATGCGGGTGATCCGCACCGTCGCGCGCTCGTGCGGCTCGCAGGGGCGGCCGTCCCATGTCTTCGCGATGTCGATCATCGCGACCCCGTCGCGTGCTGCGGTCGTCTCGTCGGTCATCGGCTCGTACGATCGTCGGCCCTTCCCCGGGCGATCCACTTGCGTGCGCCTCCGCGATCGGAGAGCGTTCCCGAATGGTCGCAGATGCAGGGAACGGGCCCCCCAGAGACGACGCGGGAGGGCCGTGCGAGCGCATTCCCGATTCGGTCCGGGGGGCGTGGCGGGACCTCGAAGGGGCCCGCATCGTGCCGCAGGGAGGCGGCCTGCTCCACCGTACCCTTCGCGCCGAGGGTCCGCGCGGTGACTTCATCCTGCAGCGGCTGAGCGACGTCTTCGCGCCCGGCATCCACGACAACATCCGCGCGATCACCCGGCGCCTGGCCGATCGTGGGTTCCCGACCTTCGAGCTCGTGGAGACCGACACGGGCGGGCTCTTCCTGGATACCGCTCAGGGAGGGCGGTGGCGCCTGCTCACGCGCCTCGAGGGCGTGACGCGCGAGATCTGCAGTGACGCGGAGAGTGCGCGCAGCGCGACTCGCCTCGCGGCCGAGTTCCACAGGGCGCTCTGGGACTTCGACCGCCCGCTCGCGCCGCTGGGCTTCGTCTTCCACGACACGGCGCGCCACTTCGCGGATCTCCACGCCGCCATCGAGGATCATCCCGATCATCCGCGCGCCGGCGAGGTCCGCGCTCTGGCTGCGGAGGTCTTCTCGGAGGCAGAGCGCCTCCCCGCGCTGCCTCCGCTGCCCGCGCGAGTGATCCACGGCGACCTGAAGTTCACGAATGTGCTCTTCGCCGCCGACGAAGGTGCCGGCGCCCGTCGCGCACTCGCGCTCATCGACTTCGACACCCTCGCTCGCATGCCCCTCTGGATCGAGCTCGGCGATGCCTGGCGGTCCTGGTGCAATCGGGCGGGAGAGGACAGTGAGGAGCCCGACTTCGAGGAGTCGATCTTCGAGGCCTCGCTGGGCGCCTACCTCGAGGCGATGGGCGGACGTCTGGAGCCGGCGGAGCGTGAGACGCTCGCCGGTGGTCTGCCGCGGGTCGCGTTGGAGCTCGCGGCGCGCTTCGCCGCAGACGCCCTCGAAGGCACACACTGGCAGCAGGACGAAGCGCGCTTCGGCCGCGACGGCGCGCACAACGTGCTGCGCGCACGCGGGCAGCTCGCGCTGGCCCGGAGGACCCGGGGCTTCGCACGCTAGTTCGCGGCTTCGGCCGCGGCGGCGGCTTCCTTGGCGATCTCGTTCTTCTTGAAGTTCTCGCTCGCATAGTCGATCACGGCGTTGGCCTGGCCACGCGATCCCGTGCCCATCAGATCGACCTTCGCGCGCTTGCCGTGCGCATTGGACCACCAGAGGGTGAGGATCTCGCTGACGCCCGGATATCGTCGGCGCAGGGACTCGAGGTCCTCTACACCGCTGAGCGTCGAGTTGCGCATGACGGCCAGGACCTTGTCGTCCTGCTCCATGCGATCGACCACGCGAATGATGCCGATGGGCTGGGCGCGGACGGTCGTTCCGCGGGGCACCGCGGGGCCGAGCACCATCACGTCCAGCGCGCCGCCGTCCCCTCCCTGCTCCGCGCTGAGCAGGGTTCGGGGGATCATGCCGTAGTTGCCCGGGTAGGCGAGGTAGTCGATGGTGCGCGGCTTCTCGCCGGTGAAGTCGCGGACGATCGCGTCTCCGGTCTCCGAGACCTCCCACTTCTCGCTGGTGCCCGCCGGGATCTCGACCACCACGTTGATCGTGCCGTCGCTGTTTCGCGCCATGTGGTTGGTGAGGAGGTTGCGCTTCGAGCCGTAGCGATGCGGCCCCTCGGGCGAGATGGTCGGATCGTAGGGCGTGCCGGTCGGGGCCGAGGCG
>CAZQMY010000209.1:0-10158 GCA_964594405.1 uncultured Spirochaetaceae bacterium | reverse complement strand
GCCGCAGCCGCGACCGACCTCGCGGCCGCCGAGCACCATCCCGAAGACACCGTCCCGCTTGAAGCAGCCCTCACCGCTCTCGACCCGCTCACCGGAGCTCTTCTTGCGCGCGGAGGTCTCGATGATCGTCGGGCAGGCCCTTCCGCCGAAGAGCAACGACGTCGTGTCGCTCTTGGGGTCGCACCCGATGAGCAACACCTTCTTGCCCTGCTGACCCATCATGTACGAGAGATTGGCGAGAGTGAAGCTCTTGCCGATCCCCCCCTTGCCATAGATCGCGATGATCTGCGTCTCGCTCGTCACCGGTGCCGTGGCGACGGCGTCCGGCTCGATCGCCGCCTCCTCCCGCAGGTGCTGGCCCTGGATCTGGATGAGGTCGGAGGAGGGTTCGAAATTCGTGATCGTCATGCGAATGCTCTCCAATCGAGGACCATCTTCAGGCAGGCAGGATCGGTGAACGCGGTGCGGTAGGCCGTTGCGGCCTCGCTGGCGTCCAATCGATGGGTGATGAGTGCGTCGAGCGAGAGACGCCCGGATGTCGCCTCCTCGAGGGCCCACATCAGATCGTCCGGCTGCCACTCTGCTGCGATCCGCAGACGGGCCTCGCGCATGAAGGCCGGTGCGAAGTCGAAGCGGATCGGCTCGCAGTAGAAGCCGGCGAGCACCAGCTCTCCGCCCGGTGCGAGCCTCGCCACCAGCTCGTCGACGAGCCCGGCATCGCCGCTCACGTCGTAGATCGCGCGGTAGTCACGTCGCGTGTCCTCGGCCGGATCGAGCACCCGATAGCCGGCGGCACCGGCGCGGCGCTCTGATTGGCGCTCCCAGACCACGGGCGCGGCGGCCCCGCTGGCCACGGCCAGACGGGCGAGCAGACGCCCGAGCACACCGTGGCCGACGATGAGATCGGGGGCACGGGCGTGGGTGGCCGCCAGGGCGTGTCTTGCGGTGGCCGCGAGGGCCAGCAGGACGGCCCGGTCGTCATCGAGCGCTTCACCGAGCGGGAGCGCGCGTGCGCCGGCGACCACGACGCGGGACGCCGCTCCTCCGAAGAGACCGCGAACGTCGCCGAAGCAGCTCGCGCCGGGCACGAAGACCCGTTGCCCGACCTGACGACCGGCGCGTGGACCGGCCTCACGAACGCGGCCCACGGACTCGTAGCCGGGCACGAGCGGGTATCCGAGCCCGGGAAAGGGTGGCATCCGCCCGCTGTAGAGCAGCCGCTCGGTCCCGGTGCTGATGCCCGTCCATTCGAGATCGACGACCACCTCGTCGTCGGCCGGCGTCGGCAGCGGGATGGTCTGCAGCGAGAGCTTCTCCGGCTGCTCGATGACGACGGCGGTTGCCGTCCTGGCGGATCGATCGAATCGGTGGGGGCTGGCCATTCGGAGTGTCATTCTAAGTTGACAGAACGAGCTGTCAATACGAATTGTCAGTTTTTCGGGAACGGAGCCGAGCGGTGCCCGGACCGCTTCGCGCCGACCTCAGACGGTGGGGCCGCGCAGCGCGAGCGCGGTGACCGCCATGCCCAGCACGTAGAGGGTCACGCCCGTCGCGCCGAACCACGCCGCGTTCCCTCTCGGATCCCGGAGCAGGCGCGGCATGAGGGCGAGCTGGCCCGTGAGCAGAAGGGCGACCACACACGCATGGAAGGGCGCAGCCCACAGCAAGAGCAGCCCGACCACCCCGGCCTGGGGGCCCGCCATCGTCCAGCAGGCCAGCCGCACCGCCCGTTCCACGCCGAGCCGCGCAGGAAGTGAGCCGACGCCGATGCGCAGATCGCCCTCGACGGACTTGAAGTCGTTGAAGGTCATGATGCCGTGCGCGCCGACGCTGTAGATCGCGGCGATGGCCAGGATTCGCGCCTCGGGCAGCGCACCGCCGATCATCACCGCCGCGCCCGTCAGCCAGGCCAGTCCCTCGTAGGAGAAGGCGACGGCCGCGTTGCCCAACCACCCGTTCTGCTTGAGTCGCAGGGGTGGCGCACTGTAGGCCCACGCCAGGAGCAGCCCGAGCGCCGAGGCTCCGAAGACCCACGGCCCGAGCAGGGCCGCCGCGGCCAGGGAGAGTCCGGTCCAGAGCCACGCGATCCAGAGGCCCCAGCGGCCCGGCATCCGTCCCGAGGGGATGGGGCGCTCGGGCTCGTTGATGGCATCGACGTGTCGATCGAACCAGTCGTTCACGGCCTGACTGGCTCCACAGAGCAGAGGCCCGGCCAGCACGACACCGGCAACCGCCACCGCCCAGTGGGGAGCAAGGGGCGCGCCGGACGACGCGACACCACATCCGAAGGCCCACATCGGCGGGAACCACGTGATCGGCTTGAGGAGCTCGAGCACCACCGCCGGCTTCGGGCGAGGTGACGTCCAGGGCGAGATCGCTGAGGTCGACAAGCGCGGGTCCTCCTGTTCATGGCACGGCCTGTTGGTGGCACGGCTCCTGGCTGGGCCGACTGCACGGACACGTCGACCCATGCCTACCTCGCCTGCAGATGCGTTGTCAATCTTGGTTGACGTAATTTTTAGTTGACAGTCTCCTCCGCGGCCTCTAGGGTGACCCCGAATCGCACAGGATCTCCCTCTGACGTGATGCTCGCACCGACCCCCAAACGACCCGCCGACGCCGGACATGTCGGTCCCGAGCCCTCCGGCCGCCGCCCGGCCCGCCCGCTCTACACCCCCGCGGAGCGGGCCCGTCGCGACGCATCCCCGTGGACCACTGTCCAGGCGGTGCTGGCGCCGCTCCAGTTCGCCGTCTTCGCGGTCAGCCTCGTCCTGGTGATCCGCTACCTGACGAGCGGGCAGGGCTTCGCCGCCGCGACCGTCTCGATCGTCCTCAAGACCCTGCTCCTCTACGCCATCATGATCACGGGCTCGATCTGGGAGCGAGACGTCTTCGGCCGATTCCTCTTCGTCTCCGCCTTCTTCTGGGAAGACGTAGTGAGCATGGGCGTGCTCGCCCTCCATACCGCCTATCTGATGGCGCTCTTCGCGGGATGGCTCTCGCCGGCCGGTCAGATGGCACTCGCCCTCGCCGCCTACTTCGCCTACGTGGTCAATGCGGCTCAGTTCGTCCTGAAGCTCCGGGCGGCGCGCCTCTCGGAGTCCTGCGAAGAAGGCTCGGCGGCGGCGTTGAACGCACACGCGGGCCTCGAGGGGGCGAAATGAGCCCCGCGCCGAAGAGCGGCTGCAGCGAGCTGCCCGTGCTGCGCGAGCGAGGCCAGCGCGAGGTCTTCTGCGGGCTGACGAGCATCGTCTGGCTCCACCGGAAGATCCAGGACGCCTTCTTCCTCGTCGTCGGATCTCGCACCTGTGCACACCTGCTGCAGTCCGCGGCGGGGGTGATGATCTTCTCCGAGCCCCGCTTCGGCACGGCCGTGCTCGACGACCGCGATCTCTCGGGCATGGCGGACTGCAACGACGAGCTGGATCGCATCGTGGGTGAGCTCCTCGCCCGTCGCCCCGACGTGCGGCAGCTCTTCCTCGTCGGCTCGTGTCCCTCGGAGGTCATCAAGCTCGACCTCGCCAAGGCGGCGGAGCGCCTGGCGGCCCTGCATCGAGGCCGGGTGCGCGTCGTGAACTTCTCGGGCAGCGGAATCGAGACGACCTTCACCGAGGGAGAGGACGCCTGCCTCGCTGCCCTCGTGGACGAGCTGCCCGACGGCGACGACACACCGGCCCTGATGGTGGCCGGCGCTCTGGCGGACGTCGTCGAGGACCAGTTCGCGCGCCTCTTCGATGCGCTCGGCATCGGGCCCGTCCACTTCCTCCCGGCGCGCAGCGCGACGGCGCTCCCGCCGGTCGGTCCCGGCACCCGCCTGCTGCTCGCCCAGCCCTTCCTCGGGCGAACGGCGCGCGCGCTCTCGAAGCGCGGCGCCCGACGACTCGCGGCCCCCTACCCGCTCGGCGTCGAAGGAACCCTGGCGTGGCTCGAGTCGGCCGCGCAGGCCTTCGGAGTCGATCGCGCAACACTCGACCGGGTCACCGCACCCGCGGTGCGAAGGGCCGAGGCCGCGCTGGCGCGGCATCGCGAGCGACTGGGCGGTCGCCGCGTGAGCTTCTTCCCGGACTCGCAGCTCGAGATTCCGCTCGCGCGCTTCCTCTACCGAGAGTGCGACATGGAGCCCATCGAGGTCGGCGTGCCCTACCTCGATCGCGAGCTCGTCGAGGCCGAGCTGCCCCTGCTCCCCGAGTCGGTGCGCCTGGCCGAGGGACAGGACGTCGAGCGGCAGCTCGACCGCGTACGAAGCGACCGCCCGGACCTCACGGTCTGTGGTCTCGGTCTCGCCAATCCGCTGGAGGCCGAGGGGCTGAGAACGAAGTGGTCCATCGAGCTCGTCTTCACGCCCGTCCAGGGCTTCGATCAGGCCGCCGATCTGGCCGAGCTCTTCGCACGCCCGCTCGAGCGTGCCGAGCGATTGGCGGTGTAGCGGTGCAGCTCACGCTCTGGACATACGAGGGGCCTCCGCACATCGGCCCGATCCGCGTGGCCACGTCGCTCGTAGACGTTCACTGCGTGCTCCATGCGCCGCAGGGCGACACCTACGCAGACCTGCTCTTCACGATGATCGAGCGACGGGACACACGCCCGGCGGTCAGCTACACGACGTTCCAGGCGCGCGACCTGGGCAGCGATACGGCCGAGCTCGTCACGACGGCGCTTCGCGACGCCGTCGAGCGATTCTCTCCGCGCGTCCTCCTCGTCGCAGAGTCGTGCACGGCCGAGCTGATCCAGGATCAGCCCGGTGCGCTGGCGCAGGGCATGGACCTCGGCGTGCCCGTCGTCCCGCTCGAGCTGCCGGCCTACTCCAAGAAGGAGAACTGGGGCGCGAGCGAGACCTTCCGCCAGCTCGTCCGCGGCCTGCTCGGGCCGCGAGCGCGGGAAGCGGCGACCGGGGGCACCGCCTCGCGCCCGGGTCCGGCTCGTGAAGGACGGGCGGCGCGCGTCAATCTCCTGGGCCCGATCTCGCTCGGCTTCCGCTGCCGGGACGACGTGCTGGAGGTGACCCGGCTGCTGGCCTCGGTGGGCGTCGAAGTCGCCGTATGTGCGCCCCTCGGCGCAACCACCGACGATCTGCTCGCCCTCCCCGAGGCCGACGCCAACGTCTGCCTGGTCCCGGAGATCGCGGCCAGCGCATGTGAATGGCTCGAGCGGAGCTTCGGGCAGCCCACGATCGAGACGGTCCCCATCGGTGTCGGCGCCACGCGCGATTTCCTGGCGGAGGTCGGCCGGGTGCTCGGGGTGGACGTCAGCGCCGCGCTCTCGAGCAGAGCTGCCCGACTCCCCTGGTACTCGCGCTCCGTCGACTCCACCTACCTCACCGCAAAACGCGTCTTCGTCTTCGGCGACGCCACGCATGCCCTCGCTGCGGCGCGGATCGCGGACGAGGAGATGGGCTTCGACGTGATCGGGCTCGGCACCTATACGCGCGCTCGCGCTCGCGAGGTGCGCGCCGCCGCGGAGAAGCTCGGCGCCGAGGCCATCGTGACCGACGACTACCTGACGGTCGAGGCACGGATCGAGGCGCTCGAGCCCGAGCTCGTCCTCGGCACCCAGATGGAGCGCCACATTGCCAAGCGGCTTGGCATCGCCTGTGCAGTCATCTCCGCTCCGATCCACGTACAGGACTTCCCCGCCCGCTACTCGCCCCAGATGGGCTTCGAAGGCGCGAACGTCATCTTCGATACGTGGGTGCACCCTCTCATGATGGGTCTCGAAGAGCACCTGGTGAACATGTTTCGCGACGACTTCGAGTTCCACGCCGGTGCCACGCCTTCGCATCTGGCCGCAGAGGGTGGTCGAGCGGGCCCCGAGAGCAGGGCGGCAGAGGATGCGTTCGAGTCCACCGGCGGCGATCCGGCCATGCGCTGGGCCGACGACGCCCGGGCCGAGCTTCGCAAGATCCCCTTCTTCGTCCGCGGCAAGGCACGTCGCAACACCGAACGATTCGCCGCCGAGCGCGGGTTGGACCTGATCACCATCGAGACACTCTATGATGCGAAAGCCTACTTCGGACGCTGATACGAGCCCGATCCGGGTCGTGGTCATCACGCTCGACGGTCACTTGTCGAGTGCCGTCGACCGTGCGCGAGAGCGCTTGGAAGTCGAGCTGCCGGGCCTCACGCTGGACCTCCACGTCGCGGCGGATTGGGCTGGCGACACCGACGCCGTCGAGCGGGCCCGCCGGGACATCAGCCGCGGCGATATCGTGATCGCCCACATGCTCTTCATGGAGGATCACATCTCGGCGGTCGCCGAGGCCCTCGAGCAGCGGCGCGACCACTGCGACGCGATGATCGGCTGTATGTCCGCAGAGTCGATCGTACAGCTGACCAGGATGGGACGCCTACGCCTCGATGGAGATGAATCGAGCCTCCTCGGTCGACTGAAGGGCCTGCGCCCGCAGAAGAAGAAGGCGTCGACGCCGGGCGCGCGACAGGCCGCGATGCTGCGGCGCATCCCGCAGGTGCTGCGCTTCATTCCGGGCACCGCACAGGACATGCGCGCCTACTTCCTGACCATGCAGTACTGGCTCGCAGGCTCCGACGAGAACGTGGCCCAGATGGTCCGATTCCTCATCAACCGCTACGCCGCCGGGCCGCGCCGCGGACTGCGCGGCCGGGTCTCTTCGCAGCCGCCATTCGAGTATCCGTCCACGGGGCTCTACCACCCGCGTCTCCCGAGCCTGATCAGCGAGGACCCGCGACGGATCCCCATGCCTTCGGGATCCGAGCCCATCGGCACCGTCGGACTCCTGGTGATGCGCTCGTACGTGCTGGCGGGCAATACGGCGCACTACGACCAGGTGATCGAACGACTGGAGGCGCGAGGCATGCGGGTGATTCCCGCCTTCTCGAGCGGCCTCGACGGTCGGCCGGCCGTCGAGCGCTACTTCAAGTCCGACGGGCGGACCTGCGTCGATGCGGTCATCTCCCTGACGGGCTTCTCGCTCGTCGGAGGTCCGGCCTACAACGATGCGCGAGCCGCCGAGGAGCTGCTCGCAGAGCTGGACGTCCCCTATCTGGCCGCCCACGCGGTCGAGTTCCAATCGCTCGCCCAGTGGCGCGGCTCTGAGCAAGGCTTGCTGCCGGTCGAATCGACGATGATGGTGGCGATCCCCGAGCTCGATGGCGCGACGGGCCCGATGGTCTTCGGCGGGCGCGGGGGCGCGGCGGCCCCCGCACGCGGAGCGGCCGCGGATGACCACAGCGCAGTCTCACCCAAGGACATGCGCGGAGACGAAGAGCGCATCGAGATGCTCGCTGCGCGCGTGGAGCGGCTCGTGCGGCTTCGCAACAAGCCGGTCGCATCGCGGCGGGTCGGCATCGTGCTCTTCAATTTTCCGCCTGGAGCCGGCCACACCGGCACCGCGATGAGTCTCGCGGTCTTCGAGTCGCTGCATGCGACGCTCCGGGCGCTGGCCGCCGAGGGATACACGGTCGACGTCCCCGAGAGCGTCGACGCGTTGCGTGAAGCGATCGTCGAGGGCAATGCCGTTCGATTCGGCGCTCACGCGAACGTCCACGCACGGATCGACGTCGACGACCACGTCCGCTCCGAGCAATGGCTCGACGAAATCGAGAGGCAATGGGGGCCCGCGCCCGGACGTGATCAGAGCGACGGCCGCTCTCTCTTCGTGCTCGGTGCCCGCTTCGGGGAGGTCTTCGTCGGCGTCCAGCCCGGATTCGGCTACGAGGGCGATCCGATGCGCCTGCTCTTCGAGAAGGGCTTCGCGCCCACGCACGCCTTCTCGGCCTTCTACCGCTTCCTGCGCGAGGACTTCGATGCGGACGTCCTGCTCCACTTCGGCACCCTCGAGTTCATGCCGGGCAAGCAGGTCGGGCTGACGGGCGACTGTTGGCCGGATCGGCTGATCGGCGATCGACCCAACGTCTACCTCTACGCGGCCAACAACCCTTCAGAGGGCACGATCGCGAAGCGTCGCGGCGCCGCGACGCTCGTCAGCTACATGACGCCCCCGGTCGCGAAGGCCGGTCTCTATCGCGAGCTCACGGCGCTCAAGGATCTGATCGAACGATGGCGGGCCCTCGAGCCCGACGCGGTCGAAGAGCGCGATTCACTGATCGGACCGATCCAGGCTCAGGCCACTGCCATCGATCTCGTCGAGCCCGGCGACGACTGGACCCCCTCTGAGGCCGATGATCGGCTTCGCGCGCTCACGGTCTCCCTCGTGGAGCTCGAAGAGACCCTGGTTCCCTACGGGCTGCACGTGGTCGGCCGACCCGCGACGCTCCAGGAGCGCACTGAGATGATGGCCGCCGTCGCAGGCATGGACGAGGAGCATCCCGTCCATCGGGAAACCATCGAGGCGCTGGCCCGTGGCGAAGCGCCCGAATCCCTGGTGGCCGGGCGTGGCCGCCGTGACGCGGCGCACCTCGAGCGGCTGCGCGAGCTCGCGGCCATGAGCCGGCATCTCGAGACCGACTCGGAGCTGCCGGCGCTGATGCGCGCGCTCGACGGCCGCTTCATCCGACCGGCTCCGGGCGGGGACCTCCTCGCCACCCGTGAGATCCTTCCCACTGGCCGCAACGTTCACGGATTCGACCCCTTCAGAATGCCCAGCGCCTTCGCGCTGAGCGAGGGGAGGATCCAGGCGGAGCGACTGCTGGATCGCCACGAGCGTGAAGGTCACGGGATGCCCGAATCGGTGGCCCTGGTGCTCTGGGGCACGGACAACCTCAAGAGCGAGGGCGTCTCCATCGCGCATGCCCTGGCCCTGATCGGCGCCCGTCCGCGTTTCGACAGCTACGGACGCCTCGCCGGCGCGGCGCTCATCTCCCTCGAGGAGCTCGGGCGTCCTCGGATCGACGTCGTGATGACCCTCTCCGGCATCTTCCGCGACCTCTTCCCGCTCCAGACCCGGCTCCTCGCCGAGGCATGCCACCTGGCGGCACACGCCGAGGAGCCCAGCGCCGACAACTTCGTTCGCAAGCACGCCCTCGCGCACCAGGCGCAACACGGCTGCGACCTCGATACGGCGGCGCTCCGCGTCTTCAGCAACGCGGTCGGCGCCTACGGCGCGAACGTCAGCCATCTCATCCAGGGCGAGCTCTGGACCGACGAGGAGGAGCTCGCCGAGACCTTCTGCCGCCGCAAGAGCTTCGCCTACGACCTGAATGGACGGGCGACGCAGCGGCCGGAGCTCTTCGAGACGGTGCTCGCCGGCGTCGAGCTCACTTACCAGAACCTCGACTCCATCGACTCCTCGATGACCAGCAACGACGTCTACTTCGACAACCTCGGCGGCAAGAGCCGAGCCGTCCAGCGCTCCGGGGGCGCGGCCGTCCCCGTCTACATCGGGGACCAGACGCAGGGGACCCACCGCGTGCGTACCCTCGGCGAGCAGGTCGCCCTCGAGACGCGGACTCGGACGCTCAACCCGAAGTGGGTCGAGGGAATGCTCGAGCACGGCTACGAGGGCGTCCGGTCCATCGAAGCACACGTGACCAATACGATGGGCTGGTCGGCGACGACGGGCCAGGTGGCGCCCTGGGTCTACCGGCAGCTCGCCCATACCTTCGTCCTCGACGAAGCAATGCGCGACCGGCTGGCAGCGCTCAACCCCGCCGCGTCGGCCAAGGTCGCAAACCGGCTCCTCGAAGCACAGGAGCGCAACTACTGGACGCCCGATCCGGAAGTCCTCGAGGCCCTGCGAAACGCCGGGGCGGAGCTCGAGGACCGGCTCGAGGGCATCGACTCAGGAGTGGCTGCATGAACAGAGATCTCAAGAGAACCTCACCGCGCGAGGACGGACCCGGCAGCCTGCAGGTCCACATGGAGACGAAGATGGCCCTCGGCGACACACGCGTCTTCGCGGTCTACGGAAAGGGCGGCATCGGCAAGAGCACGACCTCTTCCAACCTCTCCGTCGCCTTCAGTCGACTCGGGAAGCGTGTGCTCCAGATCGGATGCGATCCCAAGCACGACTCGACCTTCACCCTCACCAAGACCCTCGTGCCGACGGTCATCGATGTGCTCGGATCCGTCGACTTCCACTCGGAGGAGCTGCGACCGGAGGACTTCGTCTACGAAGGTTTCGGGGGCGTGCTCTGCGTCGAAGCGGGAGGGCCGCCGGCCGGCACGGGCTGTGGTGGCTACGTCGTGGGGCAGACCGTGAAGCTCCTGAAGGAGCACCACCTG
>CAZQMY010000208.1:9044-10166 GCA_964594405.1 uncultured Spirochaetaceae bacterium | reverse complement strand
AGTCGATGGACCGGGCGTTCGGAGCCTCGGGACGAAGGGGCGTGCCCCTCAAGCGCGCGACCACCCGCGAGTCCGCGTCCCGATAGGGACCACCCGAGTGGAGCCGGGCCCGTGAATCGACGACCACCTCGTCCCCGACGCGAAACGCGTCATTGGAGAGCACGGTCTCCACGGCGAAGGGTGCGGGGGTGAAGTCGCTGACCAGAACCGTGAAGGCCTCGCGCCGAAGCTCGGGCGCCTTGCGCTCGAGCACGAAGCGGTAGCGACCCGCCATCGCGTTCGCTGGCAGGACGAGCTCGCCGGCATGCGCGCCGAACTCCGAGAGCGAAAGGGGAGTGGTCTCGAGCACGACCTTGTTGGCGGGATCGTAGGCCCGCAGCGACCACTCGCCGCGGGTCTCGGACTCGAGGCCGCGATTGCCGCGGCGTCGCAGCCAGAGCTTGAACTGGATGGTCTCGCCGGGCCGATAGACGCCTTGTGCCGATGTCCCCCAGGCGTGGACCAGCCCTTCGTCCGGCCGTGTCCACTGCTCCACCCAGGCGCCGCCCGCGGCCCGGGCGGGCAGCGCAAAGTCGCTCGTGAGGGGCATCACCGCCCACTCGTCGCCCTTCTGAGCCACCACGAAGACCGTCTTCTCTTCGTCGTCGCGCCAGTAGCGCCCGACCCCGCGCCGCGCAATGCCGAGCTGCCTGGGCCCCGGCAGCGTCGCGAAGCCCGCCGAGTCCGTACGCGCTTCGGCGAGTGCCTCGCTCGCAGCATCGAGCGCGTCGAAGCGCTCTTCGAGGAGGCGCACCTTCGCCCTCTCGACGGGCTTGCCGCTCTGCAGATCCGTGAGCCACACGCTCGTGTTGTAGTGGCCGGCCTTCACGTGGATGTGCCAGGAAGAGACCGCGGCAAAGAAGAAGCGATCGCGGCGCCCGGTGCCAGGGTCGCTCCCCAGACGTGCCCCCCCCGCCCCCGTAAGACCGCCCAGCCCCAGGCGCCCGGGCAGGGGCTCGCGATCAGCTATCTGCACCCGGGCTTCCACGAGTTCCTCGAAGAGTACTTCGACGAACCCTCCGATGCGGAGGCTGCCGAGGCAGATCGCGATCCGGTAGTGTTTGTGCTCGGCTACGCGCCCGC
>CAZQMY010000208.1:0-9034 GCA_964594405.1 uncultured Spirochaetaceae bacterium | reverse complement strand
CCGACCGCCCAGCCACTCGCGCACGGGCAGGGGATGGCGGAAGGCCACGTCTTCGACGACCGGCAGCTCGATGCGGCGCTCGATCCCGCTCGCGTCGTCACGGGTGACGGCGCGCCCCTCGAACTCGAGCGCGCGCAGGTTCGTCACGACCACTGGCACATGGGTATCCACGCGAGACTCGAGGAGGGCCTGATCGTGCTCCAGGACGAGCCGGGGCGGGCGATGATCCGTATCGAAGGCGATGTCGATGGCCTGGACGACCGGCCGCCCGAACTCGTCGACGACGCTGCCCGCTGCTGCGCGGATGCGATAGCGCTGGAAGGCCCGGAGGTCGACGGGCAGCCAGCTGATCCAGCGACCGTCGCCCGGCGGATCACCGCGAAGCCGGGAGTACTCCGACGCGCTGGCCCAGGGATCGTAGTCGTCGCGCCCGCCGGCCAGATCGGGCTCGATCTCGAGCACCTCGCCGAGCGTCCGCGCGATCACCGGCGCGCTGAATGCCAGCCCCACGCGCCGCATGGGATCGCAGCGGTGCGAGGGCCCCTCGGCCCGCGCCCCTTCGGCGGTGGCCGGCCAGAACACGCCCTCGCCCTCGCGATCCTGGCAGACCACACCGAGCAGGCGCGGCGCGTCCATCACCCGGATGCGCTTCAGATCACCCGCCTGCACGCCCCGCTCTGGCCCTTCCTCACTGACGAGGCCCGGTCGGATCTCCAGGATCACGCTGGCGCCGTCGGGCAGCGGTGCCCGCGGTGAGACGTCCCAGGCCATCGGCCGCTCCTCCGAGGCCTCGACCGCCACGGCGGCGTGGCCGCCGCCCTCGATCCGGAAGCGGAGCACCTCGGCGAGCGACGCAGCGGAGACGCCGGCCTGGTCAGCGGTGATCCGGATGATCGGCCTCGTGGGACCGTGCCAGCCGATGATCCATCGACCGCGAACCGTGGGCCGCTGCGTGATGAACCAGCGGCGCTCGGTGGCCCCCAGCGTCGCGCCATTCATCGCCCGGGCGCTCGCCTCGACGATCACCTCGAAGCGGGTGGCCCTCGGCAGGGCATTCGCCTCGCTCAGCTCGCAGGCCAGCGAGCTGCGGTCGATCCAGCGCCAGCTGCAGCCCGGATCCGGCATGACCCGGGCCGGGACCTCGCTGGCGGCGCGCTCCATCCGGCCGAGCGGCACCATGAGCTGATCGAAGTGGATCACGATCTGCCGCCGCGCGGCGACATCTTCGCCGCTGGGTGACACCGAGAGCACGCGCAGGCCCTCGTCGGCGCCGGCGCTCCCCGTGAGCGCTCCGAGGGCCAGGAGGAGCACCCGGAAGAGGACCATCGACGGTCGGCCCGCCCAGTCGCAGCGCCTCGCCCGGATGCGTGCGATCACCGATCCCCCCTTCGGCCCCGGCGCCTGGTCTCGGGGGCGATCCCGTCGCCCCGATCCCGACGCCCCGATGCGTTGCGACACCGATCATCGCATCGGGTTCCCCGGATGCTGCGGGCTACGGGATCCCTCGACGAGATGATACGCTGGGCGGCATGCGATTCAATCGACGACTCCCGTCCCGCGACCGGATGGGGCAGATGCTGGCCGAGGCATGATCCAGGCGAGGTCCACCGCGCCCATGCCGCTGGAGGCGACGCCGCACCCGCCCGATGATGTCGGCCGCTTCGAAGGTGACGGCTTCGTCCCGATCGGTCCGCCAACGAGCGCGACGAATCCTCGCCCTACCCCGATTCAACCGGAGCCCCGACATGAGTGCTGACTACGAACTCGATGGTGAAGACACCCACTCGCTCATCATCGGCTACGTGCTGTGGATCTTCGGGGTCTTCGGCGCGCACCGATTCTACTACGGCAAGCCGGTCACGGGGACGATCTGGTTCTTCTCCTTCGGCCTCTTCCTGATCGGCTGGCTGATCGATCTGATCCTGATCCCGAGCATGGAGCGCAACGCCGATCTCAAGTACGAGGCGGGCCCACTCAACTACAACCTCGCCTGGATCTTCCTCACCTTCCTCGGCCCCTTCGGCATCCACCGGATGTACATGGGCAAGTGGATCACGGGCCTCGTGTACTTCGTCGTCGCCGCGGGGGCCGTCGGGTTTCCGCCGCTCGCCCTGCTGGTCTTCCTCGGCTACCTCTACGACTACTGGACGCTCAACGAGCAGCTCTCGGAGATCAACGAGGACTGGGAAAGGGCGTAGCAGCCGCGGATCGCCCCGGCCTCGGTCGACACGGAACGACATCGCCCGATCGGAGAGTCGCCGGATCCGCTCGAATCGGCGCAATTGCCCGAGCGTTCCGGCCAGCGGGATCGCGTCGGCGCCATCGCGTGGAAGGACGGCGCCTCACTCGTCCCTCCGCGTTGGAGTCGTCCGCAGCCCACAGCACCGAGCGGCTCCATGCTCGGCGCCACTGCCCTCAGAAGCGGATGGGCAGTCGCTCGAGGCCCCGGAGCACCGCGCCCTCTCGCCAGCGCAGCTGCGACTCGGCCACCTCGACCTTCGGCAAGCGCTCCACCAGCGCCCCGATCGCGATCTCCCCTTCCAGGCGCGCCAGGGATGCGCCGAGGCAGAAGTGTGGGCCGAAGCCGAAGGCCAGGTGCCTGGCCGCCTCGGGGCGGCCGATGTCGAGCACGTGGGGATCCGGGAAGACGTCGGGATCGTGATTGGCAGCGCCCAGGTAGAGACCGACCTCCAGCTCGGCGGGAACGAGCCGACCGCCGATGATCATGTCGACGCGCGGATGCCGCGAGGTGATCTGCACGGGACTGTCGAAGCGGAGCAGCTCATCCACGGCATTCCGCGCCCGCTCGGGCTCGCGGCGCAGCAGCTCGAGCTGATCCGGGTGACGCAGCAGTGCGAGCATCCCGTTGCCGATCAGATTCGTGGTCGTCTCGTGCCCCGCGCCCATGATCAGGACCGCCGTCGCCAGGAGCTCGTCGTCGGAGAGCCGATCGCCTGCCTCGTGCGCGGCCACCAGGGCCGAGATCAGATCGTCCCTGGGCACCATGCGGCGCGCGGCGAAGTGGCCCTCGAGGTAGGCGGCCAGCTCGCTGGCCGCGGCGGCCGCCTCGAAGAGGCCGCGCTCGCGAATACTGCCGTCGAGGACCGGTGCCATGCGATCCGACCAGTCCTTGAGCCGCCTGCGATCCTTCGGCGGCAGGCCGAGCATCTCGGCGATCACGATGATCGGGAGCGGGGCCGCGAAGTCGCCGAGCAGATCCATCTCGCCACGCCGCAGCGGCTCCGCGAGCAGCTCACCCACCAGGGTCACGATGCGGGGCCGAAGCGCCTCGACCATTCGCGGCGTGAACGCCTTGCTCACCAATCCCCTCAGCCGGCCGTGGTCGGCATCGTCCTTGACCAGCATGACCGAGCTGAAGATCCGCGCGAGCGCATGCAGCGGCGAGTCCGGCTCTCCGAGGATCGACGCCGTGAAGTCGTCGGGAAAGCTGGTGGTGTGCACCTCGCTCGATCGCAGCATCGCGGTGACGTCCGCGTACCCGAAGCAGTGCCACATCTCGTAGCCATCGTCGTTGATGGTGCGCGCGACGGGATGCTCGCTGCGCATCAGGTCGTACCAAGGATGGGGATCGCGTAGGAAGTCCTGGTCGGTGTAGTCGACCGAGAGCCGGATGGCCTCCGTCATGAATGCTTCTCCCATCGTCTCGAAGTCAGAGCGAGCACGCGGTCTCGCGTCGCATGCGTGGATCCGGTCGTCTTGCCCGACCAGGCCCTTGCCCGGCACCGTGCAAGGACCACGCCCACGCGTAGCGGGTCGCGAGGTCGGCAGCTCGAGCCGCGAAAGCCAAGACGAGATCTGGCGTTGCCACGTCTCCGACCTCGTCGGCGAGTCCCCGGCGAGCGCAGGATACCGACTGCACTGTCGCCCGCCGCCTGCATGCTCCGCCCCCGCCTGTGCTACGCAGGAGCAATGGACGAGCCGCGACTGTCGACGCACGACGCCTCACGCGCCGCGCAGATGGCGCGCAACCTCCGCCTGCTCAGCGCCTTCCGTGCCCTGCAGATGACGCTCTTCCCCGTCGCGGTCGTCCCGCTCTACTGGCAGGACGAGCTCGGTCTGACGATGACCGAGATCTTCCTCGTCCAGGCGCTCTTCGGCCTCTTCGCCGGCGTGCTCGAGTTTCCGGGCGGGGTCCTGGCGGATCGCATCGGCTACTGCCGCGCCATGCGGCTGTCCACCATCGCGTCCAGCGTCGGCTGGGTCGTGCTGGGCGTCGCCCCCGATTTCTGGACCGTGGTGGCGGGCGAGCTCATGCTGGCCTGCTCGCTCGCCCTGTCGAGCGGGACCGACGCGGCGCTGATGTACGAATCGCTGCTCGAACGCGACGAGGAAGAGGCGTTCACGCGCTGGTTCGGTCGCTCGCGCTCGCTCGGCGCCGCCGCGGAGGGCTCGGCTGCCCTCTTCGCGGGGCTGCTCCTGACGATCTGGCCGCCGCTGCCCTTCTTCGTCCAGGCCGGTGTGTCGGCCAGCAACTTCGCGATCACGCTCTTCCTGGTCGAGCCAGCGCGGCCCGCCGATCACGAGCTGCAGGGGCTCGACCGCATCCGTAGCGTCGTGCATCTGGCGGCCGTCGCCAGCCCCAGGCTGCGGGCCTCGATCGCGGCAGTGGCCGCGCTCGGCTTCGCCACCTTCATCCCCGTCTGGATGATGGCGGTCTATGCCGAGCAGGCCGGCGTGCCCGTCGCCTGGATCGGCCTCGTCTGGGCGATCGCAAACTACGTGGTGGCACTCGGGCACTTCCTCAGCGATCGCACGGCCCTCGCGCTCGGCACTATCGCGTCTCTGCTGCTCTGCACGGCGCTGATCGGACTGGGCCTGCTGGGGCTCGGCCTGTCGACGGCCACCTTCGGCTTCCTCTTCTACTACGCCATCTGCCTCGCGCGCGGCCTCAACGGTCCGCTGCTGAGCCACGTCCAGCAGCGGCTCATCCCCAGCAGCGATCGCGCCAGCCTGCTCTCGATCAACAGCCTGATCTTTCGCCTGCTCTTCTTCGCCCTCGGTCCGCTGCTCGGCTGGGGCATGGACACACACGGAGCCCACCGTGTGCTGCTGGCCTCCGCCGCGGTGATGATTCCGGTCTGCGGGGCCAGTGTCCTCTGGCTGCGCGGCAGCTTGCGGCGCCCGGGAGATGCGTGAACCTCTCCGCCGCCGGCCGAGCGCCACGACCCGGTCGCTCTGCTCACGCACGGAAGACGGAAGCCGTGGCCCTGCCCTCGACCCTCCATCGATTCGACATCGATCTCGCCGACACCGACCACGATCGCTACGAGCGCCTGGAGCTCCGCGTCGCGATGCACCCCTCCGAGAGCCCGAGCTATCTGCTGACGCGGGTGCTCGCCTACGCGCTCGAGTTTCGCGAGGGACTCGAGTTCTCTTCGGGCCTGTCGACGCCCGACGAGCCCGCCCTTCGCCACTCCGACCTCACGGGCATCCCGCTGCTCTACGTGCTGATCGGCGAGCCCGGGGAGGATCAGCTCCTCAAGGCCAGCAAGGCCGCCGAGGCCGTGCGCGTCTACACCTACAAGCCACCGGAGAACCTGCGCAAGGCGATCTCACCGAAGACGGCGCGGCGACTCACCAACGTGCGGTGCTACGCGTTCTCCGGTGAGCTCCTGGAGCCCTTGATCGACGCCCTCGAGCGGCGAAACGACTGGTCGCTGATGATCAGCGAGGGGACGCTCTTCGTGACGGCGGGTGAGCTGACCGCCGAGGGCCGCGCCGAGCCCTTCGACCTGCTCGCCAGCGGCTGATCAGGTCACGAGGCCGATCTCGGCGAGTCGCTCCTCGAGAAAGGCCTGGGCCGTGATCGGGGGCGTCGGTGGCGTCTGGCCGGGCGCCAGGAAATGGGGATCGACGGAGAGGTCGCACTCGGGCCTCGGATGGGCGAAGAAGGGCATCGAGTATCGCGCACGCCCATCCATCTCCTCTCCGCCTACGACTCGGTGCGTGGTGGCCGGAATCACGCCCGCGGACAGGCGCGCCAGCATGTCGCCGGCGTCGGCGACGATCTCCCCGGGCTCGCTGCAAACGGGAAGCCATTGGCGCGCGTGCCCCTCGCGGGCGGGGGGGAGGAGCTCGAGACCACTCCCGCTGGCTTCGCAGAGCAGCGTAATGAGGTTGATGTCCTCGTGCGGCGCGGCGCGCAGCGCGCGTGGGTCGGCGCCTGCGGCGCGCGGCGGGTAGTGGGCGATGCGCAAGATGCTGTTTCCGCGCTCGATCATCGAAGCCAATCGCTCTTCGGCCAGCCCGTACGCCAGGGCGACGGCCCGAAGCAGAGTCGCGGCGGCCTCCTCGAGGGCGCGATAGAGCTTCATCGAGACCACCTCGAGCCCGGGCGGTCGCGCGGGCCACAGATTGGGCGGATAGACGGCCTCGAGTGGATCTCCAGCCTCCAGGCGCTGACCGACGTGAAAGAACTCCTTCTGGTCCGGTACCGCGTAGCCCCTGGCGCGCTCGACTCCGAAGGGCGTGAAGCCGCGCTGCCCGCCCGGCACACCGCCGCACGCCGCCTTGGCCTCGGCTTCGCCCTCGAAGAACGAAGCCCAGAGTCGATAGGCCTCGTCGATCAGCCCGGCGTCGATGCCATGACCGCGGACCCGCACGAAGCCGTAGCCTCGCAGGCTCTCGTCCAGCGCGCGAACGAAGTGCTCGCGCTCGGTGGAGGACCCGCCGGTGAAGTGGCGCAGGTCCACGCATCCGACACCGGGCTCGGCCATCGCCTCTCCCATCGACTCTCCCATCGACTAGGACCCGCTCGGCCGATAGAGACCGCGGCCCGTCACCAGCGGCAGGTCCAGTGCGTCGAGCGGGCCGGGCGGCGCGGCCACCACCGCGGGGATCGCGTTGACCAGGCGCGTGGCCGTGAGCACCACGCCGCCCACCGCATGATCGCCGTGCTCGTCCGCGAACTCGTACTCGACGCGCATGCTCGGCACGCCCTTGACGTGGATGCGATAGCTGCCGCTCCCGGTCGGCCAATCCGGGGCGAGTTCGTCGTCCATGCGGGTGACGTGCTCGACGACCACCGCGGGCCGGCCACCAACGATGCCCTGCACCTCGAAGCGGAGCGCCCCCATGGTGCCGGGCTCGACCACGTGCGACCCCACGACGACGGGTCGGGTCGCGGGCAACCGCTCGTGCTCGGAGCGTATTTCGTCCAGCGTCAACCCGAGCCCCTTGGCGAGCAGCCGGATCGTGCCCCCCCAACCGAAGGCCAGCGCCCCGGGCGCCAGGATCATCGGCGTATGGTCCATGGGCTTGCCAAAGCCCATGGTCTCGAAGAGCACCTCGGGCTGATTGTAGGTTGCGTAGTTGATGATCTCCTGGATCCGGATCTCCTCCCAGTGCTCGGAGAGCCCGGAGAGCACCAGGGGCAGGATGTCGTTGGCGAAGCCGGGATCGATGCCGGAGGTGAGGAACGATGCGCCGCCCGCCTTGCAGGCGTCGATCAGCTGCGTGGCCACCTCGCCGTTCATCCCGAGCGGCTCGACCAGCCCCACCACGGAGCTCGACACCACGTTCTTCCCGCTGGCCAGGATCCGTGCCATGTCGTTCACCGCATCGAAGGGACGGAGGTCGGCCGTAGCGGTATAGACGACGCAATCGGCAGGCGTATCGAGCAGCGCCTCGAAGTCGTTCTGGGCGCGCACGCCGCAGTCCGGCAGACCGCAGAGGCGAGCGGCATCGATCCCCACCTTGTCCTCGCTGTGGACGTAGAGCCCGACCAGCTCGAGCTCCGGATGCCCGAGGATCGCCCGCAGGGCGTACCGTCCCACGTTGCCGCTGCTCCATTGAATCACGCGAATGCCCATGAGCTCCTCCTCCGATGGCTGCCTTCTCTGCCAATCTTGGCAGTCCAGGCTGGAACTGCAAATCGGGCCCGATCCTCGGGCGCGGCGAACTGCTAGGGTTCCGTTTCGTTGCGCGGATCATCCGCGAGGACGCGGCGTCCAGCAGGAGCGTACGAAGACATCTGGACGACGCCGCGGAGCCACCTTCATCGAGGTCGGACAGGTCGCATCGACGCGGGGCGACATGCTGCCCGGCCCCTTCGTGGACGAGCTCGCCAGGCTCCAGGACCAGCTCCCCGCGTTCTCCTCCGATGCGGTCCAGGAGGTGATTCGGGAGGAGCTGGGACACCCGCTCGAGCAGCTCTTCGACGACTTCGAGCCGACGCCGATCGCGGCCGCCTCGGTGGCGCAGGTGCATCGCGCACGGCTGAGGCGTCGCGGCGCAGCCGTCGCAGTGAAGGTGCGCCGGCCCGACATCCGTGGAAAGATGGCGCTGGACCGCGCCATCCTGCTCTTCGTCGGTCGCTCGCTCGAGCGCTTGATCCCGACCCTGCGACTCGTCTCCCTCGAGGAGGCCCTGCGCGTCTTCTGCGATGGCTTCGCGGAGCAGCTGGGGCTCGATCGCGAAGCCGAGAACAACCGCCGATTCCAGGCCGACTTCGCCGACGATCCGGACATCCACTTCCCGCGGCTCTACGAAGAGGCCTGCAGCGGGGGCGTGCTCACCATGGAGTTCGTGGAGGGCATCCACGAGCGCGACCTGATCCGTGCAGGCGCGGACATCGAGGGCATCGTGAAGGCGGGCATGCGGGCGGTCTGTCGTATGGTCTTCAGCAACGGCTTCGTGCACGCCGACCTGCATCCGGGGAACCTGCGCTTCGCCCTGCCCCGCCGGGTGATCATGCTCGATCTGGGACTGGTGGGGAAGCTCACGGACCGCGACCGCATCATCGTCGCGCAGCTGCTCTTCTCGCTGGCCACCGGCGACGGACGCGCCGTCGCCCACCTCTTCTACGGAGAATCGCCGCAGACCAACCCACCGGACTACGGCGCCAACGAGCGCGACGTCATGGACTTCGTCGAGAGCGTCCGCGCCCGAGGCCTCGCGAACCTGCAGGTCACCCTCGAGCTCGGGCGCCTCTTCGACATCCTGAGACGCCACAGGATCCAGGCCCGCAGTCACATGACCATGGTGAACCTGGCGCTCGCGACGGCGGAGGGCA
>CAZQMY010000207.1:0-10181 GCA_964594405.1 uncultured Spirochaetaceae bacterium | reverse complement strand
CGCACAGCCGTCGAAGGGGAGGCCGGCGTGGGTCGGACGATCCTCGCCCACGGTCTGGTGGCAGCGGTAGCAGTAGTCACCGGGCAGCGACAGCCCCATCGTCCCGGTGATCTCGGGACGATGCTCCTGATGACAGGTCACGCAATAGCGGGCATCGAGGGCGGCGACCCGATCGGCGTTTCGCGGATCCGTGAACTTCGTCCTCGGATGGGAGTCGTCGACGCGCTCGAGCTCCGCCCCATGACACTCGACGCAGGAGGCCTGGAGCGTGTCCACGTCGGCGAAGGACGCGCCATGGCAGGCATTGCAGTCGAGCTCGATCTGGTAGTGGCCGTGGGTCGTGTCGCCGGGCAGGAAGATCGTGCGATCGACGGGCAGCGACGAGACCGCCTCGGGCTCGAGCATCAGGAGTGCCAGCACCGCCGTCGATGCGACGGAGCCGGCCAGCCACACGGCGACTCCGAACTTCACGGCGCCAGGCTCCTGGCTTCAGTAGTAGTAGACGGAGAGGACATGAAAGGCGATCAACACCGGGAGCGGCGCGAATGCGACGATGTGCGCGAGGGTCCAGCCTCGACGAAGCACGCTGCCCCAGGTGCCCGGCAGCCGGTGCTCGAGGCTCGTGACGATCGCGGTTCCTGCCCCGAGCAGGAGCACCACCGCGAAGCAGCTCATCAGCACGAAGTTGAGGTTCGAGCCCGGCCGGTATCCCGTGTGGACGCCGACGCCGAGGATCGTGGCCACGCCGAGGACGCTGTGCAGCATCCGCCACGCGGTGAAGCGCCCGAGTGGGAGCTTCGGCGCGCGCTTGTTGAGGGAGAGCAGAAGGCTCGCCGCGGTCAAGCCCAGCAGCGTGAAGCCCGTGGTCTGCTTCCAGTCGCCATCGCGCCAGAGGAAGTCGAGCGAAGCGCCATCCACGACGGACGTCGCCATCTGGATCGGCGAGAGCATCGCCGCCGCGACCAGACCCGCGATTCCCAGGGCGCCGACGGCGAGCAGGCCGCGGCCCGCGCCTTCTCTGCGCCCGACGTTGGTCTCGCCCGCGAGCTCCTCCACGAGCGGTCTGCAGCTGCCACAGACGCTGCCCGCCCCGGTGTACTCGCGCAGGGCGATCGAAGTCCTGTGGCCCGCGGCGCGTGCCGCCGTCAGCCGTCCACGGGTGACGCCCGTGCACGTGCAGACGATGGCGTTCGCCGGCCAGCCGGCAACCGAGGTCCGCGCGCCGCTGCGGAAGAGCGTGCCGCGGTCGAGAAAGCGGCGACGCTGCCACTCGGGGAGTCGGGCCCGACGGGCGATGGCCTCCTGCAGGCGGGGCAGATCCGGCGTCTCGCCCACCGCGATGGTGCCGATCAGGTGGCCGTCGCGAAGCACGAGCCGCCGATAGGCGCTCGCATCCGACCACTCGAGCGCTTCGACGCCCACGCCCTCATCGAGGGAGTCTCCGACGGTCGCGACGTCGATCCCTTCGATCTTGAGGCGCGCCGAGGGGGTCGCGCCCGTGAAGGTCGCCTGGCCTCCCCCGAGTCGATCGGCGAGAACGTCGGCCATGACGTGGCAGGGCGCGACGAAGCCCTGGAGCGTCCCGCGATGGCGCGTGCACTCGCCGATCGCATCGATCGAGGGATCCGAGGTCGAGAGATCGTCGACAACGACGACACCACCGGAGCGATCACAGTCGAGGCCAGCCTCCCGCGCGAGGGCGTCGTGCGGACGAATTCCCACGGCGAGGATGACGAGCTCCGCTCGAAGCGTTCGCGTCTCGGCATCGGCGACCTCGACGCGCAGCCCTTCCTCTGCCTGGGAGATGCCCATGAGGCGGGTGTTCAGACGCAGCCCGATACCCTGGCGTCGAATCTGTGCCTCCAGCAGGGCCGCCCCCTCGGCGTCGAGCTGGCGCGGCAGCAGACGCGGTGCCATCTCGATCACGTCGACGTGGCAGCCGCGGCCGGCGAGCATGTGGGCTGCCTCGATTCCGAGCAGACCGCCGCCGACGATGACGATGCGCGCGGCTTGGCGCGCCGAACGGGCGATGGCCTCCGCGTCCTCGAGGTTCCTGTACGCCACGACCCCTTCGAGCGTCGCTCCAGGCACGGGGGGAACCAGCGGAGAGCCGCCGGTCGCGAGCACCAATCTTGCGTAGGGCAGCTCCACGCCCGACGCCGTCTGGATGCGCCGCCGCTCACGATCGATCCCGACGACCCGCTCCTTGAGCCGCAGCTCGATCCCATTGGCCGCGTACCAGTCGGCGCCGCGAAGCTCGAGCGACCGGGGGTCCGCCCCCTCCACCACCGTACCCAGATGCACGCGATCGTAGGGCGCGTGGAGCTCTTCCGAGAGCAGCGTCACCCGCCACCGCTGCGTCGCGCCGAGCTCGATCAGCTGCTCGACGAGATGGTGCGCGCTCATGCCGCCGCCGACGATCACGAGGTCGGGGCGCGTCTCCTCGATCTCGGGATCGTGCGGCGAGGCCGCGCCATCCGCCTCGGACGGATCCGAGGCGGTGGAGCCTCTGGAGCTTGGATTCTGGGAGAGGGGCACGCGGACTTCCTCGAAGGGGACTGCGCCTCAGGCCTTCGATGCGTCGATCATCACCGAGGCGAGGATGTCGTAGGTCTTCGACCAGGCTGCCCTGACGTCCTCGGTGAAGGCATCACCGAGGGCCTCGCCGAGCGTCGCGAGCAGGGTCGCGCCGACCACCGGGTAGTGCTCCGGGAGGGCGCCGTAGTCCACGTGACGCTTGCCGCAGGCCTGGACCGCGGGCACCACCTCCTCGATGCGGTCCATGTTGTTGACCGCCACGCCCACCATGGCCATGAGCTTGCGCCCCTGCTCCTTCATGTCGCTCGTGAAGAGCGGCTTGACCGCGGGGGCCGTCTCGAAGAGCTTTCCGTAGAAGAGCGCCGCGGCGGCGTCGGGATCTTCGGCCACGGGTGCCCAGGTGGTGCGTACAAGCTCGATCTCTCTGTCCGTGAACATGACTCGTCCTCCTCTGCCGGCTCCAGGACCGGCCTGCCGACACTTGAATGCCAGAATGCAAAAAGGGCGCACCGATCGACGTGAGTCGATCGAGGCGCCCTTGCCTCGACTCATCCAGGTCCGCCAGGCGCCCCTCGTTGGCCGCCGGCGGACTGCTACCGAACCGCGCAGGCCCGGGAGGGCATCCCGAGAAGTGCGCGGACGGGAGCAGCGCTTTCAAGACTCGGGCCATCGTGACGGGCCCCGATCCGAGCCCGCACATCCGAGCGGGATTCCGCCCGTCTCTGCCGGGCACACGCCAGGAAGGAGAGCCCGTGCCCCGAGCGTCAGGTGCAGTCGCGAGGTCCGGGAGGCGAAGGAGCAGGCAGGCCTGCTCGCTGGGTGGGCGTTGCAGACGAAGAGCACGTGCCTGCCTGGACCCGAGCAGCAATCGCCGCGCTCAGCGCCCGGCTGCCCTTCGCTCCTCGAGGCCCACCCGTTCCTGCTCCTCTGCTGCCGCCTGGTGGGCCCGCTCCCCGTGCTCGTCGCGTCGGCGACGGTCCACGTCGGCGATGCGGGCCGTTCGACCGTAGAGCAGGAGCCGGTCGCCAGCGCGCATCTCGGTGTCGAGGGAGGGCGCTCCGATGAACTGTCCGCCGGGACATTCGATCCCGAGCACCAGAATGCCCTCCCTCGACAGACCGGCCTGGGCGAGCGTCTGGCCCGCCAGCCACTCGCCACGCTCGACGCGCAGCTCCGAGACGACATAGTCGTCGCGCAGGTGGAGGAGACGCGAGTAGTCGCGTGCGTCGAGCTGAGTGAAGCGTTCGAGCGCCCAGCTGATCCCACGGGCCAGGCGGCGGTCGACCCACGCGCTCGATGCCAGCACGAGCAGCAGGATCAGGCCCGCGACCAACATGCCGAGCAGCAGCCACGCGGACTGGCCACCGCGCATGTCGACGAAGGAGAGAAGCAGAGAGGATACGGCCGTCACGAGCCCGACGTTGCCGGCGATCATGAGCCAGCCCACGATGCGCCGACGCACCGGATGGCCCACGACGGCCTCCGCCTCGCCGGTGGTGAAGCCCGTGCCGGTGAAGGCGGAACGCGCCTGGAAGCGAGCTGCCTCGTGCCCCATACCGGTGTGCACGAGCGCCACACTCGCGACCCGGATCACGAGCATCGAGATCGCGAGGACGAGCAGCACCGAGGCGACGGCGATCATGGATTCCCTCCAACGGATATCGGGGAAGGGGCATGCCGGAGCGGCAGCTCGGGCGCGTCCGCGTGCTCGGCCTCGCTCTTCTCCATGCCGGCGGTGTAGGCCCCGTAGCGATGAGCGAGCGGATAGGCCGTGACGCCGTGGAGGAAGGTGCTCCCGAAGACGGTCAGGACGACGACCGACTCCACCAGCGGACCGGTGAGGAGGCGCCCCTCCTCGACGACCAGCAGCGCGAAGAGGATCGAGGCGAGGCCGCGTGGCCCGAACCAGCCGAGAAAGGCGACCGTCGCCGGTCTCAGCCCCGTGCCCAGCAGCGACAGCCCCACGGGCAGCATCCGCACTGCCGTGAGGGAGAGCAGGACGTAGATCCAGGCGTCGACGTTCGCGTGCGCGAGGGCAACCGGCAACATGACTGCTCCGAAGGCGAGGAAGACCAGGAGGGTGAGGAGCTGCCCCTCCGCCTCGCCGAACTCGTAGAGGCAGTCGCAGACCCCACGCGCCGTATTTCCGAGGACGAGGCCCGCGACGAACGCGGCGATGAAGCCGTTGCCCCCGACGAGCTCGGCCGCCGAGAAGGCCAGCAGCGCGAGCCCGAGACCGGCGAGCCGCTGGAAGGCGTCGTTGATCCAGCCCGATCGCGTGCCCCACGCCACCACGCGGCCGCCCGCCAGCCCGACGAGGCCGCCGACGAGCGGGCCGAGGGTGACGGCCAAGACGGCGACACGGACCCAGTACTCCGCATCCCCCGACTCCTCGCGGGCCCCGGCCAGCGAAGCGAGCACGAGAACGACGGGAAGTGCGATGCCGTCGTTGAGCCCGCTCTCGACGTTCAGACTCTGACGGATCCGGACCGGTACCAGAGGGTTGCTCACCACCGCCTGCCCGAGCGCGGCGTCGGTCGGCGTGAGGATCGCCGCCAGCAGCAGGGCCTCGATCCACCCGAGCTCCGGCAGGAGCGCGACCGCGGCCGCGGCCCCAGCGGCGATCGTGAGGGGCATGCCGATGCCGAGTAGCCGCATGGGGATGCTCTTCTCCCGCCGCAGGCACTTGAGGTCGATGCGCGCGGCGTCGGTGAAGAGCACGAGGATCAGGGTCAGCTCGGCGAGGAAGTGGATCGCCTCACCGTCCACCTCCAGATGCAGCCAGCCCAGTCCGTGGCCCCCCAGTACGAAGCCGACCGCCACGAAGAACATCGGAGGCGTCACAGGACTCCGCTCGGCCTTCCGAGAGAAGGCGGCGAACACACAGACCGCCAGGGCGGTCAGCGCTATGGAGGCGGGATCCACGATTGGACCTTCCTTGTGGGCCTTCGGCCGGCTGGCTCGTCGGGGGCTGCGGAGCGCGATGGCCCCTCTCGATGCGGTGTCTCGCGATCTCGTACGATCCTGGCAGGCGATCGATCCCGAGGTCTCGAGTCGGGAGCGTACGTGAGCCACTCCCGAGAGGTTACACCTCGCATCGCGGGACGAGCCGCAGGGCGCCCACGACGAAGAAGGTGCTCCGCGGCCGCGCCGGTGGACAGGGCGCCCTTCATCAGTCGGCGGAGCGTTTCAGCGGATCGGCGTGGTCGGCGAGGACGACTACGCGATCTGCGCTCACCCTGGTGAATCCATCACCGATCGCGAGCCGCTCGACGCGGCCATCGGGGTGCACCACCACCATCACGCCCTTCACGACCGCGCTCACGAGCTTCTCGTGATCCTCCAGGACGCCGATCTCTCCGTCGGCCGCTGGGATCCGGACCTGCTCGACGTCGCGCACCGACGCTTCGCCTTCCGGCGTCACGATGATCAGGTCGAGCGGCACGGTCGGATGTCCATCAGCGGCATTCCAGGTGGGGCCAACCTGCACGGGCGACTCGGGCTCCGAGCGACTGCGCGGCGCAGCGTCGGGCGGTTGGGCTCCCCGCATTGATGCATCTCGCAGGCTAGCACGGCAGCGGCCCCCTCTGCGCGGGGACACGAAGCCCACCGCTCGCGCCACGGCTCGCCGTGCGCCACTCGCTATACTGCGCCGCCCCCGACCCCACGGAGGCCGAATCCATGTCCCAGACGGAGACGATCACACGCTATCTGGTGGCGGCACACGGACGCCCGGGCGGCGAGCCTGGCGCAAGGCCGAGGCGGACGCGCTTCATCACCATCTCGCGCGAGTCGGGCGCCGGTGGGCACGTCCTGGCGCAGCGTCTGCTCGACGCCTTCGAGGAGCGGAAGGAGGATCCGGACTTCCAGGGCTGGAACGCCTTCGACCGGAAGCTCTGTGAGCTGGTCGCCAGCGACCCCAAGCTCAACGTCAGCCTGCGCGAGCTGCTCGATGAGTCATCGCTCAGCATGGCCGAAGACGTGGTCGGCATGCTGCTCGGTCGGTCTCCCCAGGCGCTCATCGATCAGAAGGTGGCGAACACGATTCGCGAGCTCGCGCTCGTGGGCCACGCCATCATCGTCGGACGCGCCGGATCGAGCCTCACGCGCGACATCGAGGGCGGGATCCACGTCCGGCTCGTCGCGCCCTTCGACGTGCGCGTGGAGCGCAAGACCCGTGAAGGCCATGCCAGCGCGGAGGCCGTCGCCAAGCAGATCCGCGACCTGGACCGCAATCGGGCGAAGCTGGTGGGACGTCTGTCCCACGAGGAGATCGATGACCCCCTGCTCTACGATGCCGTCTGGAACACCGAGCGCGTCTCCATCGACGTCATCGCGCGCTCGATCATCGATGGCCTCTGCCAGCTCTAGATCGAGACGCGGAGCGGCCCTGCCGGACCGCGCGGGGCGAAGCCAGCGAGAGGCGCGACCCACGGCGAGGCGGTCGTCGTCGATGGTGCACTGGCTGGGCTCTGCCTCTTCGCCGCCCCGGCTTCGCCTTGCTGCGAAAGACTGCGAAAGGAATCGAGTCGATTGGCCCTCAGAATCGTCGAGGCGCACGTCCCCACCGATCTGAGCGAGGATGCGCGCGCGATCCTCGATGATGTCTGTCACGAGAGCTGGGTGCAGGAGGGCGGGCGCTGCGGAGCGGTCGTGACCGCCGTGCTCGGAGCGGGGCGGACCGGCGAGGCCCTGGACCGGCTCCACGAGCAGCTGGCCAGCCGCGGCCGCCTCCTCGTGCTGGTGAAGCCTCTCGAGGGCGTGCTGCCCCGCCCACCCGCGAGCCGCGGCAGCGACGCGCGCGCCGACGCCCGATCGGCCGCCGCGGTGAGCCGCGAGGAGATCTACTCGAGCATCGCGGACTCGGCCGAGCTCGATGCGACCTATGTGGCGCTGGTCGTCCTCGCCGCCGTGGTCGCGGCCATCGGCCTCTCCCACGACAACACGGCCGCGGTCATCGGCGCGATGGTCGTCGCCCCCCTGCTCGGCCCCATCATGGCGCTCGCGCTCGGCATGGTCCTCGGCGACAGCAAGCTGATCCGACGCGCGATCACCACCAACGCCGTGGGGCTGGCCCTCGCGCTCGGCGCGGCTGCGCTCCTGGGGCTCGCACTCGCCCCGGACGCGTCGACCCCGGAGCTGGCCTCGCGCACGCAGGTGGGCGTCTGGGATCTCGTGCTGGCGCTGGCCGCGGGCTGCGCCGGCGCGCTCTCCTACACGACCGGCGTTCCCACCTACCTCACCGGTGTCATGGTGGCCGTCGCCCTGCTCCCGCCTGCGGTGGCCAGCGGCATCCTGCTCGGAGACGGCGAGGTCCGCGGCGCCTGCGCGGCGCTCCTCCTGGCGGCCGGCAACATCACCGCACTGACCCTCGCCGCCATGTCGACGTTCCTCTGGCGAGGCCTGCGCCCGCGCAACTGGTGGCAGGTCGACCGGGCCCGGCGCTCGGCCCGGATCGGGGTGGCGATCTTCGCCCTGCTCCTGACCGTGCTCGGCGCTCTGGTGGTCGTGTCTCAGACCTTCGGCCCCAGCGGGTAGACACCACCGACCTCTACGCCGCGTCCGGATCGTGCGGGTCGCGGACTCGGCGGGCGACTTGCTCTCGCAGCGCGCGCTCGAAAGTCCCGGTACCGGCGACCCGGCCGATGCAGCGAGCATCACGCGCGAGCAGGCGCGGATCGGCCGGATCGCACCGGCGATCCGCAAGGGCTGATCGCCGCGCGAGGGGCGCGGGGACGAGGGCGCGCTCGGAGGCCGCCGACGCACTCGGCTTCGGCGGGGCGGTGCCGCGCGGATCGTTCCGGTGTATCCCTCCCGCTGCGCGAGGTCGGGCCGCGTGCGCTCCTGCGGCGGCCAACCCGGCCGTCCCATCCGGATCACGGCGGAGCTTCACACGAGAACGGCAGTCCGCCGCTCTCGGGCGGAAGGCCGCCCCAGCGCGGAAGAGGCACGAGGGGCCACGAGAACGGGCTTCGGGGGTAGTGTGGCGCGAGCGGAGCAGCACGACGCGAAGGTCATGGCTCGGCAGCTCACCGTCCGGACCATCGTCAGTGGCATGGTGCTGGGCTCCGTGCTGAGCCTCTGCAATATCTATACGGGTCTGAAGATCGGACTCACCACCAACATGAGCATCACCGCCGCGCTGCTGGGCTTCGGCTTCTGGCAGGCGATGCGGGCCTTCGGCGCGCCGAGATTCGGCCTCCTGGAGAACAATCTCAGCCAGACAGCTGCCTCGGCCGGGGCCAGCGTGGCGTCGGCTGGCCTCGTTGCGCCGATTCCCGCACTCGCGATCCTCACCGGCTTCACGCCGAGCTGGCCGGTGCTGAGCGTGTGGGTGCTGTGTGTCGCTGGCCTCGGCATCTCGGTCGCCGTCGCGCTGCGAAGACAGATGATCGAGATCGAGGAGCTGCCCTTTCCCCTGGGTATGGCGGCGGCCAGGACGCTCGAGGAGATGTACTCGCGGGGCACCGACGCGCTGACGAGGGTCGGCACGCTGCTCGCTGCCGCGGCCTTCGCCGCGAGCCTGAAGGTGACCCGCGAGCTGTGGCTCGTCGGGGGGCGTCGGGTCATCGATCGGGTCTGGGTGCCGGGCGGAGTCCCGGCGAGCGGAGCGCTCTCCTCGTCCACCGAGACCGTGACCTTCGCGAGCCTCGGCTTCGCGCTCGACCCCAGCGTCCTGATGGTCGGCGTCGGCGCCCTGATCGGCCTACGCGCGGCGGCGAGCATGGTGATCGGAGCGGTGCTGGCCTGGGGCATGCTCGGACCGTCGGTGCTGGCCGCAGGATGGGTGGAGCCCGGGGCACCCGGTGCCTCCTGGTACGCAACGCTGGTCCAGTGGTTTCTCTGGCCCGGTGTCGCCGTCATGGTGACGGCATCTGTGGCGAGCGTCGCGATGCGCTGGCCCTGGTACGGTCAAGCCGTCGGGCAGGCGGGTGATGCCCTGACGGCGGCGGGCCGATCGACGGGCGCAGACGTCCCCAGGAGATGGCTGCGGCGGGTGCTTGCAGCGACCCTCGTTGCGGCCGTGGCCGGGCAGGTGCTGATCTTCTCGATTCCGGTCTGGGTCGCTTCGCTCGGGGTCGCGCTCACCTTCCTGCTGGCGGTGGTGGCCGCGCGCGTGTCGGGAGAGACCGGCGTGACCCCCATCGGCTCGATGGGGAAGGTCACCCAGCTCTTCTTCGGCGTCGTTGCGCCCGCCAACGTGACCTCGAACCTGATGGCGGCGAACGTCACCGGCGGTGCCGCCAGCCAGTGCGCCGACCTGCTGCACGACTTCAAGACCGGCCAGCTGCTGGGCGCATGGCCACGCCATCAGGCGCTCGCGCAGGCCTGGGGGGTCCTTGCAGGAGCTCTGGCGGGCAGCGCCGCGTACCTGATTCTGGTGCCAGACCCACAAGCCATGCTTCTCACCGACGAGTGGCCGGCCCCGGCCGTCGTCAAGTGGAAGGCGGTCGCGGAGCTCTTCCGTCACGGCTTCTCCGCAATGCCCCCTGGCGGTTTCCTTGCGATGTCGATGGGCGCCGCCCTGGGGCTCGGACTCACGCTCCTCGAGTACCGACTCCGGGCCGGCGGCGCGCGGGGGGTACCCAGCGCGGGGGGGGGCGGCCAGGAGGAGGGCGAACCCGCAAACGGGTAGAAAAACC
>CAZQMY010000206.1:0-10189 GCA_964594405.1 uncultured Spirochaetaceae bacterium | reverse complement strand
GGAGGCGGCGACCGGACTCGAACCGGAGATCAGCGCTTTGCAGGCCCGAGCCATACCAGCTTGCCTACGCCGCCTCGCTCGAGCGGGGGCGCACGGAGCGCTCCCTTCACCGATCCCGTGTCGCCGTGCGAGCGGCGGAGGATCAGGAGAATCAAGGAGTTACCGCGAACCGGGCTCGGCGTCAATGCACCGCGGCGCCCGGCGGCGGGCACCCCTCGGCCGCCGATCTCAGAGCGCGGGCAGCGGGTGCGCGGCGCCCGCCATGCGGAGCACGTAGCCCGGCGCTGCATCCGGGTCCGAGCGCGAGCCGCGCTCCTCCACCGCGGTGAGCAGCTCGGCGTGGGCGGCATGGGTGAAGCGCGCCAGGACTCCCTCCGGGACCAGGCTTCGCTTGATCCGGCAGAGGAAGGCCCCATCGATCGGTGAGGTCGTGAGCGTCTCGGGCGCAAGGGGCTCCTGGCTTCCATCGGAGAGATGGATCGAGCCGCTCTCGAGGTCGATGTCGCGGACGAAGAAGCCGGCCTCCTCCACCTCGATCTCGCCTCGGAAGCGGCCCAGGCGGACGACGTGCTTGGGCTCTTCGGGCAGGTAGACCACGGAGACGTCGAACTTCTCCCGAAGCTTCCGGTTGAGGATCGGCTGCCCTTCGTGGGTCCAGCGACCATCGTGGTGCAGCACCAGCCCGAAGGGACGAAGCGGCGGTGGGCTCGCCGCCTTCTGTTGGGCGGCGATGAAGGCCTCGAGCTCGGGCGTCGCAGTCGCTCTCTTCCGGGTGTCGTCAGTCATGCGTCATCGATCGCATTCGGCGCCGACGCTGCCGAGCAGCGCGAGGACGGGCCCCACGTCTTCGAGGCGCTCCCCGCGCAGCATCTGCGGCAGCACCTGCACCGAGAAGAAGCCGGGGGCCCGGCAACGGATCCGCGTCGCGGTCGGGCCGCCCTCCGACTCGAGATGGAATCCGAGCACACCACCCCCGGCCTCGATGGCATGAAGGATGCGGCCGGCGGGCACGTCGATGCCGCGGGTCAGGCGCTCGGCGGGGCTGGCTCGCTCGGCAACCTCGCGATCGGCGGCGCTGGCCGGCACGACGCTCAGCGGACCCGGACCCAGGTCGGAGAGCGCTTCGAGGCATCGGCCGATGAGAGCACGGCTCTGCGCGAACTCCTCGAGGCAGACGAGCAGGCGATCGTAGGCGTCCCCGCTCTCGCCGACCGCCACAGCGAAATCGAGCTTCGCGTAGGCGCCGGACGGCGCGTCCTTGCGCAGGTCGCTGGGCTCGCCCGCAGCGCGAAGGGCGGGGCCCGTGACCGACCAGGCCCGACACTGAGCGGCGTCGATGATCGCGGTCCCCCGGAGCCGCTCGGCGAAGTGACCGTTGCGGACCAGTACGGCGTCGAAGTCGGCGATACCGGCGGCCGCACGAGCCAGGCGCTCGCTGGCCAGCTCCGCGAAGCGCGGCGGCGGCGCCCCCACGAAGCCGCCGATCCGCACGAAGTCGGCGTGGAAGCGGGCGCCGCAGAGGGCCTCGATCACCTCGAAGATGCGCTCGCGCGACTCGGCGGCGAACTCGACCGCCGCGCGCGCACCGACGCTCTGGGCGAGGCGGACGAAGCGGTTCGCGTGATCCAGCATGCGCGCCAGCTCGCACGAGACGACGCGAAGCCACTGCGCCCGCTCTGTCAGCTGCAGCCCGAGCATCCGCTCCACGGCCTCGCAATAGCCGACAGCGAAGAGCAGCCCCGCCGCGCCTCCGAGGCGCTCCACGTAGGGCAGCGCAGCCTCCCATCGAAGACCCTCGCAGGCCTTCTCGAATCCGCGATGCGCGAAGCCGATCACCACGTCCACATCGACGATGCGCTCCCCGTCCACTTTGAGGGTGAGCGCGCGATGACCATCGCCGAAGGGATGCTCCGGACCGAAGTCGAGTCGGCCATGGGGTACCTCGAGATCGCGGACATGCCCACCCTGCCGCGCGGCTTCCAGCCTCGAGACGACGCCGCCCTCAGCCAAGGCCCACGCGCTCCGCCGGCGGCTCGGGATCCGCGGGGCGACCCGCTGCGGACTCGGGTGCTGAGTCGTAGTCGCGGCGCAGCGGATGGCCTTCGAAGTCCTGCGGAAGGAGGAGTCTGCGCGGATCGGGATGCCCGCTGAAGACGACGCCGAAGAGGTCGTTCGCCTCGCGCTCGAGCCAGGCGGCTGCAGGGAAGAGCTCGCACACACTCGGCGCCTCGCAGGACTGCTGGGGCAAACGCGTCAGCACGCGAATCGTGTGGCCGTGCTCGGGGGACGCCAGGCAATACACCAGCTCGTAGCGATTCGATTCACCGAGGCGGTCCGCAGCGTAGAGGTCCACGAGCGCCTCGAATCGCAGCTCGGCGTCGAGGACCAGCGCGCGGATCACCTCCTTCAGGCGATGGGCGCTCACCTCCACGCTGACCTCGCCGCATGTCTCGTCCGCGCCCACGATGGCGCCGGCGCAGAGCGCACGAAGGCGACGGACGGGGGCGCCCTCGATCGGCGGGGACTCACCGCTCATGAAATCGCTTGACCACTGGACGCGCTCCCGCGCGTGGCCTCGAGGTAGGACAGTCGGCGGCCCACGGCTTCGGCGGGCACCAGGAGCGCCTCCTTGTCGAAGCGGAGATCCTCCCGGCTTCGTGCCGCGACCTCGACCAGCGGACTCATGACCACCGCCCGCTCCGCGCAGACCTCTTCACAGCGGCCGCAGAACAGGCAGCGGGACAGGTCCAGATCGAACCGCTCCACCACGGCGGCCCGGTCTGCCCCGGCGGACTCCGCGGTGCCAGGCACGACGTCGATGCAATGGGTCGGGCAGACCTGCGCGCAGAGCTCACAGCCCACGCAGAGCGCTTCGCCCGATGCATCCGCGACCAGCACGGGCATGCCACGAAAGGCCGGCGGCCGATGCGCCCGGGCATCCGCGTGCATCCGAGCCTGCCAGCTCGATCGGGCGAGTGCCCGCGCCTCCCGGCGCGCCTCCCGCGCCCCCGCGAGCAGGCGCATCGCGACGACCGAGAAGGCGCGGAAGACGGAGGGAAGATGGAGCCTGCCCCCCGCCTCGAGGCGTGAGCGCTTGCGGCTGACTGAGACCACCGAGGCCGGCATGGCCGGAAAGTAGCATCCCGCCCGGGCCCTCTCGCTACTGCTCGACGGGGCTGGCCCACTCCCGGACGAAGCACTCGGCGACCTCCCTCCGAGCACGCGCGTCCAGACCCAACGGGCCGCCGCCGAGCTCGGCGGCGATGGAGGTCATTCGAACGTCGGCGAGACCACAGGGCACGATCACGTCGAAGCCCCCGAGGTCCGTGCTCACGTTGAGGGCGAAGCCGTGGAAGGTGATCCAGCGCTTCACGCCCACGCCGATGGAGGCCAGCTTGCGGTCGGGCCCCGCGACCTCGTTCCCGGCATCCACGAAGACCCCGGTCCGCCCCTCCACGCGCCGGGTGGCCACGCCGAATCGCGCACAGGCGGTCATCAACGCGGCCTCCATGCGCCGCACGAAGCGGTGCACGTCCTTCTCGCCGCGCGCCGCCAGATCCATGATCAGGTAGCCGACCAGCTGTCCAGGGGCGTGGTAGGTGAGGTCGCCGCCCCGGGCCACGCTGAAGTAGTCGATGCCACGCGCCGCCAGCTCCTCCGGGCTCGCGCGGTAGCTCTCCTCGCGCACGTTGCGGCCCGCGGTGACCACGGGCGGATGCTCGAGGAGCAGCAGCGTATCGCCGCACGCGCCGCTGCGGCGAGCCTCCACGACCTTCAGCTGCCGCTCGAGTGCATCGCCATAGGGCACGCGACCCAGCCACTGCGTGACCAAGGGCTCGCCCACGGGCGGCTCAGAGATCAAACTCAGCCGCCTCGAGCAGCTCCCGGATGCGATAGAGGAATCCGTTGGCCGGCGACCCGTCCACCGCACGATGATCGTACGAGAGCGAGATGTACATCATCTGCCGGATCACGATGGCATCCTCACCGTCCACGGTGCGTACCACCGGTCGCTTCACCATCTCGCCCACCCGCACGATGCCCACCTGCGGTTGATTGATGATGGCAAAGCCATAGAGGTTGCCTTTGCGGCCGGGGTTGGAGACGGTGAAGGTGCCGCCCTTCAGGTCGTCCGCCGAGAGCTTGCGATCGCGAGCCCGCGCAGCCAGATCGTTGATGGCCGCGGCCAGGCCCGAGAGGGAGAGATGGTCGGCCTGCCGCACGACCGGAACGACCAGCCCCTTGTCGGTCTCCACCGCGAGGCCGATGTTGATGTCACGCTTCTCGACGATGGCATCCTCGATCACCGAGGCGTTCAGGGCGGGGAACTCGCGCAGGGCGCGCACCACCGCCTGGACGATGAAGGGCAGGAAGGTGAGGCCGAAGCCGTGCTGCTCTTCGAAGGCCTTCTTCTGCCTCGCCCGCAGATGCGCGACGGGCGTCATGTCGACCTCGGCCACCGTGCCGGTATGGGGGCTGGTGCGCTTCGAGTACACCATGTGTTCGGCGATGATGCGGCGCATCGGCGACATCGGAATGACCTTGTCACCCTCCTGGAGCCGGTACTGCGCAAACGCAGGCGCGCCCTTGCTCGGCCGGCTCGGCGCGGCGCTGGGCGCAGCGGCCGAGGGGGCCGGCTGGTCGGAGGGCGCGGCTGCCTGGGACTGCTGCGCCGTATGGCGCTCGACGTCGACCTTGGTGACGCGGCCTCCGGCGCCACTGCCCTGCACGTCCTGCAGGTCGATGCCGGCCTGCTCGGCCACGCGCCGTCCCAGCGGCGTGGCCGCGGGGGCGGCGGATTCGGCGATCTCCGGAGCGGACGGCTCTGAGGGCGCGGCGGGGGCACGCGTCGCGGGTGCGGATTCCTCCGCGGCCGGCGCAGCTTCAGCACTCGGTGCAGCGGTGGGCGCCGATGCGGTCACGTCCGGGTTGATCTCGGCGAGCTTGCCGCCGACTTCGACCACGTCACCCTCGGCGGCGAGGATGGCTTCGATGCGGCCCGCCGCCGGCGAAGGGATCTCCGCGTCGACCTTGTCCGTGGTCACCTCGACCAGGGGCTGGTCGACTTCCACGACGTCTCCCACTGAAACCATCCAGCGGGAGATCGTCCCTTCGACCACACTCTCGCCGAGTGTGGGCAGCTGAACCGAGACGGCCATGCGTCGTCCCCCTCCTCATCATTCAACGTCGATCGAGACGAACACGCTCACAGTCCGCCAGCACGGCTCACGGGCCGACCGGCGCAGTCCACCGCGGATCGGCGATCCAGGGCCCACTTCTGAGGGCTCTCATCCACAGCCTCTCGGGACGCCAGGGACTCCGGGAGCATAGAACTTGCCGATCGACTCTACGCGCCCGCCGCGCCCGCCGCGCCCGCCGCGCCATCGCGGAGGACGCGCTGTAGCTCGCGCAGCCCATCGAGTACCGCCTCGGGGCTGGGTGGGCAACCGGGGATATAAATATCCACCGGAATCAGAGCGTCCACAGGGCCCAGGGTGGCATAGTTGTCGTAGAGGCCGCCGCTGCAAGCACAGGCCCCCACGGCCATCACCCGCCGCGGCTCGGGCATTCGGGCGTAGAGATCGCGCAGGCGATGGACCTGGCGCAGACCGATGCTGCCCATCACCAGCAGCAGGTCGGCGCGCTCGGCCTCTACCACGGGGGGGGCCAGCCCCTGGCGGACGAGGCCATGGCGGTCACCCTCGAGCCCGGCCATGGCCAGCCCGCAGCAGGCCCCGATGAAGGGCTGGGGCCGCTGAACCTCGGCACGCGCCCAATCGATGGCCCGCCCCAGCAAGGTCGGATGCAGCCCCGCCTGCCGATGGGCCTCGATCCGCTCCGTGGCGCGGCGCGCGGTCTCCTGCTCGTCTGGCGGACCCGTTGCCCCCTGGGCTCTCCTGTTCGGGCCTTCCGTCGACATGCGTCACCCCCCCCACAGCGCTTCCGATCAGCATAGCCTCTCTGTTATCGTAGATCGGCGTCATCTCCCGAGGAACTTCACACGCATGGAACTCTCCGTCACAGACGAGTTACACGACGCAGACGAGGCGGGCACACCCATCGCCGCACCGACCAGAAAGGGCCGCATGCTCTCGGGCAGCGTCCATCTGCTGACGGCCTCGGGCGCGGTCTTCGGCGTGCTCGCGCTGCTGGCGACTGCCGTGGGCGAGTTCAGCAATGCGGTGATCTTCATGCTGGCCGCGCTGACCATCGACTCGGTGGACGGCAGCCTCGCGCGCAAGGTGGGTGTCACGATCCATCTGCCCGAGATCGACGGGCGACGCATGGACGACATGGTCGACTACCTGAACTTCGTCATCGTCCCGGCCGTGTTCATGGCGATGGCGGGCAGCGTCCTGCATCCCTTCTGGGTCGCGCTCCCGGTCCTGGCGAGCGCCTATGGCTTCTCGCGAGAGGACGCGAAGACCGAGGACGACTTCTTCCTCGGCTTCCCCTCCTACTGGAACATCCTGGCCCTCTACCTCTACGGCCTGGACATCTCGCCGCTCGGCGGAACGCTCTGGGTCATCGCCCTGTCGATCGCAGTCTTCGTCCCGTACAAGTACATCTATCCGAGCAAGCTCGAGCACCGATTGCTGCGCTACTTCATCAGCTACACGGGTCTGCTCTGGGCCGTCGCCCTCGCATGGGCCTTTCTCGACCTGCCGGCCGCACGCGAGAGCGGGCTGCTCGTCTGGACGCTCGCGTACCCCGCCCTCTACCTCGGGCTCTCGTTCTGGCTCGGTGGCTTCCACAGGCCGGCGGCGCAGAGCACTGGCGGCTGAGGAGGCGTCCTGCCCAGCACGGGCTCAGTGGGCGATCACATCCAGCAGGTCCATGATGCGCCAGGGCTTGAAGAGGACGCGCGCGACGCCTTGCGCGAGCAGCTCGTCCTCGCTGCCCGACCCGCCCATTCCGATCACCGTCACGTCGGGCCGCGCCCGCTTGATGGCCGCTACCCAGTCGGTCATGGCGGCGCCGGCGAGGGCGAAGTCGATCAGGACAGTGGGCACCTGGGGCTCGGCCTGGAGGAGGCGCAGCGCCGCGGTCAGGTCGTCGGTCGGATAGCAGAGCGCACCGATGCGCTCGAGCTGCGAGACCAGCAGCCTCCTCACCGCGCCGTCGCGCTCGATGACCACCACCGTTCCGTGGTCGGGGAGGATCGGGGAGGGCCCGCTCCGGTGGTCGAGAAGGATCCGGATGCGCGGATCGGAGATGCGTCCGTGCTCCTGCTCTGGACAGATCACGACCAGCCACCCACCGTCCGTTGCGCGCTGCCTGGCCCTGAGCAGCCAGTGCTCGCCCGAAGCGCCGCTCTCCGAGGGGAGCGCGACCCTGATCCACTCCTCGCTCTCGGCCTCCGGCAGTCGGCCGACGATCCCCTGGCCGAGCGCGCTCTCGAGATGAGCGACGGGAACGCCCTCGCCGACCACGTGCGCGAAGAGCTCCCGGGCGCGGGCGCTGGCAAAGCGGATCGCGCCCTTGGCGTCGAGGTCCACCACCGCCACGGGCCGCGAGCGACCTTCATCGGGCGCTGCGGTGACCAGCGCCCGGCTGACCGCGTCCTGAAGGTCCGCCAGGTCGAAGGGCTTCTCGAGCAGCTGCAACACGCCACAGCGATCGGACTCCTCGAGCAGATCGTCGGAGGGAAAGCCCGTGATCAGGATGGTGTTGAGCTCCGGATTGATCGCGCGGAAGGCTTCGGAGACATGCAGACCATGAAGGTGGTTCTGCAGCATCCAGTCCGCGATCAGCACGTCCGGGCAGTGCGCAACGGCCTCGTCCAGGGCCTGGCGACCGTTGGCTGCCGCGATGACGCTGTAGCCCTCGCGCGTCATGAAGCGCGACAGCGTATCGCGCAGAGAATCCTCGTCCTCGACGATCAGAACCGTTGCGCTGCTCAACTCCGCACACCTCCCTGCACGTTGCCCGGTGCCCGTCGATTCCCGCTTCCCGCGGCACCCCCGCCCGAACCCTCGGTCGAGTCGAGACGACTTCCGCCGTCTCCTGGCCAAAGAGTCTCGGCAGCCACCCCACGCCGTCCGCTGGTGTGCTCGAGCACGCGTCCTGCCTCGTGCAACGAGAGCCTGCCGCACCCGCCGGGATCCGGACAAGTGCAAGCGCCGGGCAGGCACGGTGGCCGAAGACTAGTATGCGGGGAACACGCTGGGAAGGGTCATGTCGGCGCCTGCGAATCGAAGTGGCATACTCTCCGCCGATGACTGACACGATTCCCCGCGTCGGTGTGATGCTCGTCAACCTTGGCACGCCCACGGCGCCCCGACCCGGCCCGATCCGCCGATATCTGCGCGAATTCCTCTCGGATCCGCGCGTCCTCTCCATCCCCGCGCCCATCCGCTGGGCGCTGCTCAACCTGGTCATTCTCCCTAGGCGCCCTAGGGCAATCACCCCAGCCTACGAGTCGATCTGGCTCGACGAGGGCTCGCCCCTGCTGGTCTACGGCCGTTCGCTCGAGGCCGCGGTCTCCGAGACGATGGGCCAAGACTTCGCCGTGACGCTCGCAATGCGCTACGGCGAGCCCTCGATTCCGGAAGCCCTCGAGACCCTCCTGGCCCGCGAGATCGACTCCCTGGTGGTCGTTCCACTCTACCCGCAGTACGCCGCTGCCACCACGGGCTCGACGCTCTCTCGAATCTACGAGTGCCTGGGCGAACGCTGGAACGTCCTGCCAGTGCGAGTGGTCGGCCCCTTCTACGACGCCCGGGCCTTCATCGAGCCCATGGCGCGTCTTGCCCGCGAGACCCTGAAGGACTTCGGGGCCGACCACGTACTCTTCAGCTACCACGGTCTCCCAGAGGCCCAGGTGAAGCGCAGCGACGAAACGGGGGAGACCTGCCTCGTTCGCGAAGGGTGTTGCGAGCTGCCGGGCAGCGCGGCCCGGGGCTGCTATCGCGCGCAGTGCTACGCGACCACCAGACATCTCGTGGACGCACTCTCCCTGGACGAAGGCGTGACGTACAGCACGGCCTTCCAATCGAGGCTGGGACGCACGCCCTGGATCAAGCCCTACACCGACGAGGAGGTGGTGGCGCTTCGCGAGCGGGGCGGCGAGCGCCTCGCCGTGCTCTCACCGGCCTTCGTCGCCGATTGCCTCGAAACCCGCGAAGAGCTGGGCATGCGCCTGCGCGAGCAGTGGGCCGAGCTGGGAGGCACGGACTTCGCGCTGGTGCCCTGCGTGAACGACGCGCCCGACTTCGCCGCGGGGCTGGTCGAGCTGATCCGAGAGGCATCGCCGGCGCGCTGAGTCTCAGCCCCGGCCGAGGCTGCGCACGGCTTCGGTGAAGGCGCGCACCCCCTCCACCGGGGTCTCGGGCAGGCAGCCGTGGCCGAGGTTGGCCACGTAGCCACGCGCCGGCTTCGCGTCCTCGGCCATCTGCGCGACCATCTCGAAGATGCGCTCCCTGGGCGCGGCGAGTGCGCAGGGATCGAGATTGCCCTGGAGCGTCACGTTCGCCCCGTGGCGACGAGCCGCCTCGGCGAGATCCACGCGCCAATCCAGCGAAATCACATCAGCACCCGATTCCGCTGTCATGTCGACCACATGCGCACCATTGTTCACATAGAGGATCAGGTATGAATCGCGCTTGTCGAGGCGCTTCGCGATCTCCTGATGCGTGGGCAGGATCCAGCTCCGGTACTCGGCCGGTGAGAGCAGCCCCGCCCAGGTATCGAAGAGCTGCACCGCGTGGGTGCCCGCCTCGATCTGCGCGTTCAGATAGCCCACCGTCATGTCGGTGAGCCGCCGAAGCAGGTCACGCAGCATCTCGGGCTCGCGGTGCATCATGCGCTTGAGAACGCCGAAGTCCTTCGAGCCCTTGCCCTCCACCATATAGGCGGCGAGCGTGAAGGGCGCGCCCGCGAAGCCGAGCAGGGGGATCTGTCGCGGATCGATCTGTGCGCGCAGCGTCCGGATGATCTCGAAGACGAAGGGCACGCTCTCGTACGGGTCGGGCTCACGCAGGGCGTCGATCTGCGCCCGCGTGCGAATGGGCTCCGCGATCATGGGCCCCGGCGCGAAGTCGAGCTCGACGCCCATGCCCGGGATCGGCGTGAAGATGTCCTGGAACATGATCACGGCCTCGCTGCCCACCAGGTCGATGGGCTGGAGCGAGACCGTCACCGCTCGCTCCACGTCGCGGCACATCTCGAGGAAGGTGACACCTGCCCG
>CAZQMY010000205.1:0-10231 GCA_964594405.1 uncultured Spirochaetaceae bacterium | reverse complement strand
GAGATGATCAGCGGCGTTCGCGCCTCGTCGATGAGGAGCGAGTCCACCTCATCGACGATGGCGTAGTTGAGCTCGCGCTGGGTGAAGGCCTCGAGCGAGTACTTCATGTTGTCGCGCAGGTAGTCGAAGCCGAGCTCGTTGTTGGTGCCGTAGGTGATGTCCGCCGCGTAGGCCTCGCGCCGCTCGGCGTCGGAGAGCCCGGGATAGATGGCGCCCACCGTCAGGCCGAGGAAGCGGTGCACCTCGCCCATCCACTCGGCGTCGCGCTTGGCGAGGAAGTCATTCACCGTGACCACGTGTACGCCGCGTCCGGACAGCCCGTTCAGGTACGAGGGCAGCGTGGCCACGAGCGTCTTGCCCTCGCCGGTCTTCATCTCGGCGATGCTGCCTTCGTGCAGCACGATCCCGCCCATCAGCTGCACGTCGTAGTGGCGCTGACCAAGCGTCCGCTTGGCGGCCTCGCGAACGGTCGCGAAGGCATCAGGGAGCAGCGCGTCCAGGGTCTCGCCCTTCTCGAGGCGCTCCCGGAGCCAGGGCGTGCGGGCCTGGAGATCGGCGTCCGAGAGCGCAACCAGCCCGGGCTCGAGGGCGTTGATCTGCTCGACGAGCGGGACCATGCGCTTGATCACCCGATCGTTCCGGGTGCCGAAGATCTTGGCAAGTGCGCGCTGCATGTCTCTTTTTCGTGGCTCCCGGCTCCTGGCGACGAGCGGACGTTAGAAGAGTGGGCAATGCGCAGCAAATGAGAGGCACGGGGGCGCTGAGCGCAAGGGGACATCCGATCTTTCGGCGCGAGGCGGGCCCTGCCGCGCCCAGAAACCACGCGACCGGCCCGAGGGCCGGTCTCTGGTGTTGCTCGGTCGCGCCGGGGCCGTCCCCGGACGTCGCGGGTCGAGCGCGCCGCCTGCCGAATGGACGGAGGAGATCAGTCGAAGATGTAGTCGAGGGGATTGCGGGGCTTTCCGTCCACCTGGACGACGTAGTGCAGATGGGGGCCGGTGCTCCGGCCGGAGCTTCCGATCGAGGCGATCTCCTGGCCGCGATCCACCTCTTGCCCGGCCTTCACGTGGATCTCGTGTGTGTGGCCGTAGAGGGTCTTCACGCCGAAGCCGTGATCGAGCACGAGCGTGTTGCCCAGCGGGCCCTTCCGCCCCACGTACGAGACGCGCGCCCGCGCGGGCGCGATGATGGGCGTGCCCCTGCTGGCGGCGATGTCGATCCCCGCGTGGTGCTGATGTCTTCCCGTGAAGGGAGAGACCCGGGGGCCGAAGCGGGAGGTGATCCATCCCCGCGCGGGCCAGACCGAGGGCATGCTCGAGAGCTTCACGCGCTTCTCGTCCAGCTGGCCGATCAGCTCCTCGAGCGCGTCGCCCTGTGCGCCGGCCACGCCCTCCATGTCGATGGCGAGTCGGCCCAGGTCGTGAACCAGGCGCGCGCCGTCCGTGGTCACACCCAGCACCTCCGCCTGCTCTCCATCGAGGTGGCTCTTCGGGACGTCCAGACGATGCGCGCCGACATCGTGCGAGTCGACCTCGAGCTCCTCCGGAACGCCCGCGGGCAGCGCGGCGTCCGCCTCGTGGGGCGGCGCCCCGCGGTGGCCGCCGCCGGCGCCGGTGGGCGACACGTACTCGGTGACCTCGTCCCCGCCCACGCCGCTCGCCCCGGGCAGGTTTGCGATGATGCGCACCTTGCGCTCGAGCTCGCGCACGCGGGAGATCTGGTTCTCGTAGCCCACCATGGTGGCCTTGAAGGCCTCGATCTGCTGCTGCTGCTCGGCGGCCTGGACGCGCAGATCCGCGAGCTCGGCGTTGTCCGCACGCTTGCGCCAGTAGTCCCAGGTACACAGCATGAAGATCAAGCCCAGACCGACGGCGCCATAGAGCGCGCGGCGGACGTAGATCTTCGGCACTTGAAATCGCCTCACCGGCGATCTCTCGTCGGCCACCAGGATCAGGGTATAGCGATCCATCGCATCCTCATTTGATGGACCGGGCCTCGGCCCGGCTTGCGAGATTCCGGATTCTCGACGCCCGATCAGCCATCGGGCAGCGTGACGGCGACGATCAGCCGCCCCATCTGGATCTCGTCGTTGCTCTTCAACACCTGGCGCTGCACCGGACCGCCGTTCACGCTGGTCCCGTTGGTGCTGCCCAGGTCCTGTACGTAGAAGCCCTCGTCATCGAATCCGATCGCGGCATGAGCCCGGCTGATCGTGGCCTCGGCCACGACCAGGTCCGCGCTCCTTCCACGACCGATCACGAGCCAATCGCGATCGAGTGTCACCTCGAAGCCTTCGTAGAAGCCGTTCTTCACCACCACGCTCGCGCCGGCCGGCACTGCGAAGCCAGGCCGCTGCTCGGTGGCGCTCTCCGCTCCTCGATCCATGGTCCCCTCGTACGCGCAGGCCACACGCAAACGCGGCTCTATGCGCAAGCCTCTGCGGAGTACCATCGGCCCGATGGGCCGGGCCCTTGACCGCCTTCGTACTCGGGCGGGTCCGCCAGCAACTTCGAGGGATTTACCCCTCGGGCCCGACCTGCAGGAGCGCGCGTGCGTGGCGGCGGGTGGCGTCGCTGATCTCTTCACCGCCGGCCATGCGAGCGATCTCGTCCACGCGCTCCTCCCCCTCGACGCGGCCGACCAGCACCTCGGTTCGCGCCCTCTTCCCGCTGCCCCTGACGCGCTTCTGCACGCGGAAGTGGTGATCGCCGAAGGCAGCGATCTGCGGCAGATGGGTGATGCAGATGACCTGGTGGGCGCTGGCGAGCTCGGCGAGCACACGCCCCACCCGCTCCGCGGCTCTTCCGCCCATGCCGGTATCGACCTCGTCGAAGATCAGCACCATGACCATGCTGCCCCCGACACCCCGAAGGGCGTTCTTCACGGCGAGGAAGATCCGCGAGAGCTCGCCCCCCGACGCCACCTTCTGGAGCGAGCGGGGGCTCTGCCCCCTGTTCGCCGAGAACTCGAAGAGTGGGGCCTCCGCGCCCGCCGGCCCGCTCTCGGCCCCGGCGGGCCAGAGATTGCGGTTGGCGGGCGGCTCCATCGAGACGACGAAGCGCGCGTCGGGCATGGCGAGGTCCGCCAGCGAGCGCTCCACGTCCTTGCTGAGCCGACGCGCGGCCTTCTCGCGCCCCGCGCTCAGCGCGGCGGCGCTCTCGCGCAGCGCCTCGGCCGCCGCCGCCCGCTCGCGGGCGAGGGCATCGATGCGCGCGTCGGCGCTCTCGATGCCCGCGAGCTGCTCGGCGATGCGATCGCGGTGGGCGAGGATCTCGGCCTCGGTCTGCCCGTACTTGCGCCGGAGCTTCTCGACCTGCCCGATCCGCTCTTCGAGCTGCGCGAGCCGCGCCGGATCGCCCTCGATTCCGCTCACATAGCGCTCGAGATCAGCGGCGATGTCCTGGAGCTCGGCATGCGCGGACCTGAGGCGCGTCGCCAGCGGCTCCGCGGTGCCGTCCACCCGGGCCATGTCATCGACCTGGCGAAGGGCGAGATCGAGCAGATCGCTGGCGCTGCGCTCGCTCGCCCGCTCATCACCCTGCAGCGCCGCCACCGCGACCGCGCCGTCGGCTTGCAGCCGCTCGGCGTGGGCCAGTCGGCCGTGCTCGCTCGCCAGCGCGTCGAGCTCTCCGGGAGCGAGGTCCACCTCGTCGAGCTCGGCGAGCTGGAAGGCCAGGTAGTCCTGCTCGCGCGCCCGCTCCTCCGCCGCCTCGCGCAGGGTCTGGATCTCTTCATCGACGGCGCGGAGTCGCTCGAAGGCTTCGCGCACCCGCGCCCGCTGGGGCAGCAGGCCGCCCGCGGCGTCCAGAAAGCGACCGTGGCTCTCCGGTCGCAGCAGGGCCTGGGAGCTGTGCTGGCTGGAGATCTCGATCCGCCCCGCGAACAGGTCGCCCATCGTCGCGATGGGCACCATCTGACCGCCGATCCGGGCCCGGCTGCGACCGCCGCTGGAGATCTGCCGACGGACGACCAGCGCGTGGGCGTCATCGTCGTCACCGGCCAGGCCGCGCTCGGCGAGCGCCTTCTCGAGCTCCGGCAGCTCGGAGGTGTCGAAGAGCGCCTCGACGCTACCCCGATCGGCCCCCTCACGCAGACTGCCCGCCGGGACGCGCGCGCCCACCAGGAGCGAGAGCGCGCCGAGCACGATCGACTTGCCGGTGCCCGTCTCGCCCGTGATCACGTTCAGCCCCGGCCCGAACTCGATCTCGACCCGCTCGACGATCGCGATGTTCTCGATGCTGAGCGTCTCGATCATCGCTCGCCCCAGCGCAGCTTGGCGTGCAGGATCTCGTAGCGATTGCGATCCGGCGAGGCGACGATGGCCACAGGATGGTCCGAGCGGCGGATCCGGACGCGATCGCCCTGCCCGAGGGACTCGCCGGCCTGGCCGTCGATGGTGAGTACGACCTCGTCGCCGCGGGCGTCGACGACGATCTCGATCTCGCAGCTCTCGGGCAGGACCAGCGGCCGATGATTGAGCGAGTGCGGACAGATCGGCGTCAGCACGATGGCCTCGATGCCGGGCAGCAGCAGCGGCCCGCCGGCAGAGAGCGAGTAGGCGGTGGAGCCCGTGGGCGTCGAGACGATCAGACCGTCGGCGTGATAGGTCGTCACACGGACGCCGTCGGCGTAGGCCTCGAGGTCGACCATGCGTGAGAGCGCCGTCTTCGTCAGCACGGCGTCGTTCAGGGCGAGATAGCTGGCCGCGACCTTCCCCTCCCGAACCACCTCCACGTCGAGCCGCATCCGCAGGCCGATCTCGAGCTCGCCGGCCAGCATCAGCTCGAGGGCGTGCATCATCTCGCCGAGGTTGATCTCGGTGAGGAAGCCCAGGCGGCCGAGGTTCACACCGAGAATGGGCACCGAACGCGGCCCCGCCGCGCGGGCCACGGAGAGCAGCGTGCCGTCGCCCCCCATGGCGATCACCAGGTCGACCTTCGCCGTGAGCACCTTGCGATCGCACGCCGGCCGGTCGATCAGCGCTCCGCACGCTTCGTCCACCAGCACGTCCAGGCCGCGCTCGCTCAGCCAGGCCACCAGCTGGGACACCACCTCGGCGGCCTGGGGCTGGTCCTGCTTCAGACAGATGCCTACGGATTCGATCTTCATGCGCCTCACCCGGTGCGCCGACGACGGGCCAGGCCCCGGAGCACCGGGCGCGATGATCCCATTTGCGGTGCGGGGCCTCAAGAGCGCGGCCTGGATTCCCCCGGCAGGCCCGCGCGCCCGAACGTACAATCGTCCCATGGCCGGCGACGAGACCCTGGATCTCTTTCCCACCAGCGCGGAGCGCAAGGTGGATCCCCGAGCGCCGCTCGCCGACCGGATGCGTCCGCGCGGATTCGATGAGATGATCGGTCAGGAGCGCCTGGTCGGCGAGGGCAGCGCATTGCGCGCCCTGGTCGAGCGCGGGGAGATGCCGAGCGTGATCCTCTGGGGTCCCCCGGGCTCGGGCAAGACCACTCTGGCGTGGCTGCTCTCGTCGGCGCCGGGCACGCGCATGGAGGCCCTCTCGGCGGTGGTCTCGGGCGTGAAGGAGATCCGCGAGGCGGTGGAGGTCGCGCGGCGCAGTCCACTGCGCACCCTGCTCTTCATCGACGAGATCCATCGCCTGAACCGCGCCCAGCAGGACGTGCTGCTGCCACACGTCGAATCGGGCATCGTCACGCTGGTGGGCGCGACCACCGAGAATCCCTCTTTCACCGTCAACGCCCCGCTGCTCTCGCGCGCACGCGTGCTCACCCTCGAGCCCCTCGCCCCTCGCGACGTCGAGCGCGTCATCGAGCGCGCCTGCGCGGACACCGAGCGGGGCCTTGGCGCGAGCGGACTGACCGTCGACGCGCAGAGCCTGCGCGCCATCGTCGACGCGGCCGACGGCGATGCCCGAAAGGCGCTCGGCCTGCTCGAGGCCGCCGCCGCCCTCCATCTGCGCAGCGATGCAAGGCGAGCGCCGCTGCCTCCGGAGACCGTGCGCGAGGCCGCGGGCCGCAAGCTCCTGCTCTACGACCGCGACCGGGAAGAGCACTACAACGTGATCAGCGCGCTGATCAAGAGCCTGCGGGCCAGCGATCCCGATGCCGCGCTCTACTATCTCGCGCGCATGCTCGAGGCCGGCGAGGACCCGCTCTTCATCGCCCGGCGCCTGCTGATCTTCGCCTCCGAGGACGTGGGCAACGCCGATCCCTGGGCGCTGACCCTGGCCACCTCCACCCATCAGGCGGTGGAGCGGCTCGGCCTGCCGGAAGGCCGCATCACCCTCGCGCAGGCGACGACCTACCTGGCGTGCGCGATCAAGAGCAACGCGGCCTACGCGGCGCTCGGGCGCGCGCAGGCGTGCGTCGCGAGGACGGGCAACCTGCCCGTCCCCATGCACCTGCGCAACGCCCCTACGCGCCTGATGAAGGAGGCCGGCTACGGCGAGGGCTACGTCTATCCCCACGACGAGCCGGATCACTTCACGCCCGGGCGCAACCTGCCCGAGGGCGTGGAAGACGCGCGCTTCTATCAGCCCACCTCGCGGGGCGCAGAGGCGCAGCTCGCTGCACGACTGGAGCGATGGCGTGCCCTTCGGACTGCGGCGCAGGATGGGGGCGGCGAGGACGACGCGTAGAGCGCGTCCCCTAGCGCTTCTCCGCGAGCACCACCTGATTGCGACCGAGATCCTTGGCGCGGTAGAGCGCCTCGTCGACGCGCGCCAGCAGGTCGTCCGGCGTATCCATCGCTTCTTCGTAGCTGGCGACGCCGATCGAGACCTGCACCTTCACGACGCGCCCGTCGCTGCAGACGAAGTCGGCGCGCTCGACGGCCATGCGCCAGCGCTCTGCCAGCACCTGACCAGCCTCGAGGTCGTTGTGCGCGAGGATCACCATGATCTCCTCACCCCCGAAGCGCCCGGCGACGTCGGTGACCCGGAGCTGGTCGAGCAGCAACCTCGAGACGCCCTCGAGGACCATGTCTCCGGCCAGATGGCCGTAGCTGTCGTTGACGTTCTTGAAGTGGTCGAGATCCGCCATCAGCACCGTGAGGGGGGCGCCGTAGCGACGCGTGCGCAGGAACTCGATCGCGAGCATCTCCGTCAGGTAGCGCCGCGTGCGCAGCCCCGTGACGCTGTCCGTCGTGGAGAGACGACTCATGGTCTCGGTCTTCAGGCGAAGCTCGTCCTGCAGCCGCTTGGTCCGAAGATGCAGCCGCAACCGCGCCACCAGGTCCGGCGGATGGAAGGGCTTGGCGATCACGTCGATGGCACCGGTCTGGAGCAGCCGGGCTCGACGGTCGAGGTCGTCGCTGGCGGTGATGAAGATGAAGGGCAGCTCGCGGCAATCGACGCACTGCTGCTTCACCCGGAGCAGCCGCTCTCCGTCGAAGCTGGGCATCTCCAGGTCGCAGAGGACCACATCGATCTGCTCGGCGAGCAGCTTCTTGAGCCCCTCCATGCCGTCGCCCGCCTCGACGATCTCCTCGAAGAGCGCCGCAGGACGCAGGCACTCGCGGATGTGCGAGCGGTGGGCATCCGAGTCATCGATGAGGAGCAGCCTGGCCAAGAGCATTCTCCAGCCGGCCTGCTGGACCGGCTCGATGGATCCATCGGTCAACCGCAGCGGAATCTTGCTGGTCGAGTCCGTTCCCTGGAAAGATCCCCCGACACAGGGATGCTTCGCGACAGTGGGAGCGGACGCTCACTCTCCGGGCGCAGCGCCGATCGTCCAGGCAAGCGATGGCATCGACGAAGCGTGAGGCACGAACCGGATGCCTCCGTCCATGACGGAGCGGAGCGGCGCGCTCTGAACGCAGTTGGGCCGGCCATGCGCTTGGCTCGCATGGCCGGCCCTCGAGTGACGGCTGATCTCGTGCTGCCAGACCCTCTCTGCCCAAGAGGGAATCCGGACATCGTTGCGGGGGTGGTTGCGGCGACACCCCCGCGGCCCGCCGCGACCAGGAGAAGGAATCGCGCCGAGCCGGTTCTTGCGACTTGCCAGGTGAGTGTCACCGCGGCCCGTCGCCCGGTTCCCGAAATCGATGCGCTCGACCCCAAAAAAAAATCGCGCGGCCTTGGGTCCAGGACGGGCCCGCCATGCTGGCGCGGTGCCGTGGCCCCCTCGGGAGGCCGTCGCGGCCAGCCGGTCGTCCGCCCGCAGCCCGCTCCCGGCGGGACCACCCGCTCGGGCGGCGCAGTGTCGGCGGCCGTGTCCTCCGACCCGGTACTGCCGACCTGGTCCATGGCCGCCCCTGCCGAGCCAGGCCTCGCCGGGGGCGTGCACGAATGCGTGGTCTGCCGGCGCTCGCCAGCGAAGGGATGAGAGCCGCGGGCGGAGACGCTCATCGAGCTCCCCACTCACGCGGAGATCGGCCGCATCGTACGCGGATCCGGGCGCCCGATCGACTCGCTCGATCGACGCGCTCGGACCGACCCCATCGCCCCGATGGACAGATGAGGCTGTGGTACGGTCGACCGATACGCGCGTCCATCGCATCGCGGGCGCCGCTCTTGCCTCCGATCCCTTCAACGCGCTCGGCCGCAGCGAGACGAAGCCATGAAGACCCTGATCACTGGCGGAGCCGGGTTCATCGGCTCGCATCTCTGCGAGGCCCTCCTGGCCGAGGGCCACCGCGTGACCGTGCTCGACAACCTGCGCAGCGGCCGGCGGGAGAATCTCGCCGGCGTCATGGGCGAGATCGAGTTCATCGAGGGCGACATCCTCGACACCGAGCGCCTGGCCAGCGCGTGTCGCGACGTCGACGTCGTCTTCCACCAGGCCGCCATCGTCTCCGTCCCCTACTCGGTCCTGCATCCCTTCGAGAGCCTCGACGTGAATGCCCGCGGAACCCTCTCGGTCCTCGAGGAGGCCCGCAAGGCGGACGTGCGTCGCGTCGTCCTCGCGTCCTCGGCCGCCGTCTACGGAAACCACGCCTCGCTGCCCCAGCACGAAGAGCTGCTCCCGGAGCCGAGCTCACCCTACGGACTCGAGAAGCTCGCGCTCGAGCACTACGCCCGGCTCTACACGGAGCTGCACCGCCTCGAGACCGTCGCGCTCCGCTACTTCAACGTCTTCGGCCCCAGACAGGATCCGGGCTCGCCCTACTCCGGCGTGATCAGCATCTTCAGTGAGCGCGCGATGGCGGGCCATCCGGTCACACTGCATGGTGACGGACAGCAGACCCGCGACTTCGTCTCCGTCGAGAACGTCGTGCGCGCCAACCTGCTCGCGGCCTCGGTGCCCGCCGCAGCCGGCTCGACCTTCAACGTGGGCCTCGGCATGGAGACCTCGCTCCTCGAGCTGCTCGACCATCTCGAATTCATATGTGGCACCAAGATCGAGCAGACCTTCGGTCCCGAGCGCCAGGGCGACATCCGGCGCTCCGTCGCAGACATCACGAGGGCACGCGAGCTCCTCGGCTACGCGCCGCAGGTGGGCGTGGAGAAGGGGCTCGAGCGGCTGATCGCGAGCTTGCAGGGATAGCCCGGGCGACTGAGCGCGTTCCCGTCACCGGGCCGCGTCCAGGGGCAGCCGCTGCCATGACAAACGGGCCCGCTGGCGGGACGGACGGGGCTCGAAGCCCGCACCTCTGACCCTCTCGATGGGCTCGCGGATCACATTGGCCTCGCCTGCCACCTCGCGGGCAAGCGCGCGGTTCGTCTCAAGCACGAGCTCCACGGCCTCGCGGAGGTTCTCCGTCACTTCGTCGAGCGTGGCTCCCTGGGTGTTCGCTCCGGGAAGCTCCCCGACAAAGCCGATGTAGCCCTCCGGCACCTTCCTGAACACGGAGGTGAATGCCATCTCCATAGCGCGTCTCCTGGCTCGAGCGGGCTGCTGGCTAGACAGGCGTTGCAGCGGACGGCCAACAGCGCGGGTCAATTGCGGTTTGGTAGCCTTCTGGCGTCAACCTCTGGCGCTCCGGGCGGCCTCAGAGGCGCTGTTGGCCGCCGCTGAACGCCGATCCGTTGGGCCGTGTTCGAGCCAGGGCGGTAGCGATGAGCAAGAAGGTCAGGCAGTTCGTCCGATTGGTCCATTTCATCGGCGCAGGCGTGCTAGGCACGTTCGTCTACTCTCCGTGGTCGAGTGACCCGGCCTTTGCTGCCTTGGTTCGGTTTGGCGCTTTCCCGATTCTCGCAGTTTCAGGTTTGTTTCTCTGGCGTGGTCATCTACTGCTTCGCGCCACCCGAAGCCGTCCGTGATCCACACTGCTCAACAAGATGGGATGAGAAGGCCAGCCTCCTCAACGGAGTATCGTG
>CAZQMY010000204.1:0-10256 GCA_964594405.1 uncultured Spirochaetaceae bacterium | reverse complement strand
GGGCCCGGCCCGAGCATCCGACGGAGCGCAGAACTGCGACGTCGGACGACGCGGCCTCCAGGCTGTCTTCACATCGCTTCGCGGACCGAACGGCACGTCCGCCCGACCATCATGCGGCGCGGGAGCCCAGGGGTCAACCCGGAAGAGGGCGCCGCCACGACACCTCGACGTGATCAGGCCGGGCTGCGCCCGGTGATCACCTGATAGAGGATGGCTGCGCAGGTATCGATCAGCTCCTCGCGGGTGACGCCGCGGCGGGAGAGCTCGCGCGCATGAGCGGAGAGCTTCTCCAACAGGGCGCCCACGGCCGCCGCCGTCGCGAAGGGCTGCAGTCGATTCGAGACCTGATCGGCCTCCTGGGCCGCGGCAACCCGGGCCGCCAGTGCGTCGAGGATCGGCTCCAGGGCCTCACGGCGGACGTCCTGGAAGCGGCGATCTCCCTTGTCGGCCGCGAGGTTGCGGATCAGGAGCACCGCGTGATTCGCCTCCCAGTGCTCCATGAAGGCCCGCGCGATTGCGCGGGCCTTCTCGAAGCCTCGGTCCTCGTCCCAGCTGCCGTCGATCCACTCCAGGACCGAGGGCAGCTCCTGAGCCGCCTGGCGCGCGAGCTGCAGCGTCGCCTCTTCGACGTCCTTGAAGTAGTGGTAGAAGGTCGCGGGCGATGTCTCTGCCTTGCGGGCGATCTCGACCACCGAGATGTCGAGAACGCTGCGCTCCTTCAGAAGTGCGGCGGTCGCATCCAGCAGTTTCTGCCGGGTCTTGAGCGCGCGCGGCCCCAGGACACGACCGGTCTGCGCCACGACCTGCTCGGGCGATGCTCCGTCCTCCCCGGCCGATCCCGCATCCCTGCCCGACATGTACTCCCCGCTGCGAGCGCCCTCACCTCACGCAGAGCCGGCGCCCGGGCTGGGCGCCAATCTAGCGCGCCTGCGGGGACCCCATCAATCCTAAACGACTGGCAGAGCGCCCCTCGTGCGGCCTTGCAGTGGAGTTGACGATGTATCAGATTGAGTGGGCGCCATCCTTCTGGGCGGATCCCCCCCGCCGAGCCCGCATCCGAGAGGCCGAATGGACGTCCGACTCAGCCAAGAACAGCAGCTCCTCGAAGGCAGCGCGGCAGACTTCCTCGAGGCCGAGTGCCCGATGTCGCTCGTGCGCGAGCAGCTGGCGCCGGACGCCGCGTTTCCCGAGGCGCTCTGGAAGCAGATGGCCGAGCTCGGCTGGCTCGGTCTCGCGGTGCCCGAGGCCAGCGGGGGATCCGGCCTCGGCCTGGTCGACCTCGCTCTGCTGATGGAGGCCCAGGGGCGCGTGCTCTGTCCTGCGCCCTTCCTCTCGACGGCGGTCGTCGGCAGCACCGCGCTGATGCTGGGCGAGGCCGAAGCCCTCGCCGAAGCCATGTTGCCGCGGCTCGCCCGCGGCGAGCTCAGGACAGCGTTCGCTCAGCTCGAGCGCGCGAACGATTGGAGCGGGGCGGGCGTCGAGCTCTGCGCCCGATCGGAGGGTGGGCACGTCATCCTCGATGGCCACAAGCGCTTCGTGGCCGATGCGGGCTGGGCGGATGCGCTCGTCGTGGTGGCCCGCGACGCGGGGGGAGCCCCAGGGAGCGAGGGCATCTCGCTCTACTGGGTCCCCATCGAGAGCCCGGGCCTGCAGCTCCGGCCGATCGCCTACAACGAAATGATTCGCAAGCTCTACCAGGTGGATCTCGAAGGCGTCCGTGTTCCCACGTCCCACCGCCTGGGCGGCTGGTCACTGGCCGAGCGCATCCACGCCCGCGCACGCGCGGCGCTCTGCGCCGAGCTCGCGGGTGGAGCCCGCCGAGCGCTCGAGCTCTCGGTCGCGTATGTGAGCACCCGCGAGCAGTTCGGTCGCCCCATCGGGGGCTTCCAGGCCGTCAGCCACAAATGCGCCGACATGCTGGTGAAGGTCGAGGGCATGAAGTCGGTCAGCTACTACGCCGCGTGGGCGCTCGACGCCGAGGAGTCGGACGCTCATGTGAGCGCCTGCCTCGCGAAGTCCTTCTGCGGCGACGCCTACAGCGCGATCGCGGGCGACGCGATCCAGGTGCATGGTGGCCTCGGCTTCACCTGGGAGCAGGATCCACACCTCTACTTCAAGCACGCCCAGGCCGGAGCCCTCGCGTGGGGCGACGGCGTCCACGTGCGGGAGCTCGCGGCCCGCGCCCTGCTCGATTGATCGCGCTCAGCGCGGCAGTCCGAGCACCCGATGGGCGATGATGTTGCGCTGCACCTCGCTGGTCCCGGCGTAGATCGTTCCGGCGCGCGACCAGAGGGACTCGTAGGCCCAGAATCCGTCGTCCACCGCGAGGGGATCGCCTTCGGGGACCATGCCCTCGGGTCCGAGCATCTGGATCGCCATGCTCTTCATCCGCTGGTCCAGCTCGGTGCAGGCCACCTTCAGGGTCGAGCCCTCGGGCCCCGGCGCGCCCTTCTCCACCACCGACCACGCGTTCCGATAGGCGCTCATCTTGATCGCCAGGATCTCCGAGGCGAACCGCGCGACGTCCTGCCGGACCAGGGGATCGTCGGCGGCGCGGCCGGTGCCGCGCGGCGTTCGACGACTGACGTCGATCAGACGCCGCATGTCCGAGGCCAGCTTCGCGTGCTGTGCGGACGAGCCGCGCTCCACCGAGAGTGTCGTCATCACGATCTCCCAGCCGTGATCGATCTCGCCCACCACGTTCTCGAGCGGGATGCGCACGTCATCGAAGAACACCTCGTTGAACCAGGCGTGCCCGGTCATCTCGATCAGTGGCCGGATCCGGATGCCTGGCGAATTCATGTCGCAGAGCACGAATGTCAGCCCCTTGTGCCGGGGGGCGTCCGGATTGGTGCGCACCACGAGGATGCACCAGTCCGATTGCTGGGCGAAGCTCGTCCAGGTCTTCTGCCCGTTGACCGCCAGCTCGTCGCCCACGACCTCGCCGCGCGTGCGGAGCGAGGCGAGATCCGCGCCCGCCCCAGGCTCGGAGAAGCCCAGGCACCACACCTCCCTGCCCTCGAGGATCGGCTCGAGAAAGCGCTCCTTCTGCCACGCCTTGCCCTTCGCGATCAACGTGGGCCCCACCAGAGCCGTTCCCACGGACATGCTGATCTGATTCGGGCCTCGCGCGCGTGCGTACTCTTCGTTGTAGATCATGTTCTCGATGATCCCGAGCTCGCGACCCCCGTAGGCCCGCGGCCAGTCGAGCCCGGCCCAGCCGCCCTCGTAGAGCTTGCGCTGCCAGCTCTTCAGGAAGGCGACCTCCTCGGCCGGATCCTTCGGCTTCTCGAACTCCGGCGTGCCCCAGCCTTCCGGCAGGTTCGACTCGAGCCACTCGCGGATCTCGAGACGGAAGGCGGCTTGTTCGGGCGTATCATGCAGATCCATCGATTCCTCGCTCGTGTTGCCCGCTCAGGCCACGACTTCGCAGCGGATCAGCTCGTCGATCTCCTGCGCAGAGAGCGAGAGCAGATCGCCGAGCACCTCGGCATTGTGTTCACCCAGCTTCGGACCCGGGGTGCGTAGTCCCCCAGGCGACCTCGAGAGGCGATGCCCCGAGCGCTCGAAGAGCAGCGGGCCCAGGATGTCGTGCTCGATCCGGACGAAGTGATCGCGCGCGATCAGGCGCGGATCCTCGAGCAGTCGATCGAACGTCCGTACCAGCCCGACCTCGATCCCGGCCGAGCGCCAGTCCTCGACGAGACGCTCTGCATCCCGGCTCGCAGTATGGCGGGCGATCCCGGCATCGAGCGCCGCCGTGTTCTCGCGCCGGCGCGCCAGGGTCTCGAAGCGCGGCTCGGTGCACCAGGCCGGCGCCCCCATCGCCTCGACGAGCCGCGACCACTGCGCCTCGTCCCAGACCGCCAGGGCGATCCACTGATCGCGGCCGACCGAGTCCGGTGCGTCTTCGCGATCCCGGCAGCGGTAGATCCCGTGTGGGGCCGCGACTTCGCTGCGGTTGCCGAGTCGCCGCATCGACTCGCCCAGCGTGCTCTGGCGCGCCACCATCTCGCTCAGGCAATACACCCCGGTCTCGATCTGGGAGATGTCGATCCGCTGCCCCCGACCGCTCCGACGCAGCTCGATCAGCGCCGCGATCGCTGCCGCCGCGACGAAACGCGGCGCCAGCGAATCAGTGATCGTCCCATAGGGCCCCAGCGCCTCGGCGTCGGGCTCACCGGTCATGTGATTGAATCCCGCGATGGCAGCGCCCTGCCCGCCAAAGCCGGGATAGCTGCGCTGTGGCCCGGTCTGGCCGAAGAGGCATCCACTCACCATCACCAGCTCGGGCTTCCGCGCGCTGAGCGCCTCCGGCGCAAGGCCCCAGCGCTCCATCACACCCGGCGCGAAGTTCTCGCAGACCACGTCGGCCCAGTCCACGAGGCGGCGGACGAGCTCGACGCCCTCCTCTGTCTTCATGTTGAGAGAGACGCTCTTCTTGTTGGGATTGAGGAGCACGTACATCGGGGCACGCTCGAGGATGTCCGGCTCGTGGCGATTGGCGGTCGTGACGTGGAGCATCCGCAGGAAATCCGGTCGCCGCGCGGACTCGATCCGGATCACCGTCGCCCCCTGCTCCGCGAGATAGCGCGTGGCCACGGGCCCGGCGGCGCCCGCGCCCAGCTCGAGGACCCGCAGCCCCTCGAAGACGCCCCGCTCGCCCACGTGCGTCTCCAGCGGCTGTTCCTCGGCGACGCCCAATGGCGCGGGGGGTGTGGCGTCCTGCAGCGCAGCGCGGATCTCGTCTCCATGCTCGTCGAGCCGGGGGGCGCGAAGGGCGTGCCCGATCTGGCCGTGCGCGACGGTGGCGAAGGTGCCGGGCTGCACGAGCGTCGCGCCCAGCTCGGGATAGGCGAAGTCCTCGAAGAATCGTCGACTACGGAGCTGCTCCTGCGCGAGGATCTCGCGGGCGTCGTTGCAGGGCGCCAGCAGGATCCGCCGGCTCAGCGCCTCTCGGTAGAGCTCGCGCCGGGTACGCGTGGCAAAGAAGGCCGCGAAGACCTCCTCGAGACGCTGGAGGACGTCTTCGCCGCATGTGAAGGGGCTGTAGCTCGCCCAGTCCATCTCGCGCAGCCACTGCGGCGCCATGCCGTGCTCGTGCATGCAGGCCACCGTGGCCTCGAGGCTCGGGGCCCGCGCCGGCCCGCCTCGCAGCCCGTAGGAGACGTAGCCATCCTTGCAGGCCCAGATCTCGCGGGTCGGCCCGGTGCGGAATCCGCCGCGACGTCCGGGCCGGCCGCCGAGCGCGAACTGCCCGACTCCCGTGATCGTGGTCGCCAGCTGGCACTCCTGCATCGAGACGTCCACGAGCTGGCCGCCGCCCAGCTCCTCGCGGGCGAAGAGCGCGCTGAGGATGCCGATGACCGCCTCGGGACCCGCGTGGAAGTAGGCCGTGGGCAACGCGCAGACCTGAGGTGCGCCCTCGGGATCCCCCGTCATGGCGGCGTTCCCGCCCTCTGCGACGATCACCAGATCGTGGGCGTCGGGCCCTTCCATGCTGGCCGCATCCTGCGCGCCGAAGGGCGTGATCAGGCAGTGGACGAGCCCGGGATGACCCTCACACAGGCCCCGCTGCAGCGACGCCGCGTCCAGCCCCCAACGCTGGAGAGTCCCGGCCGGATAGGCTTCGATGAGGGCGTCCGCCGTATCGAGCAGCCGCCGGAAGGCGGCACGATCCCCTTCGCAGGAGGCCAGGTCGAGGACCACGCTCTTCTTCGCAACGTTGCCGGAGAGCCAGGCGATGCTGCCCTCGCCTTCCGGTGCGTTCGGCAGGAAGGGCCCGCGCCGGCGGAGCGGATCGCCGGCGGGCGGCTCGACCTTGATGACCTCGGCGCCAAGGTCGGCGAGGATGCGGCCCGCCAGGTGGCCGCGTTCGTCCCCCACCTCGATCACGCGTAATCCGGCCAGCACGTCGCAGACTCCTGTCGGTGGGGCTTCCCATGCCAGCCCGCTCGAAGCATCGACCGCTTCCAGAGCGCCTCTGGACAAGGCAGAACGCAAACATAACACTACGTCAGATTCACATCATCCGCCTCCCGAAGACCGACGGATGGCGAGGAGTCCTCCCCCATGCGCACGCCCGATCTCTTCGACCTCAGCGGACGCACGGCCCTCGTCACGGGTGGCGGTCGCGGGATCGGCCGGCACATCGCCATCGGCCTCGCCGAGGCCGGCGCGCACGTCATCGCCGCCTCGCGCAAGCGGCCGGCGTGTCAGGAAGTGGTGGATACGATCGTAGAGCAGGGCGGCAGCGCCGAAGCGCACGCACTCGACGTCGCGAAGCCCGAGTCGGTCGATGCGCTCCTGGCCGAGGTGGCCGGGCAGCACAGGGCGCTGGACATCCTCGTCAACAACGCGGCGATGGTCTGGGCGGCTCCACTCGTCGACTACCCGCTGGAGGGCTGGGATCGGGTCTTCGACCTCAACGTGCGCGGCCTCTTCTATCTCTCCCAGCAGGTCGCCCGCGGCATGATCGAACACGGCGGCGGCAGCATCATCCACATCAGCTCCATCTCCGCGTTTCGCAGTGCTGGAGACGATCGGGAGCCCGTCGTGGCCTACAACGCGAGCAAGGGCGCGGTGACCTCGCTGACCGTCGACATGGCGGTGAAGCTGGCGCCCCGCGGCATCCGGGTGAACGCGATCGCGCCCGGCCCCTTCCTCACGGCCATGATGGATCACGTCCGTCACGACGAGGCCGACCTCGAGGCCTTCAATCGACAGGTGCCTCAGCGCAGATCCGGCGAGGAGGACGACATCAAGGGGGCGGTGGTCTTCCTCGCGAGCCCGGCGGCCGCCTTCGTCACGGGCCATACGCTGGTGGTCGATGGCGGGATGCTCGCCGCCTCGCCGACCGTCTGAGCACGCGACGGATCAGTAGCGCACGCCGTCGATCTCGATGCCCTCCGAGGCGAGCCGGGCGAGGGTCTTCTCCTTGAGGGGAGCGACCTGGATCTTCTGGGTCGCGGTGTAGTCGAGCTCGTCGGCGCCGTAGAAGAGGATCACCTTGGGCCGCTTGTACGCCGCGAGGCGCTCACGCAGGTGCGCGCCGAGTGCCGCCTCGTCGAGCGGCTGATCGGCGCGGGCCACCACGCAGAGCACGATGGCTTCGCCGAGCACGGGATGCGGGATACCCAGCGCCTGCGCGACGCGAACGGCCGGATGAGATTCGCAGGCGTCCTGGATCTCGAGCGGCGAGACGTTCGCCCCGCCCGTCTTGATCAGATTGGAGAGCCGCCCGCTCCAGTGCAGATAGCCCTCGGCGTCGAAGTGGCCGCCGTCCCGGGTGCGGAAGAAGCCGTTCTCGTCGAGGTAGTCCTCCGGCTCCACCTTGTAGTAGCTCCGCATGAAGGTGGCGCCCTTCACCGCGATCTCGCCCTTGCTCTGCGGCGCCGTCAGATCCTCGCCCGTCTCGCTGTCGACGATCTTGAGCCGCATGCCCGGCAGGGGTCGGCCGCTGGTGCCGCTGCGCAGCGTCGCCTCGGTGCGGGCTGGAAGGAACGAGCAGATGGTGAAGGTCTCGCTGAGCCCGTAGGAGCCGGAGGTTCCCCACTCGTCCTTCTCGATCCCCGCCAGCGCGGCCATCGGCGACGCGAACTCCACCTTGCGGAGACTCGTGAGATCGCGGGTCTTCGCGGCGGGATGCTCCGCCATCGCCTTCTCCTGATGGGGCCAGGCGTGCAGGGTGGTGATCCCCTGCTCTTCGATCAGCGCCAGGAATCGCTCCGCATCGAAGCGCTGCTCGAGCACGAGCGTCGCCCCGCCCGCCAGCGACGCGCCGAGGGACATGGCGATCCCGGCGGTCCAGAAGAAGGGCTGGGCGGTGAGCACGCGCTCCTCGGGCGCGATCTCCATGCCCTCGCCGAATCGCCAGGACTGGATCACCGCTGCGCGGTGCATGTGCAGGACGCCCTTCGGATGCGCTGTGGTGCCCGAGGTGTAGATCAGGATCGCGTCGTCGGCCGGCGTCACCTCTTCGCCGATCGCATCGAGGAGCGCATCGGAGACGCCTTCTCCGAGCTGGATCAGCCCATCGAGAGACTCCAGAGACTCACTCTCTTCCAGACAGACGACCCGCCGCAGCTGAGGAAGAGCTGGAAGCCGGATGGCGCCCTTCGGAGCACTGGCGATCTCCGGATGGCGCTCACGGAGATCGCTCAGGAACGCGTGGCCCGACATCGAGGGCTGCAGGATCAGCAGCGATGCATCGCCATGACGCAGGATGTAGTCCAGCTCCTGGGGTGTCGCGAAGGTATTGACCGGCACCAGGACGGCGCCGACCAGACCCGCCGCGAAGGCGCAGACCACCCACTCGGGCCGGTTCGGCATCAACAGGGCGACTCGCGCGCCCTTCACGACGCCGGCGCCGATCAGGCCCTTCGCCACCTTGCGCGCCTCGGCGCGCAGCGCCTCGTAGCTCATCGACTGCCACACATCGGTCTGCGCGTCGAAGGCGCGCAGCGCCTCGCGCCCGCCGTGCCGGCTGGCCACGTCTTCGAGGAAGCGACCGAGCGTGTATCGCTCGGCATCGGGCTGCCAGGCGAGCCCCAGCGATCGATCCCTGCTCATGCTCATTCCTTCCGCGGCGGCACGAACTGCTTGAGCACCACCGAGCTAGCGCTGCACCCGGGCCGGAAGGGTCTCGGTGGGCAGACGCACCTCGGCGTCGCCCTCGGCCAGCGTCTCTTTGCGCTGATTACTCATCACGACATGGATCGTCGCGAGGGGCTGACCGCTGGGATCGTCCTGGGAGACCCGCGTCACCTCGCCGTCCAGCAGCGTGAGATCACCGGTCATCGCCGGCGAGCGATAGGACATCCGGCTGTGGACGATGTCCGACCACTCCCCCGCCCAGTTGCCGATGTAGTCGAGGATCCACGCACCCATCGAGGCGCCGTAGCCATAGCCACGAGGCAATCCGATCAGCTGGGCGTACTTCTGCTGGATGTGCCCCCTCGAAGGCCCGTGGTAGAGCCCGTCACCGAGGGTCGGATCCACCTTGGCGGCCTCGGTGTCCCGGCTCATCTCGGGCAGCCAGCCGGCATCGAGGGTCGAATCGGGGCCGGAGGTCTCCGCGAAGGCGTGCCAGATGGTCATCTGGAAGGCCCGCCACTCGGTGGTGAAGCTCGCGATGGTGTGTGGGCCGATGGGGCGAGTCGGCAGCTTGTCACCTTCCTTCACGAAGAGGCGGCGGTCGTGCCCCAGGTCGAGGAAGGTCCGGTAGTACTCGAACTTCTGCTGCTCGATCTCCATCAGCCGATCTTCGGTCCACTCGGGCTCCTTGTCGTCGCTGAAGAGCTGTCGCTTGCGCGCCTCCTCGGCGAGATAGCGGATGGATGTCGACCGCTGCTTGCAGATGATCTCGCCGCAATGGTTGATGTAGGTGGTATCGCCGCGCGAGAACATCGTGGGGCCCGCGAAGCTCGTGTTGGTCACGCGGTAGTCGAAGAGCATGCGATCGCGCGAGATCTGATCGCCCGGACGGATCCGCGGACCGAAGAACCACCACTCGTCACCGCCGAAGAGCATGTGCGTGCCGGGAATGGTCCCCTGGATCGCCGGCCCGGCGCCGTGGCTGTCATCGGTGGCGACGGCGAAGGACTGCGGGGCCACGAACTCGCCGAAGCGGGACTCCGGGGCCTCGGCCACGGTCTCGTCGAAGTAGAGGGGATTCGGGTTCTGCATGCCCTGCACCCAGCGCCGGATGTCGTTGCGGGCGACCGGGTCCTTCAGACGCCCGCCTCCGAGGGGGACGCCCACCCAGGGATCCACATGACTGGTCTCCAGCACGACCTCTGCTTCATCGCTCATCGGGGCTCCTCCTGGCCACTCGCGTGGCGCCTCAGGATATTTGACGGATCGTCAACATGTCAACAAGCCCGCAGGGCCCGGCGACCGCATGAATCGTCGGGGATTCCATGCACGGCCCATCCGCACCGAATGAAGGAGATCCGCGCTCGGCAGGACGTCCGTGGGAAATGCGCAGGAATCACTCAAGCGAGCCCGGGATTCGCCCGACATGGGTCTCGGGAGCACGAAGAGGTCCCGGCCGCAGGCACCACGCCCTCGCTGCCGCTCCCGCGGAAGCTGACCGACCATTCGCGCCCTGCCCGCTCAGCAGGACGCGAGCAGCGCTGCGAGCACTCCCAGGATCCATCGAGCATTTGGCGGGTCGAGGCTTCGCGCCCATCCGGGGCGCGGAGCCTCGGCTCCTGCGCGGCCGCGCGCAGCCCGCCTAGCGGCGGCCTCCGAGG
>CAZQMY010000203.1:5221-10287 GCA_964594405.1 uncultured Spirochaetaceae bacterium | reverse complement strand
GCCCTCGAGGTCGCCGCCCTGCGCTCCGAGTCCGGGCACGAGGAACGGCACGGAAATCGCTCGATCTCCAGACCGCAGCTGCGAAAGAGCCCGTCGATGAAGCCTCGCTCGTACCTCACGATGTGCTGCGGACCCGAGATCTCCATCACATAGTCGCTCGGGTTGACGGTGATCTCAGGGACGTCTTCCTCGACGAACAGGCTCAGGAAGACGACGCCTTCCGGCTTCAGCACACGAGCGAACTCCCGGCAGTACGCGCGGATGTCCTCTTCGAGAAGGTTGGCAAAGACCGAGTGGAGATAGACGATGTCGAAGGACTCGTCGTCGTAGGGCAGCCGGAACGATGCGTCCATCATCGTGCCGTCGGGGTTGTAGCGCTCGTGCTTCGCATCCACGGTTGCGAACTTGAAGCGCGAATCGCGCCGCGCGATGTGTCGATTGCACCAATCGATGGCCCGCGGAGCGACGTCGAGGGCCTCGTAGGCTTCGATCGGCGCGCCCGAATGGATGAGGCCGATGGGCAGTCGCCCCGGCCCACAGCCGATCTCGAGGATGCGCGTCTGCGGGCCAAGGCCAGGATGCTTCTCGAGACGACGCGCCTCCTCGACAGCGGAGGCGAGAAAGTACGAGTCGTCATTGAAGTCCGCACCGCAGTAGCGCTGCCCGGGAGGCGGGAGGATTGCGCCCGCGTGGGTGACGTAGTCCCAGGAGAGTCGTCGTTTGGCCGCGCGGACGGCTCGTTGGAGTAGGCTCATCACGGTCGCTCCTTCGGATGGCGGGCGATCTGTCGGGGTGTCGGGCGGGATCGTCCACCGGTTGATTCACACGCACCGACCCTCGACGCATGATCAACCTCCCGCAGAGGATTGCGAAGCCTGCGTAGAGAACCGTGGGGCAGACTCGCTCGGAACTGTATCGCTTTACGCTCTTCCGGGGTACAGACACCCCGTCGATTCGGGTCCGCAAAGCTCGCAGGGCACGTGACTCCCGGGCTCCCCGGAGCAGCCGGCGCCGGCCTACAGCCCTGATCCGCGCCGCGACCCTGATCCGCTTAGGGGGAGACGGACCCGAAGGCCATGCGAGCCTGCGCGCAAGTGCGCACGTCCCGGATCGCGATGACACATCCTTGTCATCGGATCTACACCGCAGGGTGATCCGGGCCGTTGCGCTCGCGTGTGCACGCTGCGGCCGAGCGCCTGGCGCGGACCTCTCGGCCACGCCGCAGGCAACAGATCGATCTAGAGCGCGACGATCTCCGGCGAGAGGCCGAGGTCGTCCAGATCCTTGCGGATCTCCTGCTCGTAGATTGCGTTCATGATCACCAGCAGGTCGGGCCGATACTCGCGCAGGCGGTCCGGGGCGACGATCTCCTGCCCGGTGCCGGCCTGGAACATCCCCTGCTTGCGGGGATTGATGTCGACGATGTAGGGGATCTGCTCGCCGATCCCGAGCGTGGCGAGGAAGCCCGCCGCCTTCGAGCCCGCCCCCCAGAGCGCCACCCGATCCCCGCGCTCGGCGCAGCGGGCGAGCCGTGCGCGCCAGTCCGCGAGGATCGCGCCCACCTCCCGCTCGAAATCCGCCGCGCCCTGCACCATGCGCTCGAGGTCGTCGTCCTCGGAGCCGGAGGGCCCGGGCTGCGGCGCACCCTCGCGCGCCGGGATCGCCGTGATCAGCAGATACTGATCGTCGTACACACGCTCCAGGTCGGTGACGCGAAGGCCCTCACGGCGAAACAGGCGCGTCAGGGAGCCCGTTCCGAAGTAGGCGCAATGCTCGTAGTAGACATCCCAGAACGCCCGGTCCTCGAGGATGCGCAGGGTGTCCGGCACCTCGAAGAAGACCGGCGCGTCGCCGCTGCGGCGGCTGGCGCGGGCGCTGAGGGCCACCATCTCACCCGGCGCCGCCACGTGCTCGAGGGTGTGGCGGCAGCAGAGCAGGTCGAAGGGACGGCCGAGCTGCGCCTCGCCGAAGGCCTCGGGCAGCAGACGGCAGCGCGCGCCGAAGGAGCGCTCGACGCGGGCCTCCGGGAGGGTCGGGTCGTAGCCCTCGCCCGTGCAGCCGGCGACCTCGCAGAGCTCGAGCAGGAAGTCGCCCGCGCCGCTGCCGATCTCGAGCACGTGCCTGCCCTCGAGGTCGTGGCGCTCGGCGAGCTGCTCGCAGAGCGCGCGCTGATAGGCCGAGAAGCGCCCCGAGCCCGCCTGGGAGCTCTCGTAGGCGTCGATCTCCCCCTGCACGTCGTAGCTGAAGGCGATGTTGCCGATGAAGCCGCAATCGCTACAGACCTGCAGGCTGAGATCACCGCGCGGATAGGCCTCGGCGGCCACCGCGCTCTCCAGGAGCACGCAGCTCTGCACGGGGATCTGCTCGCACTCGTAGAAGACGCGGGTTCGGCTCGAGCCGCAGGCCGCGCAGGGCATGGCATCGCGCATGGATGGAGTCCCTCCTGGGCTCAGGCGGTGAGGATCTCGGGGGAGAGCCCCATGCGCTGGAGATCGGCCGCGATCTCGTCCTTGTAGTGCGCGTTCATCACGATCACCACGTCGGGCCGCCGCTCGAGCAGCGCATCCGGGGCGAAGATCTCGTGTCCGGTGCCCGGCAGGTGCATGCCCTGCTTGCGCGGGTTGATGTCCACGATGGTGTCGATCTGCTCCCCGAGCTGGAAGAGGTTCATGAAGCTCACTGTCTTGCCGCCCGCGGCCCAGATGGCCACGCGCTTGCCGGCATCCATCAGCTTGGCCATGCGGTCCCGCCACTCGGCCTTTCGCGCGTTGAAGTGCTCGGCGAAGGCCGCGGCCCGCTCGCCCACCCGCACGTCCGCAGCGATGGGGGGAGGCTCGGTCCGGCCCTGCAGTGAGGGGCGGACCTCGATGCCGAGGAACTGGTCGTCGAAGTAGTCGGTGAGGCGCAGCACCTCGAAGCCCGAGCGGGCGAAGAGCGCGGCGAGCGACTCGTGGCCGAAATAGGTGCAGTGCTCGTACATCAGATCCCAGATGGAGAGCTGCTTCACGATCAGCATCACCTCCGGCACCTCGAAGTAGACGGTGGTCTCCGGATGGGCCTCGAGGCTCTCGCGCAACATCTTCAGGAAGGCCTGCGGGTCGGGGATGTGCTCGAGCACGTGGCGACAGGCGATCAGGTCGGCGCCGCCCCCGGTCTGCTCCCGGCTGTAGTGCGCCTTGATGAAGCGAAGACGGTCGGGGAGCGGGTTGGGGGCCGAGGCGTCGTAGGTGGTGTCGAAGCCGATGCCCTCGTTGGGCCCGCGCTCGCAGAGCAGCGTGATGAACGCCCCCTTGCCGCAGCCGATCTCGATGACCTTCTTGTCGTGCAGCCCGTGGCGCTCGATCAGCTCGTCCGCCAGACCGCGGGCGAAGTCCATGAAGACGCCCGATCCCTCGAGCGAGTTGTCGTAGGCGTGGGTGTACTCGAGGGGCTCCGGGTCGAAGCTCGCGTTGTAGAGCAGCTGGCACGTCCTGCAGTGGACGAGCTGCATGTCCCCCCGCGGGCACGATCTGGCTTCTTCCGCGCTGGGCCAGAGGCCGCCCACGTGGACCGGCATCCCCTCGATGGCCACCAACGCGGCGAGATCATCACTTCCGCAGGCGGGACAGGGCCGAAGCGCTTCGCTCATGGCTCTCCTCCGGCGAGAGCACCGGCAATGGACCGGAGACTCGCTCCTCGAACTGAGTGGGCGGCCGCGGATCGAAGAGCGCGGGCCGCGCGAGCCAGGTATATCGGTCCGGCCGGCGGCTGGCACGAGGGCGGGACGCAAATTCCCTGCGATTCCACGGGTGTGGCGAAGCAGGCAACTGCGGCGTCACCGGTTACCCTCGGATGGGCACCTACGATGGGAGGGGGTCGGTGCTCGTCCGGTGACCCGATCGAGCGACGCATGCAGAGAGCGGACGTGGAATCGAGAATCCCGGCGAGCGGGCGCCGTCGGGGTGGCTCGCTGAGCGCCTGGCGGGCACTCGGGAGAAGATCCGAGCCAGCTGCGCCGGCTTCGGCTCCAGGGGGCTCTTCCCAACCTTCGATTGCACCGATGGACTTCCCTGACCCCGGCGTAGGGATCGGGGCGACGCACGACGAGGCAGGAGCGACGATGGTCGAGAGGCAGCAGAGAGCGCGCAAGAGCAGAGACCGCCCGTGGACGCGGGCGCGCCTGGCGCCGGCCGGGCTCCTCGGCTCGCTCGCCCTCCTGCTGCTCGCTGGCCCAGCGCTCGCCGGGCCCTTGATCATGATCCCCGATCCGGTCTCCACGGGCATCCACTCCCCGCTGGCCTCCATCACGGCGACGCTCGCCGGGAGCCGCACGCAGGGCCAGCTCTGGCTCGAGTACGAAGTGGACGCCTTCTTCATCGACACCTGCTGCGACTACCTGCTCGACATCGCCTACCCCTCGGCGATCGTCACCGGGGTGGACACCGAGCTGCTGGCGTCGCCCGCCGGAGGCGCCGTCAGCTGGTTCAATACCAGCGCCACGCCCGTCGACCTCGCCACGATCAGCATGAATTGTACGACCACACCCAGCGATAATCTGTGCCGCTACCGCGTGCGCCTGGAGGTCTCGGAGCTTCCCACCTCGGGGAGCATCCAGCTGATCCCGGTCACGTATCAGGAGCTGCCGGCGGTCCCCGCGCTCGGACCGGGCGGGCAGCTCCTGGCCGTGATCTCAATGCTCGTGGCCGGCGCGCTCGCGGCTCGCCGGGAATCCCTGGCCCGCCCCCGAGGCGCTCGCCCCGTCTGAAGGCGGGCTATCGTCGGACCCCCGGATCCACATCCAGGAGGTTCTCGATTGCAGGGCAAGGCGTCGGTCGCCGGTGTCGGCGAGTCGGTCTACTACGCCCGGGGCAAGTCCCCGGACAGCGAATTCCAGCTGGCATGCACTGCCATCGCCCGGGCCGCCGATGATGCGGGCATCGAGCTCGCCGAGATCGACGGCATCGTCAGCTACATGGATCAGCGGAACGATCCCCTGCGGCTCGCCCATGCGCTGGGTCTCCGGTAGCTGCGCTGGGCGGCGCAGACCTGGGCCGGCGGCGGCAACAACGCGGCCGCGGCCGCTCAGC
>CAZQMY010000203.1:0-5211 GCA_964594405.1 uncultured Spirochaetaceae bacterium | reverse complement strand
CCGCGCGCTGGCCCAGGGCCAGTGCGGCCGCTTCGGGCAATCGAGCGCGGGCGTGGGACGCGCCGAGGGCGATCTCGCCTGGAAGGCCCCCTACGGCCTGCTCTCGCCCGCGCAGGAGTGCGCGCTGCACACGGCGAAGTTCATGCACGACCACGGCATCGGCCAGGAGGCCCTCTGCGACATCAGCATGGCCTGCTACGCCAACGCCCAGCGCAACCCCCGCGCCCTGCGCTACGGCCAGCCGCTGACGCGCGAGAAGTATCACGCGTCGCGCTGGATCGTGGAGCCCTTCCACCTCTACGACTGCTGCCCCGAGAACGATGGCGCTGCGGCGATCATCGTGACGACCACGGAGCTTGCGCGCGACCTGCGCAAGGGCGCGGTCCCGGTGCTCGCCGCCGCACAGGGACTCGGACCGCGATACGGCTTCTCGGCCTTCCAGGAGCGATGGATCGGCAAGATGTACTACGAGACCGTCGGCGAGGCCCTCTATGCCCGGGCGGGCGTGTCGGCGCGCGAGATCGACGTGGTCCAGATGTACGAGAACTTCACCGGCCCGGTGCTCATCGCCCTGTGCGAGATGGGCTTCTCCGAGCCAGAGGAGGTCGAGCAGTTCGTCGCCAACGGGGCGCTGGAGGGACCCGACGCGAAGCTCCCCTTCAACACCAGTGGCGGCAACATCGGCGAGGCCTATATCCATGGCTTCGAGCTGGTGGTCGAGGCCGTCCGCCAGGTGCGTGGCGAGTCCACCTGCCAGGTCGCCGACGTGCAGACCTCACTCGCCGCGGCGGGGCCCGGCTATGCGCCGGGCAGCGCCATCATCTTCGCGCGCGACTAGCAGCAGCGCACCGGCGTCGGCACGGCCGTCGCCCCCGAACTTCCAGTGAGGATCGAGGAGAATCATCATGCCCCGCCTGCTCGGAGAAGACTGGCTGGTCCCCGAGATCAACGCGATGACACGTACCTACTTCACCTCGGGCGCCCTGCGCTTCCAGACCTGCAACGACTGCGGTGCGATGCAGCACCCACCCGAGGAGATCTGCGGGCGATGTCAGAGCACCCGCTTCTCCTGGAGGTCGTGCGGGCCGGAGGGCACGGTGGTGAGCCGTGTCGTGGTCCATCAGGCGGTGCACCCGATGCTTCAGGAGGCCGTGCCCTACGCCGTGGTCGTCGTGGACGTCGATGACGCCCCCGGCGTCAACGTCGTCGGCAACGTGCTCGGCGTGGGTCCGGATCAGGTGGAGATCGGGCAGCGGGTCCGCGTCTGCTTCGAGGAGTGGGACGACCCCGAGGACGACGCGCGCCTGCTCATCCCGCAGTGGGAGCCCGCCTGATCGCTAGACCGGGCCCTGCCTCTGGTCCGCCCGCTCTCCCCGCCGATTGCCCGCAATGGCCAGCCCCAGCAGTCCGATGCACATCAGCAGCGCCGTGGCGGGCTCGGGAATCACCCGCGTCTTGAAGCGATGGTCGACCTTCATGGCCGCCGAGATCAGCCCGGCGCGGGCCTGGATCGTCTCGTCCACGAGGATCTCGCCCGCGGCCTCGGCGAGCCGCGCGCGGTCGGTCAGCGCCCCGAGGAAGATCTTCTTGCTGCGAACCTCGAGGTCGGCGAGGGTCTCGCCAAAGGTGTCCATGACGTCCATCTCGGCAAGGCTGCGACCGAAGAGCGCTCCGCCCTTCAGCGTCAGGTGTACGGCCTCCACGAGGAAGCCCTCCTTCGCCGTCACCTTGTAGTCCAGGTCGAGGCTCGCGTCGTGCCCGAAGAAGCCGACGAGGGGCGAGTAGAGGCGGAAGCCACTGCCGAGGGGAACCAGTCGGTAGTCCTTCAGCTTCTCGGGCGCGATGCCGCTGCTCTCCGCGCTGAAGTCCGAGAAGGTGAGCATGCCGTTCTTCGACATGAAGTCGTCCTCGGTGCCGTCCACCAGGTCCGCGAGCGAGATTCCGGGGAGCCCGAAGGAGGTCGCCGAGGCGGTGGAGGAGAGGACCGACGCCGCGAGGGCCAGCGCCAGCAAGAACGAGAGCCTTCGCGCACCGGGCGCGATCCGGGAGAGCGTGTGCCGCAACATCGAAGTTCCCTCTTCAACTGAGCGCTCGCACCGGTGGCGGGCGCAGTGTTGAAGAGGTGTGGTTGCTTCAGGCCCGATGTGTCAGACAAACCGGCGGGCGTGAAGAAATCCGTCGGGCGCGCCCGCGATGCGCAAGGATCGATCCGTCCCGGACGCCTTCTGCGAGCATCCGCCCCGCAGCCCGGCGTCGGACGCGGTTCGCCAGCAGTGGCGTCGGACCAGTCCCTTCACACGCAATTCACACAACCGAGGGCCCCTGCCCGCGAGGCTCCGGCCCCGCGGCCGCTTTGTGGGCTACGCCCCGGCGGAATCGGCGCGCGCCGCTGCCAGATCGCCGGGCAGGCGCAGCGAAGCCAGCCAGAAGAGGATCGCCGAGAAGCCGCCGATGGCGAGCACCACCAGCATCGAGCTGCGAATCCCCATCACGCCCTGCTGAGCCATGAAGTAGTCGTTGAGCATCCCGACCACGAGCGGGCCGAGCCCGAGCCCCACCATGTTCACGATGAAGAGATTCACGGCCGAGGCGGTCGCGCGCAGGTTGGGGGCGACCAGGGTCTGCGTCATCGCGAACATCGGACCGAGATACATGGCGCCGAGGAAGTAGAAGGGACCGAAGTACCAGAGCGCCCGGTTCGGATCGTCGAGCAGGAGGAAGCCGGCGCCGAAGGGGAGCAGGACCAGGGCCTCGATGGCCGGCAGGCGCATGTACCAGCGCGCGTCCTTCCGGCCGGACCAGTCCGCGATGCGTCCGCCGAGCACCGATCCTGCAAGCCCGAGCAGCGCGATGGAGAGACCGAGGGGCCAGGCCGCCTCGGTGTAGGTCATCCCGTGCACGCGCGTCAGGAAGGTCGGCGCCCAGCCCAGGATCGCGTAGCCCTGCAGCGACTGGACCGCCGTCCCGGCGATGATCAGCATGAGCGAGCGGTTGCGCAGGAAGATCCGCAACGACTCGCCGAGCGGAGGCTGCACCGTCGTCATCCTCGGGGCGAAGTCGAAGCGGCCGCGGGGCGCCTCGCGCACCGTGGTCAGCAGGACCACCGCGAGCGGGAGTCCGGCCAGGCCCAGGACGTAGTAGACGACGCGCCAGCCGAAGCTCGCCGCGATCTCGGCCCCGAAGATGTAGGCGGCCCCCACACCGAGATAGACACCGCCGCCGTAGACCGAGAGCGCGGTCGCGCGCAGCCTGAGCGGGAAGTAGTCCGAGATCAGCGAGTGCGCCGGCGGTGAGCCAGCCGCCTCGCCGACGCCGACGCCGACCCGCGCCAGGGCCATGTGCCAGAAGTGCCGGGAGAGCCCGGAGACGGCGGTGAAGGCGCTCCAGACCACCAGGCCCACGGCGATCACGTTCCGCCGATTCGCACGATCCGCGTAGCGCGCGATGGGAATGCCCGCGAAGGTATAGAAGAGCGCGAAGGCGAAGCCGCTCAGGAATCCCATGGCGGTGTCGGAGACCTGGAGGTCGGCCTTCACCTGCTCGAGCATCACCGAGAGCACCTGGCGATCGATGAAATTGACGATGTAGACGAGGAAGAGCACGCCGAGGACGTAGAACGAGTAGGCCGGGGCGAACGCGCCCTCGTCCGGACCCGACGCCCGTGCCGACTGCTCCGCCATCGCCTCCCCCTCGGTCGCGGGCGCTAGCGCTTCGCCTTCTGGGTGGCCCGTCGCGCCTTCGCCTCGGCGATGGACGCCATCGTCCCGACGATGCCCCGCTCCACGAGCCCCTGCAACGCTTCGCCGTCCACGCCCGCCTCGGCCAGCACCTCCTCCGTATCCTGCCCGAGCGCGGGCGGCGGGAGGCGGATCGAGCCGGGCGTGCCATGAAGCTTGATGGGCACGCCGGTCACGTGGATCGGCCCCTCCACGCGATGCTCGATCTCGACGAGCATCTGGTTGTGGAGGATCTGCGGATCCTCGACGACATCGGGGATCTCGTTGATGGGCGCCGTCAGGATGTCGCCGGCCACGAGCATCTCGACGAGCGCTTCGCGCGTGAAGGCGCGGCAGCGCTCTCCGATCAGCCGATCGAGCTCCTCCTCGTTCGCCTTGCGCGCATCGATGGTGTGGAAGCGCTCGTCCTCGTGCCACGACTGCCCGAGCGTCTCGGAGAGCTTCACGAAGAACTTCTGTGAGGGGCAGGTGATCACCACGCTGCCGTCCTTGCACGGATAGATCCCGCTCGGCGCGAAGTAGAGGCTGCGATTGCCGGTCCGAGGCGTCTCGAAGGCCGCGTTCTGGAAGGCGCCGATGGGGTTCGTCATCGCGTGCGTGAGCGCGTCCAGGAGCGAGACCTCGATGCGCTGCCCCTGCCCGGTCTTCGAGCGCGCGATGATCGCCGAGAGCGCCGCCGTGCAGACCAGCTCGCTCGTCATCACGTCGATCAAGGGCACGGTGAGCCGGGTGATGGGAGATCCCGCATCGCCGTTCTGGCTGAGCAGGCCCGCATAGCCCTGGGCGAGGAAGTCGATGCCCGGACGGCCCGCGTAGGGCCCGTCGGGGCCGAAGGCGGTGACGCCGATCCAGATGAGGTCCGGGCGATGCGCGCGCATGGCCTCGTAGCCCAGGCCGAGCTTCTCGAGGGCGGCGCCCCGGATGTTCGTGATCAGGATGTCTGCACTGGCCACCAGCTTGCCGAGCACCGCCTGGGCGGGCTCGCCCCGGGTCAGGTCGATGACGACGGCGCGCTTGTTCCGGTTGAGGCTGAGGAACGCGGTGCGCTCACCGCCACGACGTGGCCCCAGGTGACGGCTGTCGTCGCCAAAGAAGGATTCGACCTTGATCACGTCGGCACCCAGGTCTCCGAGCAGTGTGGCGCCGTAGGGCCCGGCCAGCATCGTCGCCATGTCGAGCACGCGGATGCCGGTGAGTGGACCGTCCTTCAGAGCAGAGGGATCGAGCGGGGTGTCGGCTGTCATGGGGAGTCCGATCCTAGGGGATGACGCCCTGGGCCTTCAGCTGCTCGATCTCATCCCACTCCATGCCGAGGGCCTCCATGAGCAGGATCTCCGTGTCCTGGCCGAGCTCGGGCCCGAGGGTCTCCACGGCGCCGGGGGTCTTCGAGAGCGTGATGGGAAGGCCGCGGATGTCGACCTCCCGATCCACCTCGCTGCAGTGGATCCTGAGCAGGTAGTCGTTGGCCCACGCC
>CAZQMY010000202.1:0-10325 GCA_964594405.1 uncultured Spirochaetaceae bacterium | reverse complement strand
GCGCTGCGGCTACGTCAACCCGGACGAGACCACCTTCGAGTTCCTCAAGGGTCGCGAGTACGCGCCGGAGGGCGAGGCCTGGGATCGGGCCGTCGCGCACTGGCGGGGCATGGCCAGCGACGAGGGTGCCGTCTACGACGACGTGGTCGAGCTCGACGGCAGCGCCATCGAGCCGAGCGTCACCTGGGGCATCCATCCCGGCCAGAATCTCGGCGTGAACGAGCGCATCCCGACCCCCGACGAGGTGCCGGACGAGGAGAAGCCCGGCCTCGACGAGGCGCTCGAGTACATGGACTTCCGCGCGGGCGAGCCCATCGCCGGCACCCCGGTCGACGTCGCCTTCATCGGCTCGTGCACCAACGGGCGCATCTCTGATCTACGCGAGGCGGCCCGGGTGGCCAGGACAGGACACGTGAAGGAAGGCGTGCGCGCTCTGGTCGTGCCCGGCTCGCAGCACGTGGCCCGCCAGGCCGAAGAGGAGGGGCTCGACGAGGTCTTCAAGGCTCACGGCTTCCAGTGGCGCGAGCCCGGCTGCTCCATGTGCCTGGCCATGAACCCCGACAAGCTGATCGGGCGCGAGGTCTGCGCGTCCTCGAGCAACCGCAACTTCAAGGGTCGACAGGGATCGCCCACCGGCCGCACGCTGCTGATGAGCCCGGCCATGGTGGCCGCCGCGGCCATCGCGGGCAAGGTGGTGGACGTCCGCGACGTCCTCTGATCCCCCTCCCCTCCCTCCTGAACCCATCATCGAGAGAGAAGCCATGAGCAAGCTGATCCAGCTCGAGCAGGTCTCCGGCCGCGCCTGCGTGATTCGCGGCGCCGACATCGACACCGATCGCATCATCCCGGCCCGCTTCATGAAAGAGGTCACCTTCGACAACATGGGCGAGCACCTCTTCGAGGATGCGCGAAAGCAGGCCAAGGGCGAGCATCCCCTGGACGACGAGCGCTTCCGAGGCGCCTCGATCCTGGTGGTGGGCAAGAACTTCGGCTGCGGGTCCTCGCGCGAGCACGCGCCGCAGGCGCTGATGCGATTCGGCTTCCGCGCATTCATCGGCGAATCCTTCGCCGAGATCTTCGCCGGCAACTGCACCGCCATGGGTCTGCCCTGGATCACCCTCGCCCCGGACGACCTCGAGAGCCTCATGGGCAGCATCGAGCTCGACGCGAGCCAGGAGGTGATCATCGACGTGACGGCGAAGACCGTGACCTCCCGGGCCGGGACGATGCAGGGCGAGATCCCGAGCGGCACCCAGCAGCGCCTGCTCGACGGCACCTGGGACGCGACCGCCGTGCTCCTCGACGCGGGTGATTCCATCGAGCGGACCGCCGAGGCGTTGCCCTACGTCGCGGGCTATTGATCGCGCACGCGGCGCCTGACCGCTGATCGCGACACCGCGCAGATCTCCGTTCCGAGCGGCGCCCTCGGCTCTTCCCCCCAGTGCGCTCGGAGAGTGCGCCGAGCAGCGCGGTGGCAGGCCGCGCGCACGCCGAGACGTCGAGCGCATGTCGGAGCGACGCGCGGACGAAGAGGTGGAGCAGGAGCGCACCCGAATCGGAGCCAGGAGCGCTGATCGAGCCAGGGAGGGGCCCCTTGTTCTCAGCCACGCGTCAGCGCGTCCTTCGAGGACTGGACGGCTTCCTGCACCCGCGCCTTCGAGCGGGATCGGAGGAGGACGTCTGGCTGAGCCGCCTGGTCGCCACGATCAGCCTGCTCTCCTTCATCCCACTGCTTCGACACCTGAGCCTCCACTACGCCGGATCCGCCGTATTGCCGGCGCCGGCCTTCGCGACCGCCGTCTTCATGTTGGCCGCCAATCTCGCGGTCATCCTGATGCTCAGGCTCTGGGCCAACCTCAGGGCGGCAAAGTGGACCTTCCAGCTCCTGCTGAGCGGCATCGTCTCGGCCGTCAACCTCGCCTCCGCCGGCGCCATCCTGGGTTCGATCCTCGGCTCGAGCCTCATGGTGGTCTCGGGCATGGTGCTGCTGGGCACGCGGACGGGGCGCTGGTTCGCGCTGCTCTCGTGTGTGCAGATCTTCGGCGCCTTCCATCTGGCGGAGATCGGCGCCGAAGTGCCCCTGCTGATCGATCCGGACCAGCTCGCCAGGAGCCGCCCGATGACGGGGCTGATGAGCATCGCGACCCTCACCGCCTTCGTCTGGGTCCACGAGCGACTGAAGGAGCGGGCGATGGAGCGCTTCAGCGAGGCGCGCGATCAGGCGCTTCGCCTGGCGCGCGCCAAGAGCGACTTCCTCGCGAGCATGAGCCACGAGATCCGCACGCCGATGAACGGGGTGCTGGGCATGTCGGCGCTGCTGCTCGAGAGCGGGCTGGACGACGGCCAGCGCCGCCAGGCCGAGATGATCCACGGCAGCGGCGAGGCCCTGCTGGCCATCCTCAACGACATCCTCGACTTCAGCTAGAGCGAGGCCGTGAAGATGTATCTCGAGTCGCTGGCCTTCGACCTCGACGAGCTGCTGGCCAGCTGTGCCTCGACCTTCGCCCTGACCGCCGAGAGCAAGCGCATCGGCCTCGTCAGCTCCATCGAGCCCGACGCGCCCCGAGCGTTCGTGGGCGACCCCACGCGGATCCGCCAGATCCTGCTCAATCTGCTCGGCAATGCGTTCAAGTTCACGAGCGAGGGCAACGTCATCCTGCGCGCCGAGCGCCTCGACGTTCAGGGCGCGACCGAGCCGGGCCAGCGCGCAAGGGTCGCGATCTCCGTGCGGGATACGGGGATCGGCATCAGCGAGGAGCAGCAGAAAGGGCTCTTCGAGTCGTTCACCCAGGCCGACTCCTCCACCACGCGCCGGTTCGGAGGCACCGGCCTCGGACTGGCCATCTCGAGGAATCTCTGCGATCTGATGGGCGGCACACTGCACGTCGAGAGCCGGCTGGGCGAGGGCTCGTGCTTCACCCTGGAGCTGCCGCTGGAGATCGCCCGCCCCGACGCGGTTCACCTCCCGCGCCTGGCAAGCCTCGAAGCCAGGAAGGTGCTCGTCGTGGACGACGATCCCGTCCTCATCGAGGTCTTGCGCGAGCAGACCGAGAGCTGGGGGATGGAGGTCCGTCTGGCCTACGACGGGCCAGATGCCCTGGAGGCCCTGCGCGCGGCGCACGCCGAAGGCGCGCCCTTCGACCTGGTCTGCCTCGACTACGAGATGCCCACCATGAGCGGCTTCGAGGTGGCTTCCGCCATGCAGTCGGATGCCGCGCTGCGCGACGTGCCGCGACTCCTTCTGACGGCGATGAGGACCACGCGCCCCCAGGACGAGCTGCGCGAGGCCGGACTCGAGCTCGTGGTGGACAAGCCCACCTCGGCGCTCGAGCTGCGCCGCGCCTTTGCCCTCGCCCTCGGGCTGGGCCGCGACGCAGCGCCGCGCAAGCGCTCCCCCCTCGAGGGGCGCGAGGCCTTCAGGGGGATCCGCGTCCTGGTCGTGGAAGACAACCGGGTCAACGCGATGGTGGCCCGTGGCATGCTTCACAAGCTCGGCGCCCAGGTGAGGGTCGAGGAGAACGGCCGCCTGGCCGTCGATGCCTTCTCGGCCGCCGATCCGCCCTTCGACCTCGTCTTGATGGACTGCGAGTTGCCGGTGATGGATGGCTACGAGGCAACCGTGCAGATCCGCCGCTTCGAGATGGACGAAGGACGCACCCCCACCCCGATCCTCGCGCTCTCCGCGCACGTCCTGGAGGAGACCTCCCACCGCGTCGTCGCCTGCGGCATGAATGGCCGCATCAACAAGCCCGTCGTGGTGACCGAGCTGGTCTCGGTGCTCGAGGAGATCGCTGCGAAACGGAGCGGTTGGGGGACGCGGGGGCTACCAGGCCGTGAAGCCTCCGTCGACGACTAGGTCGTGTCCCGTCACGTAGCTCGACGCGTCGCTCAACAGGAAGAGCGCCGGCCCGACGAGATCTTCCGGCGACCCCACCCTCGCCAGCGGAATCCTGCCTTCCAACGCGCGCACGAACTCGGGCTCGGCCATCACGGCGGGCGACGGGAAGGCGCCGGGCGTGAGCGAGTTGACGCGAACACCGGAATGGGCCAGGTGGCAGGCGGCGTAACGCGTGAACTGGATCAGCCCCGCCTTGGCTGCCCCGTAGGCGGGCGGGTTGTGGGGTCGCTCGTGCCCGACGTAGAGCCCCGGCCAGGGTGAGACGCGACCGTAGATCGAGGCCACGTTCACGATGGAGCCGCCACGCCCCCGCGCCTGCATGCGCTCCGCCACCTTCATGGTGCAGCGCATGATCGAACCGAGCACTCCGTCGAGCGTGGCGCGCACCCCTTCCGCGCTGAGGGACTCGAGCGGCTCCGGGTGATTGGTACAGGCGTTGTTCACGAATCCGTCGACGCCCCCAGCCAGCTCTTCGAGCCCGTCGAGCAGGGCGTCGAAGGTCTCGTCGCGCTCGACGTCGGCCCTGCGCCAGTGCACCTCGCCGCGCAGCCCTGCGCCCCTGGCCTCGTCGGCGACCGCCCGAAGCGGCGCCTCCCGCCGCCCGCAGGCGAGCACCGTTGCTCCGGCCTCGGCGAGCCCCAGGCAGAGCGCCCGCCCGAGATGTCCCCCACCGCCGGTGACGCCGATGCCGCGGCCGGCGAGGTCGAATCGAGTGCGAGTGCCGGCCGTGTCGGAGCTGGGTCGAGGCGCCGCCATGAGGCGAGCTTAAGCGACGTCCGGTGCCCGGCGCCTCGGTGCTTCGCCCTGCCTATCGCCCCACGAACGCCGGATCGCGCTTCTGCACGAAGGCGCCGGTGCCCTCGACGCGATCTTCGGTGGCGAAGACCAGGCCGAAGGCGTTCTGCTCGAGGGCGTGGGCCGTGCGCACGTCGGCGTCCTGGCCCTGGTCGAGCACGCGCTTGGCCAGGCGTACGGCCACCGGTCCGTTGGCCGCGATGGCTTCCGCCGCCGAGATCGCGCCGTCCAGGAGCGCCTCCGGCTCGAAGGCGCGATTCGCGAGGCCGATGCGGAGCGCCTCGTCGGCCTTGATGTTGGCTCCGGTGAGGACGAGCTCCTTGGCCCAGGCGACGCCGACCCGGCGTACGAGTCTGCTCGTCCCGCCGAAGCCGGGAATCAAGCCGAGCCCGACCTCCGGCTGGCCGAAGACCGCCTTCTCGCTCGCATAGATGAAGTCGCAGGAGAGCGCCATCTCGCAGCCACCGCCGAGCGCGAAGCCGTTGACGGCGGCGATGGTCGGTACGTCGAGCGCCTCGAGGGCCGCGAAGGTGTCGTGACCGAGCCGCGAGAAGGCCTCGGCCTCCACCGGGCTCATCGCGCTCATCTCCTCGATGTCGGCTCCCGCTGCGAACGCCCTGCCCTCACCCGTCAGCACCAGCGCCCGCACCCCCTGATCCTGCGCGACGCTCGAGATCGCCTCGCCGAGCGCCTCGAGAACAGTCCTGCTCAGCGCATTGAGCGCCTTGGGCCGATTCAGGGTGAGGAGCGCTACGGCCCCCCTCATCTCGCTCTTGATCAGATCGCTCACGATGGGGCTCGCCTCCAGGGATGCGTGGACGGTGGTAGGAAGGCCGCGGGGATCGCGCTGATCCGCGTGGCGCATCATCATCAAGGTCTGGTCGCTCGGCCGGCAGCGGGCGATGCGGTCGGGCCCGGCCACAGCGCGATGGTCGGCGCGCCGCTGCCCTGGGCCGAGAGCAGGAACGTAGCTCGCTCGAGCCTCGATTCCTCTGCCAGCTGCGCACAGAAGTGGCCCTCGCGCGCGAGGTCGGGATGCAGCAGGGGGACGGTGCAGCCCGGGGAGGGGCGCATGCCCGGTATGCCGGTCGGCACCATGCGGCGATAGGCCGCGGTCGTCCGGACGTCGATGTTGCCCGTGACCGAGACGTGGGCCCGGGGAAGGAAGGGGAGCGGCCGAACGAAGAGGCCGAGCAGCGGCATCGGCCCGAGCTGCCAGGCCAGCGAATCGGTCGCGTGGTTGGGCACCAGCGTGTCCCCGACGCCGGCCACGAGCATGATGCTGGCACGACGCGGGTCGGCGATGGCGGGCGAGCGGGCGCGATAGACGAAGCGGGCATGGTTGTGGCCGTCCTGGCGATCGAAGGCCATCTGGAAGAGCGAGAGCGTCAGCCAGACGTCCAGCGGTGAGGCGCCCTCGAAGACCCCCGGCAGGCTCTCCACCAGCGCCTGCCCCTGCTGGTAGATCATCAGCTCGGAGAGCCGTCCGCCTCCTGCGATCAGGACCGCCGCGCGCACCTCCGGCGCGTAGGCGAGCAGGCCGGGCGCGAGGTTGGCGCCCTCGCTGACGCCCACGTAGGAGAGCGGCGCGCTGCCGTCGATCTCGCCGATCCCGTCCGGGGTGCCCAGGGGCAAGAGGTCGAGGCTCGAGAGCGTCGGCAGCATACGCACGAAGGCGAGCTGCTCGGCGTTGGTCTGCAGCCAGTAGTCGGGCACGCGACCATCCAGAAGCGTTGCGACCAGGAGCCGCAGGGCCTGCCGCGCCACGGTCCCCTTCGGATCACGCCCGCCCTCCACCAGCTCGCGATTGATGACGTCCGTGAAGCCCGCGACCGCGAATCCGGCACGCAGCAGGGCGTCGCGTCCCCTGCTCGGCACCTCGGCTTCGGCGCTGCCCGGTGTCCCGTGCTGGTACATGACGATCGGGGCGGGCGCGGATCCACGCGCTGCGGGCAGGCTCATGACGAAGGGCAGCCATCGCTGATCGACCCTCATCGGTCGACCCAGGGCGTCGCGAGCCAGCGCATTGCCGCGACGCCACTCGGGGGCGCGCCAGCGCCCGTGCACGACGGCTGCCACCGGCGAATCCTCCGCTCCCGGCCGCACCGCGAGCACCTCGAGCTCGGGCGGCGGGGCGCTGAAGGTCTGCGCACGGATCGCGAGCAGATCCGCCGGCAACCCGTCCATGTCGCGCACCGTGAAGCGCAGCGCGAGCGAGATGTCCGACACCTCGAGCGGGGGGAAGAGCTGCGATTCGGCGACCTCCAGCACAGGGGCGATCAGCTCTCGGGCGCGCAGCACGGGCTCCGGATCGAAGGGCGATGCCGGCCCGAGCACCCGCGCCATGGCCACGCTCGGCTCGAAGGACGCACCGCTCCGTGCGCGAGCCCTTCGCGTGATCAGCAGGCCGTAGCGGCCGCCGGGCCGAAGGGGGATCGAAGGGAAGATCAGAGCGCTGTGCTGCCGTCGACCTCGCGCATCGACGTCAGTGCGCAGGTCGATCCGGAAGGGCACGCGGCGCCCGGTGCTCGAGGTCGATGTCGATGTCGATGTCGATGTCGAGGCGTCGAGATCGACGAGCAGCACGCTCGCCCCCGGTGCGAGCGATTCATCCGGCGTGGCGGGAAGCGAGAGCGGGTCGACCGCGTCGCTGAACTCCACCAGCAGGTGGGCGATGGGGCTGAATCCGCTGAGACCGTCGATCTCGTCACGCAGGGCGTCGACCACGCCTTCGAGCCCGCGCGCGGTCCGCGCCGGGAGCGCCACGCGCAGGCCGGTGGGGCTCTCGGGATCGGCGCGCGTGAAGTAGTCGTCCGGGAAGGGCGCGGACTCGAGCGCACGGCTGCGCACGTAGGGGATGTAGACGCGCGCGCGCTCCGGGGCGGTTTCGAAGTGGATGCCCACCGGCCCCTCGACGCCCTGCCAGGAGACCCGGCACGAAGCGCCCGGCGGCAGCAGCCCGATGGGATCCACGATCAATCGGGTCGCGGTGAGGCGGTGGATGCGTCGCGGCAGATGCTGCGCGCCGCATTCGAGCGAGAGCGTGTCGGCCTGTGGCCAGGACAGCTCGCGCGTGAACTCGACGTCGATCCACTCGCCGAGCGGCAGCGGGGGCGCGCCCGTGGAGGGCATGCTCGTGGCCATGGTCGGCAGAGCCGCCGGCACCACGAAGGTCACGGAAGCGGACCGATTGCCGCGCACTGTGTCGGCGTCGAATCTCGCATCCACGAGCAGCGTGTGGGGGCCCGGCGAGACCGGCACTCGAAGGACACCGACCCGAGGCTGCCACACCACCCCGTCCTCGCGCGAGCGGTCGCGACCATCGAGCTGGAACGTGATCTCGACCGGGCTGAGCGTGGGCCAGAAGGCGATGTCGAAGATCGCCTCTCCGCCGAGGAACGTCGGCGGACTCACCGAGAGCGGCTCGGGGCCGGCTTCGCAGCCCAGCCAGAGCAGCAGGACCAGGCCGAGCGGGCCCCGCCGCCCCGGCGAAGATGCGGCTGCGCCGAGCTTCCAGGGCGCCACGCCCCTTCGCCGCCTCGCCGCTGCTCTCGGCGTCATCGGCCCCCCCAAGATCAACCGCGGAGCGCGGCGGATCGGATGCTAGCATCCGGGCCGTCCGATCAAGGAGCGCCAGTCGATGTCCGAGGGCCAGTCCAATCTCGCCAGGCGCGCATTGCAGATCTCCATCATCGGCACCGGCACGGCTCTGCTCGGCATCGTCCTCGTCCAGCTCGGCCTCATCTCGCCGATGCTCGCCTTCTTCCTCTTCGGGCTCGGCGCCATCGCGGGCGGTGCGCTGACCCTGATCCTCGGCATCGTCTCCGCCTTCAAGGCGCGGGGGGATTTCGAGAGCACGCGCAGGAATCAGGCGCGCATCGCCGTCGTCGTCGGGGCGGCCCTGCTCGGCGCGGTGATCCTCGCCGGACTCCCCGGTCGCGGGCTGCCTCCGATCAACGACATCACCACCGATCCCGATGATCCGCCGGCGTTCTCCGCGGTGACCGTGAGAAGCGACCCGGCCGGGCGCGACATGCGCTACCCGCCCGAGTTCGTCGAGCTGGCCCGGGCCGCCTATCCCGACCTCGCGACGCTGCGCAGCGCGCTGCCCCCCGCCGCGGCGATGACACGTGCGAGGGCCTCTGCCCGGTCGCTGGGCTGGGAGGTCACCTACGTCGGCCCGGATGGCCTGGATGCGACGCACCAGACGCGCATCTTCCGCTTCGTCGACGACATCACCATTCGCGTCCGACCCGATGGCGGGGGGAGCCTCATCGACGTGCGCTCGAAGTCTCGTGATGGGCGGGGCGACCTCGGCGCCAACGCCGCACGCATCCGAGCGTTCCTCACACACTTCCAGGCGGGCTGAGCAGCCGGACCCGTAGGCGGGATGCTCCGATGGAGAATGAGACCTCGCTGATCCCGCCGCGTGTAGAGGGCAGCATCGTGGTGGGCGACCGTCGGAACCTCGGCTACGCGGAGTTCGGGCCGAGCGATGGCTTCCCCTTGATCTGGTTCCACGGCACGCCGGGCGGAAGGCGGCAGATCTCGAACAGCGCTCGGCGAGCGGCTCAGGAGCGCTCGGTGCGCATCGTCTCCATCGAGCGACCCGGCTCGGGCCTCTCGACGCTCCATCTCTACGAGCGCATCCGCTGCGTGGCCGACGACATCCGGCGGCTGGCGGACGCGCTCGAGCTGGAGCGCTTCGCGGTGGTGGGGCTCTCGGGCGGCGGACCCTACGCGCTGGCCTGCGCGCACGATCTGCCCGAGCGCGTGGTGGTGACGGCTCTGCTCGGCGGCGTGGCTCCGTCACGCGGTCGTGAGCGCGCAGCAGGCGGACCGAGCGCCCTCGTGCGATATGCGTCGCCGCTCATCGCGCGTACGCACGGACCGCTCGGCCACCTCATGGCGAGAGCGGTCCGCTCGCTCGAGCCCCTGGCCGATCCGGCCATCGATCTCTTCGCGAGCTTCATGCCCCCCGGCGACAGGCTCGTCTTCGACGACCCCCTGGTGCGACGGATGTTCGTGGACGACATGCTCCACGCCGCCGATCGACATCTGCACGCCCCGCTCATGGACGCGATCCTCTTCGGCCGGCACTGGGGCTTCGAGCTGGCCGACATCGAGGGGCGCGTGCTGCTCTGGTACGGGGACGCCGACAACATCGTGCCCTTCACCCACGGTGAGCACATGGCGGGTCTGCTGCGCAGCGCCACCCTCGCGCGGCGCCCGGGCGAGGGTCATCTCGGTGGCCTCGGGGCCAGCGAGGAGCTCTTCGACGCGATTCTCGGGGCGCGCGACGAGGCGGCCGCCCCGTCCTGAATCAACGCCGCCGCGCCGCCTCGGCGAACGGCGTCGTGCAGCCGACGGACATGGGCGGACGAGGGCCTGGCCGCGAGGCGCTACGACTCGCCGCGCCATCGGACGCCGATGATCCCGATCGGGGGACGCGCGGCTCGAGTGCTTCGAGAGGGCCGGTGTGGGGCTCGATCCACAGGGAATCCTCCGAGCCATGATCCCCCCGGCCCCGGGCGCTCCTCCGACACCCTGTCGTGCCTTCGAGGCAGAACGGAAACGACTCCTTCTCCATTGATCAGATTCGCCGGCCGGATGCCGAAGAGGGCGCCAGAGG
>CAZQMY010000201.1:0-10350 GCA_964594405.1 uncultured Spirochaetaceae bacterium | reverse complement strand
AGCACCTTCTGCCAGGACCAGGTGACCACGTCGAGCTTCTCCCAGGGCAGCTCCATGGCGAAGACCGCGCTGGTGGCGTCGCAGAGCGTGAGTCCCTGACGCTCCGCGGGGATCCAGTCGCCATCGGGCACGCGGACGCCCGACGTGGTGCCGTTCCAGGTGAAGCCCACGTCGCGCGTGCCGGCATCCACCTGCGAGAGATCCGGCAGCTCGCCGTAGTCCGCGGTGAAAGCGCGCGCGTCCTCGATCCGCAGCTGCTTCTCGATATCGGTGAGCCAGCCCTTGCCGAAGCTCTCCCAGGCGAGCACGTCCACACCGCGCGCGCCCAGCATGCTCCAGAGCGCGATCTCGACGGCGCCCGTATCGGACGCCGGCAGGATGCCCAGTCGGTACTCGCTCGGGATCCCGAGGACGGCGCGGGACCGGTCGAGGACGGCCTGCATCCTCGCCTTGGCGGGCTTCGACCGATGACTGCGGCCCACCAGCGCGTTGGCCAGGCGCTGCACCGACCAGCCGGGGTGCTTGGCGCAGGGGCCGGAGGAGAATTCGGGGCGGGCGGGCCTTTTGCCGGGCTTCATGGGAATCCTCGAGACGGGTGCGGGATGAGGCTCGATCAGCGGCGGCGGAGTCTATCCGCGAAGTGAGGGGCTGGCCAATCGGTCACGGGATCGTCGACCGTGCCGAAGTCGCCCCGGAAGGGTAGTCTCCGCGTCGCTCGATCGTGCCCCTGGCGAGGGTGTACGTCCGCAGGGAGATCCCAGCAGGGTGCCCGAGAGCGGTCGACGAGACGAGACGAGGCGGGACGAAGAGACGTGACGAAAGGAGTGGATCGGATGTCGACGGGCTTGCAGCGACTCGGCAGGGGGGCAGGGCGACGCGCGCTCGCGCTGCTTCCGCTGCTCGCCAGCCTGGCCTGCGCACCGATGCAGACGATCCCGATCGACGTGAGTCCCCGCCCGGTCCAGCTCTACGTCGACGGGGAGGAGCGGCCGGGAGATGCGCCGGAGGAGATCGAGCTTCGCGCCGACCAGCCCCATGTGCTCTTCTTCCGCAAGCCGGGGCATCGCGCCGAGCAGGTGGTGCTCCGCATCGAGGAAGGCCCCGACGGTCCCGTCCTCTCGCCCGCGTCCGTCTCGGTGACGCTGACGCCCGAGCAACCGAAGGGCCGAAGGCTCGAGATCGAGCTCGACTCGCCCCCGTCCGACGCCACCGGCGAGCCCGTCGAGTAGAGAGATCCAGGGGCCCCTCGTCCGACGGCGCCCCGCAGCATGGAGTGCAGCGCATTGTCGACCGAGAGCCACGCGGGTCCCTATCACGAGCTCCGGGTGAGCCGCATCATTCGCGAGACCGAGGACGCGTGCTCGGTGGTGCTCGCGATCCCCGAGGCCGATCGCGGGCTCTTCGAGTATCGCGCGGGCCAGTTCCTGACCTTTCGCGTGCCGATCGGCGACGATCACCTCGTGCGCTGCTATTCGCTGTCCAGCTCGCCGGACACGGACCCAGAGCACAAAGTCACCGTCAAGCGCATTCCCGATGGTCGCGTGTCGACCTGGTTCAACGAATCGCTCGAGGAGGGCCAGAGCCTCCAGGTGATGCGGCCCGCCGGCCACTTCTGCCTCGAAGGCCGGAGTGCGCCGATCGTGCTCTTCGGGGCCGGCTCGGGCATCACGCCCGTGATCTCCATCCTGAAGAGCGCCCTCCGCACCACCGCGCGCCGCGTGAAGCTCGTCTACGCCAATCGCGACGCCCGCTCGATCATCTTCGAGGATGAGCTCGCGGCGCTGGCGGCTGCGAATCCGGATCGGCTGGAGCTGATCCATCGCCTGGATGATCGCGAAGGATTCCTCGACGCCGAGGCCGCGGCGACGCACGTGCGCGCCGCGCCCGACGCCGACTTCTACGTCTGCGGTCCGGGCCCCTTCATGGATGTCGTGGAGGAGGCGCTCGCCGCGCAGGGCATCGCCGAGGAGCAGATCTTCATCGAGCGCTTCATCTATGCCCCGGAAGCGCCGACGCCCGCGGCGCCGGCGCCTGCGCCGGGCGAGGGGGTCGCCGTCGAGGTGCACCTGGATGGGCATGTGACCGAGCTGCGCTGCAACCCCGGCGAGACCATCCTCGAGGCCGCCGACCGCGCGGGTCTGGACGCGCCCTGCGCCTGCCGTGACGGCTACTGCGGCGCGTGTATGGCCATGGTCGAGGAAGGCGAGGTCGAGATGAAGATGAACGACGGCGGGCTCGACCAGAATCAGGTGGCCGAGGGCTGGGTGCTCACCTGTCAGGGGATTCCCAGGTCGGCCAGGGTCCGCGTCGACTATCCCGACCCCGATTGAGCGGCGGTCGATCCTCAGTCGATGAGGGCGACCTGGACAAGCGCTTCGAGCTCCCGGAGCGCGGGCTCCGGCGCCTCGACCTTGATGGTCGACATGCCGAGGGCACGCGCTGTCTTCAGGTTGCTGCCGATGTCGTCCAGGAAGGCAGCGCGGCTCGGCTCGATGGTGAGCCGCGCGCAGACGAGCTCGTAGATCCGGGGATCGGGCTTGCGAAGCCCCTCGACGCTCGACTCGACGAAGACGTCGAAGTGGGTCTGCAACGCGCGGGTGCCGTCGTCGGGAGCATCCCCTTGCCCACTCGCGGCCCAGTTGTTCGTCAACGCCCCGACCTTGAAGCCGGTGCTGCGCAGCCTCCGGATCGCCTCGATCATGATCGGACGCGGCCGCGCGGCCTCGCCCATGCGCAGGAACATGGCGCGTGCATCGATGCGCCCGCCGGCCCGCTGGCAGTCCGCTTCGAAGGCCGTGTAGAAGGCCTCCATCTCGAGCTCCCCGCGCTCGAGGCGGGACCACGCTCCATGCGGCGCGGTCTCCGCCACCACCCGATTGACGAAGTTGGCGGGCAGCCCGATCTCCTGCTCGTAGGCGGAGATCGCGTGCAGCGGGGAGCCGAGAACCACACCGCCCAGATCGAAGATGACGGCATCGAGGTCTGAGGGACTCGTCATGGCTGTCGGACGCTAGCAGGCGCGTCGCCGGGCAGCATTCTCATGAGCCGCTCGCGCGCCTCAGCGAGGGCGTCCAGCTCGTCCGGGATCGCGTCCTCGGCGAGCCAGCCAGAGGCTCCGGCGGCAATCGACGCCAGCGTGGTGCCGCCCATGAGCAGCACGCCGAGCGCCCGTCGGCGCGTGAGCCTGCGCTGCACCGCGAGCCCGGCGGCCGCGCCCACGAGGGCTGCCGCGGCCCCTGCACGGGCGTGGCGGCGCCTTCGGTGCGCCAGGGCCTCGCCCCGGTCGAGCAGCTGCCTCGCGTGTCCGACGGCGGACGCCGCGGGCGGTCCGGGTGCCGGCGCTTCGGTCTCGACTCGGACGTCCGCGAGGACACCTGCGTGATCCGAGTGGGCCGCTGGCTCGCCGTCGATTCGCAGCGGTCCTTCGAGGACGCGTCGACAGGCATCCACGGCGACGCCCGGGCCGAGGAGGATGAGGTCGAGGCGTCCGTCGGGGCTCCCGGGCGGGCGATAGGGCGAATCCGAGAGCACAGTGGGCTCGGGGACGCCCGTCAGCGCGGCGGCATCCCTCGCCCCGAGGAGCTCCGTGACGAGTGCGTGACCGTCTGGGCCCGCCGCCATGTTGAAGTCGCCCAGGGCGACCCACGAGCGGCCGAGCGTGCGCGTGGTCTCCGCGAGCTGCGTGACCTGCGCGATCCTCAGCCCGGCGTACTCGTCGGCCTCGGCGTAGCCCGCGTGAAGGTGCGTGTCGATGATCGCCAGGCGGCCCTCCGACGTCTCGACGTCGGCGACCACGAATCCCTTGCCGCCATACCAGTCGGCGTGCCAGATCCGCTCGGGCCATCCCCTCGCCTCGAACGCCGTGAAGCGGGGACGCAGGATGGGCCAGCGGCTCAGCAGCATCAGGCCGCTGCCGCCGAAGCTCCGCGCCAGATGCCAGCTGTGAGCGAGGCCGGCTCGTTCGCCCGCCTGCGCGAGCTTCGCGCGGGCCCGGGCGGTCCAGACCTCCTGGAGCGCGACGAGATCGGCATCCAGGCCGGGCAGGCTGCGGGCGATGGCCTCCAGGCGCCCGCGCGTATGGCGCGCGAGTCCGACCGGGAGCGCCCAGACGTTGAGAGTGAGTACGCGGAGCGACATCCATGCAATCATGGCATGGCGGGCGCGCCGGCGTCGCTACAATGCGGCCCGGTACATCCATTCGATCGAGAATCCGAGGGCCATCATGAGTGACGTGCAGTACGAAGAGATCATCTACGAAGTCGACGACCCGATCGCCACCATCAAGCTGAATCGCCCGAAGCAGCTCAATGCCTGGACCGATCGCATGGGCGCGGAGGTCAGGCATGCGGTGGCCGCGGCGGAGGAGGACGAGCGCGTGGTGGTCATCGTGCTCACCGGCGAGGGCCGGGGCTTCTGCTCGGGGGCGGACCTCAAGGGGCTGCAGAGCATCTCCGACGGCGACGGGATGGGCGGCGGCGGCGGCGGCGAGCTCGCCGCGCAGCCCGGAGACCCCGAGATGGACGAGTCGTTCCACGGTCACTACTCGTACTTCATGAGCGTGCGCAAGCCGGTGATCGCCGCGATCAACGGCCCGTGCGCCGGCATGGCGGTGCCCATCGCGCTCTGCTGCGACATCCGGATCGCCGGCGAGAGTGCCACCTTCACCACGGCCTTCGCCAAGCGTGGCCTGATCGCCGAGTGGGGCGTCTCCTGGACGCTGGCTCGCGCGGTCGGTCCCGCTCACGCGATGGACCTGATGCTCTCGGCGCGCAAGATCGACGCGGTCGAGGCCGAGCGGATGGGCCTCGTGAACCGCGTGGTGCCCGATGACGCACTGATGGATCACGTGAACACCTACGCGAAGGAGATGGCCCTGAGCTGCTCGCCGACCTCGATGCAGTTGATGAAGCGGCAGATCTACGAGGATCTGACCGAGTCGCTCGCCGATGCGAACAAGAAGGCGGTGAAGATGATGTTCGAGAGCTTCGGGCGACCGGACTTCAAGGAGGGCGTCGCCTCCTTCCTCGAGAAGAGGCCGCCGAAGTTCAGACGCGTCTAGCGCAGCGATCTCAGAAGCGCGGGTCGGTCTGCTCGCTCAGGATGCCGGCGAGGTCCGAGAGGCTCTCCGAGAAGAGGAGGCCGGGACGTTGCTCGGCGGTGGGGGACTCGCAGAGCTCGAAGGCGAGTGCGCCATGGCCGATCTCTGTGGCCATGGCTGGCCAATCCGGCCAGCCGCGCGGCAGATCGAGCGCGAAGAGGAAGGCGCGCCGCCCGCCGGGACCGAGGCCGAGCGCGCTCTTCGCGGGCCCGAGGAGTCGGCGGATCAGACCGACGACGATGACGCCGACGGTGATTCGCGCGTTGAACTCGACGATGGGGCGGAGGATCTCGCGCGTCTTGCCCGGCTGCGTAGGGTCGCCGTAGAAGACGAAGCCGTCGACACCGCAGGGGCCGTGGAAGCCCTCCGATCGCGCGGCGGCCAGAAGCGCCGCGCCGGCCTCCCGCATGGCCTCCTCATGGGCTGTGCCGGAGAAGACGCGGCCCCGCGCGTCGATCTCGCCCATGTGGCCGAGATAGACCCCGGACGGCGAGATCACCTGTTGGAGGCAGCCCAGCAGCGTCGGGGACTCGGCGCGCTCGTCGGCGTCCGGGGCATGGAAGACGACCGAGAGGTCCGCGCTCCGCTCGAGCCAGGGCTCGAGCAGGGCACCGCCCCGGGCGGCGAGGCGCTCGAGGGCGCCCGAGATCGCGTCGCCGTCGAATCGATCGAGGGCGCCACCCACCCGCCCGCGCCCGCTGCTGCCGAGCGCGGGCTTGAGGGCGAAGCGGCCGCCGATCCAAGCGGGCCACGACTCGACCGCGCGCCGTACGCAGCCGACCGGATCCGATGCCGGGGCCAGTGCCTCGGCGGACAGCTCCATCGAGAGACCGCGCAGCGCGCGGGGCGTGTAGCCCTCCTGATCGGCGAAGCGCTTGGCGAAGCCCTTGTGGTGGACGCGCGCGACGACGCCGGAGTCCGGCGCGGCGTGAGTCAGCCGGCGCCGCGCCGCCGCGGCCTCGCTCTGCCGCGTCGAGAGCCAGGGACACAAGCCGGGAGCACGGGGCAGCCAGTCGAAGACCGGTGCATCTGCGCGGAGATCCGAAATCAATCTAGGCTCACTCGATTCTCGTGATGGTGGGTCTGCCCAGGTCGCCCGGGCACCGAAGAGGCTCCTCCACAGGGCGCGCGTGGTGGCGACGGCGGGCGCCTGCGCCAGGCGGGTCCAGCCCTCGCCCTCCTCTGCGCCGAGGTTGGGAAGCAGCTCGAGCGCGGCGTCCCTCACCCGGTGGGCCCTTTCGGCACCCGCCCTGTCTGTTGACTGGAGCGCGCGGCGCGGACGTACTCGATGAAGTGATCGGAGAGCCCGGCGACCCGGCGACTCTCGGCGTCGAAGCGCCGGCCCTTGGCGCGGGAGGCGGCGAGAGGAAAGGGGACGGCCGCCTCGTAGGCGGCGATCTGGTCGTCGCCGTGATCGACATCGAGGATGCGGAGCCAACGCGCCGCGGCGCGCACGTGGCCGATCTCGTCTCGGTGCACGAGCCGACAGACCTCCGCGCTCTCGCGGTCGCCCGCCGCGGCGAAGCCCTCGGCATAGAGCGGCGCGAAGTCCAGGTTCGCCTGCTCGAGGGTCAGGCCCATGGCCGCGAGGAAGGCGCGGGGCCCTGCCGGCGAGCTCGCAATGGCGCGTGCGTGCTGCCAGAAGTAGCCGGAGTGCTCGTAGTCGGCCATCGTCCGGCCATGCGCGGCGAGTCGTTCCAGGTAGAGACGGCAGTGGAGCTGCTCCTCCTCGAGGATCCGGAGCAGAGTGCGACGCAGGTCGCCGGGCATCTCGGGCCATCGCAGCAGCGCCCAGGCGAAGAGCTCGGCGGCCATGAGCTCGTGATGGGCGAAGCGGGCGAGGCAGAGCGCGCGAGCCGCCGAGTCGACCAGGGCGGGGGGCCGGGGCAGCTTTCCGGTGCCGCCGCGCATCTGCAGGGAGGATCCGCGCCCGGGCGCGTCGATGAGGACAGCCGGGCCCGGGCGATCGTCGGGAAGCATCGCGCCGCTCTCGTCGCGTGGTGCGCTCAGCTTGCTCGCCAGGTCGCCGCGCTCGAGCACGCGGAGGCAGAACGAGCGCACATCGGCGGGCGGGCTCGTCGGCGAATCGATCATCGCGAGAGCGTAGCAGCCTGCTTCGTCATGCTCAGCGACCCGCTCACGGCTGCGCTTGCTCCACGAGCTGGCATCGTCGATCTTGGTGGCGCGTTCGGATGCGGGGGCGATGCGGAGGCGATGGGGGAGCGATGGGGGAGAGCAGAATGGCGAAGGGGCGTGCGCGACCGCGCGGCCGCTCGGCGCGGCCCGCCTCTGACGCCGCACTCTACGCGGCGGTAGAGGGCTTGCAGCGCCTGGCCGACGTCTTCGACGTGCGGCGCCGGCAGCTGGTTCGCGACGCAGGTCTCACCGATGCGCAGTGGCGCGTGCTCGAAGAGATCGGGCGCGACGACTTCATGCCCTCGCTCTTCGCTCGCCGCCGCGCGTGCACGGCCGCCGCCGTCTCCCGCACCCTGCGGCAGCTGCAGGAGCTCGGCCTGATCACCGCCACCATCAGCTCCAGCGACGGCCGGCAGCGCGACTACCGCCTCACCGCGGCGGGTCGTCGCACCCTCGGTCGGCTGGCGGCAGGGCGGCACCATGCCCTCGACGCCGTCTGGCGCGAGCTGCCGCGGGACGAGGTGGAGCGCTTCGGTCGCTTCAGCCAGCGCCTGGCGGATCAGCTGGAGGCCTATGCGGACCGGGTGGACGACGGCCGGGAGTAGGCGCTCGCGGGCGCTCCGGCCTCTCGTCTCCCGACCCGCTCAGGGGTGGATTCCCGTATACCATCGGCGGTTGAAACGTGTTTCAATCACCGCAATGGTCCAGCCGCTCGAAGAACGCGCGCAGCGCATCGTCGACAGCGCCGTGGAGCTCGCCGAAGAGGGCGGCTTCGAGGCGGTGCGGCTGCGCGACGTCGCCGCCCATGCCGGCGTGGCGCTGGGCACGCTCTATCGTCGCTTCCGCAGCAAGGAAGATCTGCTGATGGCCGCCCTCGAGCGTGAGTACCAGGCCCTCGAACGCCGCTTCGCCCAGCGCATGCCTCAAGGTGAGGACGAGCTCGAGCGGGCGATGGCGTTCTTCTCGTTGATGACCCGCGGCCTCCTGCGCCGACCGAATCTTGCTCGAGCACTGTTGAAAGCGGCCGCATCCGGCGAGCAGGATCTGGCCAAGCGTGTTGCGGGCTTTCATGAACACGTCTCGCGAATGATCGTGATGAGCCTGCGTGATTCGCTTTATCGCAGCGATGGTGAACTCATCGATCCAGACCCGCCGGCCACGGAAAGAGAACGAAAGATCGCAAACGGCTTGGAGCTGATGTGGTTCGCGCTATTGGTTGGGTGGTCGGGCGGCATGCGCTCGCAGGGGGAGGTCCTCGAGCGGATGCGTGAGTCCGCCGACCTGATCCTCCGCGGAGCGAAGACCCTGGAGTAGGCGCGCGCACGCCGCCCCGGTCCTCGCCCTCGTGACGGATTCCGCGATTCACTCAACAATCGAGTCATGCCATGCTGATCGAGTACAGCCCCGAGCACGAAGCCCTGCGTCGGGAGATCCGGGCGTACTATCAGCGGCTGATCACCCCCGAGCTGAGGGCCGCTCTCGACGAAGAGTGGGAGGAGATGGGCGGGCCCGTCTTCCAGGAGACGGTGCGACAGATGGGCCGCGATGGCTGGCTGGGCATCGGCTGGCCCGAGAAGTACGGCGGCAAGGGGCTCGGCGCGCTCGAGCAGTACATCTTCTGGGACGAGACCTATCGCGCGAAGGCGCCGCTGCCGGTCATCCAGGTCTGCACCATCGGTCCGGCGCTGATGAAGCACGGCAGCGAGTGGCAGAAGAAGGAGCTCCTCCCGAAGATCATCACCGGAGAGCTCTTCTTCGGCGTCGGCTACACCGAGCCCGCCGCGGGCACCGACCTGGCGTCGCTCACCACCACGGCCGTGAAGGACGGCGACGACTACGTCATCAACGGTCAGAAGGTCTACACCACCCACGCGAATTGTGCGGATTGGATCTGGCTCGCCGCTCGTACGGATCCCGATGCTCCGAAGCATGCGGGCATCTCCATCATCCTCGTGCCCACCGATGCGCCGGGCTTCTCGCTGACGCCCACCTACACGCTCGGCGGCGAGCGCACGAATACCACCTACTACGAGAATGTCCGGGTGCCTCGGCGCAACCTGGTCGGGCCGGAGAACGGGGGCTGGGGCCTGGTGACATCGCAGCTCAACTACGAGCGGATCACCCTCGCGGCGCCGGGCACGCCCGTTCGCCTTCTCGAGCAGGTCTGGCAGTGGGCGATGGATACGGAGGCCCCGGGTGGCGGGCGTATCATCGACCAGCAATGGGTGCAGCTCAACCTCGCGCGGGCACACGCCAGGCTCGAAGCGCTGGAGGTGCTCAACTGGCGCTCGGCGTGGTCCATCGACATGGGCATTCCCGAGATGGCCGAGGCCTCGGCGGTGAAGGTGATGGGGACCGAGACCTTCGTCGAGGTCTATCGGCTGCTCCTCGAAGTCGTCGGCGCGGCCGGCGTGATCAAGGCGGGGGAGCCCGGTGCGCGCTTCGCCGGTCGGCGCGAAGACGCCTATCGGGCAGCGGTGACGCTGACCTTCGGCGGCGGCGTCAACGAAGTGCAGCGAGACATCATCGCCGCAGCCGGACTGCGGCTGCCCAGGGCGAAGCGATAGCGCGCTCGACGAGCCGCCGGTCGGGCGCGCGCCAGCGCGGGATCGAACGGTGTAATCCAGAGAGATCGAGCGAGAGAGATCGAGGTCGGGATGAGTCTTTCGGGAAAGGAACGCGAAGCGTTCGAGAAGAAGCTCGAAGCCTACGTGGGCGTGGAGCTGGGGATCGACGAGCGGGGCCGGGATGCCGTCAATCAGGCGATGATCCGTCATTGGTGCGAGGCCATGGGTGATCGGAACGGCGCGTACACGGACCCGGCCGCCGCCGCCGCGAGCGTGCACGGCGAGATCGTGGCGCCGCCGACGATGCTGCAGGCCTGGATCCTGCCGGGGCTCGCCATGGCGACGGGTGAGGCGGACGATCCGCGTGACAAGCAGAAGGAGCTGCATCGGCTCTTCGACGAGCACGGCTACACCGGCGTGGTCGCCACCAACACCGAGCAGGAGTACACCCGCTACCTCAAGCTCGGCGATCAGGTCAACGCGAAGACCGTGATCGAGCCCGTCTCCGAGCAGAAGGCCACGGCCCTGGGCATCGGCTACTTCATCGAC
>CAZQMY010000200.1:0-10372 GCA_964594405.1 uncultured Spirochaetaceae bacterium | reverse complement strand
AGGCCCGCTGCCACGGCCATCAGCCCTGCCTCCGGTAGCCGAAGCCGGTGTAGGTCTCGGTGCCGACCCAGACGCCGTCCTGGTTCACGTACTCGACGTCGATCACCCAGAAGCGGCCCTGGCCCAGCTTGGTCTGCTTCGGCTCGCTCACCGAGCGCAGCACCTGCCAGGTCGCCAGCCGGTCGCCCGGGCGCACCGGCTCCCCGAAGACGATGGTGTTGTCGGTCATCACGGCCTCCGGCAGCTCCAGGGCCTGCTTCAGATCGAAGTGAACCTGCAGGGGCTGGGCCTGCTCGCTGCGATCCGGCGCCCAGTGGTGGGGACGGAACCAGACCGAGAGCATGCTGGGGGGCGCGATGAAGCCCCCCGTGATCTCGTGGGCGGTCTTCTCGTCCCAGAAGAGCGGGTTTCCGTTCTCGACCGAGGCGCAGCTGCTGAAGACGTAGCCGCGCTCGACGTCGAACTCTCCCTCCTGCACGTAGCGCTTCTGGCCGATCCAGGAGCGCACCTCCTCGGGCAGCTCGCTCACGCCACCACTCCTTCCTCTCGAAGCTTCTCGATCTCCGGCCCCGCCAGGCCCGCCGCCGCGAGCAGGGCCTCGGTGTCGGTCTGGGCCGCCGGTCGGATCGAGACCGGCTCCGGCGCGGGCCGCTGTCCGGCCAGGGTCGGCCCGAGCTGTCGGAAGCGGCCCTGCTCCGGGTGCTCGGCCTCGCAGAAGGCGCCGCGCTCGACGAACTGGGGATCGCGGACCAGCTCGGGAATGCTGTAGACCGGCGCCACGCAGGTGTCGGCCGGGGCGAGCGTCGCCACCCATTCGTCCCGGTCGCGGCTGCGGAAGACCTCGCGGAAGGAGGCGCGGATCGCCTCCTGGCGCTCGTCGTCGAGCTGGTAGGGCGCCAGGGCCTCCAGGCCCAGGGCCCGACACAGGTTGGCGAAGAAGGCGGGCTCGATGGCGGCCACCGCCAGCCAGCGGCCGTCGCGGGCCTCGTAGCAGTCGTAGCAGGCGTAGCGACCGGTCAGCAGGTCGTGGCCGGGGCCGGGCTCCTCGCCGGTCGCCAGGTACTGGTCCACGTGCAGCGCCATCAGCTGCAGTACGCCGTCGGCCACCGAGACGTCCAGGTGCTCGCCCCGACCGCTGCGCTCGCGGCGCAGCAGCGCGGCCAGGATCGCCACGGCCGCGTGGAGCCCGCCGCCGGCGGAGTCGGCCAGGGTGGCGCCGGGAATCGGGGGACCGCCGTCGGCGCGCCGTCCCGAGGCGTGCAGGAAGCCGGCCACGGCCAGATAGTTGAGATCGTGGCCGGCCCACTGGGCGTGCGGACCGCGTTGGCCGTAGCCGCTGGTCGAGCAGTAGACCAGGCGCGGGTTCACGCGCTCGAGATCTTCCGGGCCGATGCCGAGTCGCGCCGCCACGCCGGGCCGGAAGCTCTCGATCAGCACGTCGGCCCCTTCGGCGAGGCGCAGGAAGGCCGCGCGACCGGCGGGCGCCTTCAGGTCGATGCGCACCCGCTTCATGCCCCGCTGCCCGGCGTAGGCGTAGAAGAGCGGCTCGATCTGGACGCCCCGTTGGCGCGGCGGCGCCCCGATCTTCACCACGCTGGCCCCGTAGTCGGCGAGCACGCGCGAGCAGCGCGCGGCCGGGCCGACGGTGGAGAAGTCGAGCACCGTGAGCCCTTCGAGGGCCCCGTCGCCCATGCTCAGAAGCTCTTGGGGAGGCCCAGTCCGCGGCGGGCGATGATGTTCTTCTGGATCTCGGAGGAGCCTCCGCCGATCGTGTCGATGACCGAGTAGCGGTAGGTCATGTCCGAGCGGCCGCGCAGCGGTGCATCGGGAGTGTGCACGCGGAGCTGGCCGCCGGGCCCGGCCAGGTCGACCATGGCATCGGCCACGCGCTGCGAGAAGCTCGTGGCGAAGAGCTTGTACTCGGAGGCCTCCAGGGTGGGGGGCTTGGCGTCGACCTGGCGGGCCGCATGCACGAAGCGCAGGCCCAGGACGCGGGCCACCTCGGCCTGGGTCGAGAGCTGGGCGATGCGCTGGCGAACGTGGGGATCCTCGCGCAGCGGCCTCCCGTCGCGCGTCGCCGCCTTCACGTAGTCGACGATCTCCTCGAGGCGCTGCTCGATCGGCGAGTAGGTGAACATGGTGAAGCGCTCGAGGTCGAGAGCCTCGGAGATGTATCGGAAGCCCTTGCCGCGCTCGCCCACCAGGTACTCGTCGGGGACGAAGACCCCGTCGAAGAAGACCTGATTCGTGATCTCGTCCCCGATGGTCGGCATGGCCTGCACCTCGAGACCCGGATGGTCCATGGGGATCAGGAAGAGGCTGATGCCGTCGTGCTTGGACTTGTCCGGGTCGGTGCGGGCGCCGACCCAGTACCAGTCGGCAAAGTGGGCGGAGGTGGTCCAGATCTTCTGGCCGTCGAGCTTCCAGCCCCCCTCCACCTTCTCGGCCTTGAGCTGCATGTTGGCGGCGTCGGAGCCGGCCTCGGGCTCGCTGTAGCCGACCGCGAACTCGACCTCGGCGGCGAGGATCTTCGGCAGGAACTCGCGCTTGAGCGCGTCGCTGCCGTGGCGGATCAGGGTCTTGCCGATGATGCCGACACCCTTGCCGATCTGCGGAGCGCCCACGTACGCGAGGGCCTCGTTCAGCAGGTATTCGTACACCCCGGAGCCGTCCTGCCCACCGTGCTCCTCTGGCCAGGTGATCCCCAGCCATCCCTTCGCGCCGAGCTCTCTGAGGAAGGCGCGCTTCGGCTGGGTATCCACGAGCTGGGTGAAGTTCTCCTTGTGGGGCTGCATGACGTCGTCGGATCTCGACGCCTCGAGGAAGTCCCCGACCTGCTTCGCGAAGGCCTGCTCATCGGGAGAGAATTCGAAATCCACTTCAACGCTCCAGGGCTCGGGGTGGCCGTCGAGAGAGCCCGCAGGTTAAGCCACCCTGGGCGATGCCCCATCGCCTGTTCAGATCTTGGGCCCGACTTCGCGCGCCAGAGGGTTCCATCCGGGTGTCGAGGGAGCCCGGCACCGGGAGGGGCGAGCGGGAGGGGCCCAGCTGAGGCCCCGCCCCGCTCGGCTTCGCCTTGCGACCGTGCGATCGCGCAGCGGCGACATCGCACGACCTCGCGGCCCTTTCCTGGATCAGTGACGGTCGTCGTGCTCGCCCGCCGAATCCGCGTGCTGCCGCGCGAGCTCGAGTCGCGCCTCCTCGAGCGATCGGAGGGCCATCGTCATCCCGATCGCCGCAAGGCCATTGCCGGCCGTGACCAGCCCGATGCCCAGACGGGAAACGAGCTCGAAGCCGATCAGGGACGAGAGGGTCAGGAAGCCGATCTCGAGTCCCACGGTGAGCACGATCGGGCAGAGCAGGCTCGTAGGCTTGAGATCGACCAGCTTCATGGCCTGGACCATCACGATTCCGAAGCTCATGAACATCAGCCCATGGGCCCAGGTATAGGAAGCCACGTGGCCGAGGTCGACCTCGGCTCCGGGCGCCGGCAGGGCGCCCGTGAAGATCAGGGTGCCGATCTGACTCGGCGAGTAGAGGGGCACCTGCAGGACGCTGTCCGTCAGAAGGAAGAAGAGGGCGATCACGCCCGCTCCGATTCCGCCGGAGACGGCGCCCCGGAACAGGGCGCTCGTGGCGCTCTCATCGTAGGCAGTGTCGTTCATGAGGTCGGCTCGGTCGCTGACTCGCTCCATTGCTTGCTCCTTCTGCCCGATCGGGGATCGCTCCCCGTCGGACTCTCGTTGACTGACGTTTTCTCTCGTTGTGGATCTTGCTCGGTGAGCCTGCGGCTACTCAGCGCTCGGCGGCGACAGGATCTCTTCGACCGCTTCACGGAGTGCGACCTCGAGAGGCGCATACTCCATGCACAGCTCCTGCTCGGAGCGCGTCGCATCGAAGAGCAGGGAGCCCGCAGCCGAGGTCTCGATCACGTCGACGGGGATCGCGGGCGATCTGCCGGTCCAGCGGTGCAGGGACTCCTCGGCCCGGGCGATCGGTAGGACGATCGCCTCGGGGATGTTCCAGCTGGGCGGCGCGACGCCGGCCAGCCGACTGATCATCTCGAAGTACTGTCGCGTCGTCGCCCTGGCCTTGCCGATCAGATAGCGCCGGCCGACGGTCGCGTCGTTGAGCAGTGCCCTCACGATCGCCTCCGCGGCGTCCCGGATGTAGACGTAGGTGAAGGTCTTGTCCGCGCCGACGAGGGCCGGGAGCTTGCCCTGGACGGCGCGCCGCACCTCCATGGTTCCGTGCGGATCACCCGCGCCGATCACGGCGGCGAGATGGACGACCGTGAAGGGCAGACCCGCCCCGCGCTGCAGGCGCCACCCGGCCTCGTCTCCCCGGTGCTTGCTCCGTCCATAGTCGCTGGCGTGGGGGCCCGGTTCGCTCGTCTCATCGAAGGGTGAGTCGCTCGGCATCCCGAAGGCGAGCGGGGTGCTCACCTGCACGACCTTCTGACAGTCTGCCTCCAGAGCGGCCTCGAAGACGTTCCGGGCCCCGGTCTCGTTCAGGGCGGAGTACTGGCTCCGATCGCTCGCCCAGAACCCGCGGAGTCCGGCGAGGTTGATGACGCCCCAGCTGTCCTCGACCAGCTCGCGGAGCGACTTCGGATCGAGGATGTCGCCCGCCACGATCCTCACCCGCTCACCATGCTTCTGGAGCGGCGCCGTGTGGCTGAAGGGGCGGGCCAGACAGCGGAGCTCCACGTCGTCTTCATCGAGCAGGCGCTCGACGACGGCTCGGCCGACGAATCCGGTGGCGCCGGTGATGGCGATCGTTCGCTTCATCGCGCTGGCTTCCTCTCATGGGTTTCGACGCTCGGGATCGGGCAGCTCAGGGCTCAGGACTTGCGCAGCTTCAGCTGGCCCAGGGCCTTGCGCCTGATGTACGCGTACTGCTCGAGCAGGGGCAGACCCTTCGGGCAGACGTCGTGGCAGCCCATGAGCCCGACACAGCCGAAGATTCCGTTGTCGTCACTGACGATCTCGAACCAGTCCTGCTCGTCGCGCCCGTCGCGCGGGTCCTTCATGAACCGGGCGATCCGGTTCAGCCCGGCTGCGCCGACGAAGTCCGGCTTCACGTTCGCCACGCCGCAGCCCGCGATGCAGCATCCGCACTCGATGCAACGCTCTCCCTCGTAGATCGCCCGGGCGAGGTCGTCGTCCATGCGCTCCTCGGTCGCATCAGGATCGAAGGGGGCACGCTCGTGCACCCAGGACTCGACCTGCTCGGCCATGTCGCGGAACCAGGTGCCCGTGTCCACCGAGAGATCCCCGACGATCTTGAAGACGGGCAGAGGCTGGAGCTTGATCGTATCCGGCAGCTCCTTGGTCAGCGTCTTGCAGGCCAGTGCGGGCCGCCCGTTGACGAGCATCCCGCACGAGCCGCAGATCGCGGAGCGGCAGGCGAAGTCGAACTGCAGGCTCGGGTCGAGCTCTTCGCGGATGCGATTGAGCGCGGTGTAGAGCGTCATGTAGGGCTCTTCGGAGAGCTCGAAGGTCTCCATGTGCGGTTCGCTCTCGGGATCTTCCGGGTCGTATCGGAAGATCTCGAAGGTCAGGGTCCTGCTCGTTTCCAGCTCGACGATCTGGGCGGCCATCATTCGCTCCTCTCCGGCGGCGACTCGTGCTCGATTCCGCGCCATCGCCCCCAGCGCATCCGTGCGCCAAGAGGCTCTTCTGCCGGGCGTCCTCCGCTGGCGCGCAGGCCGGGCTCGACGCCCGCGTTGTACTCTTCGAGCGAAGCGCCCATCGGGACCGACTTGCTCAGGCCGTAGCCACGGTCACCGGGCGGCAGATCGAGCAGGCCGACCGGCTCGTAGTCGAAGATCGGGGCCGCTTTCTCGTGGGACCACCGAGCGAGCGTCCGATTGAGCCAATCGCGATCGTCTCGCTGCGGATGGTCCGTGCGGTGGTGCGCGCCGCGGCACTCCGTCCGGGCAAGGGCGCCCTGCGCGGTGATCAGGGCGAGGCGTGCCATGCCCTCGAGTCTCAGTGCGAAGGTCAGCTCCGGGTTGCTGCCGGGCCCCCTGGAACGCAGGGAGGCCTTGGCGAGCAGGTCGAGCTGCGCGGCGAGCTCGGCACAGGCGGACTCGAGCTCCGGACCGTTCCTGAACACGCCGACCTTGTCGTTGAGCGTCTGCCCGATGCGGTCGCGGATCTCGTAGACGGTCGGCCCTCCGCCGGAGCGATCGATCCAGCCGCGGATGCGTCGCTCCACGTCGATCAGTGCGCGCTCTGCAAGGGCGGTATCGACCTCGAGGCTCGCCTCCTGTGCCGCCTTCGCGACGTGTCCTCCCACGTACCGGCCGGCCACCACGGTCTCCGCCAGGCTGTTGCCGCCGAGTCGGTTGAAGCCGTGGAGATCCCAGCAGGCCGCCTCCCCGACGGCGTAGCGGCCCTCCAGGCCGTAGGCTGCGCCGTCCTTGTTCACGCGGATGCCGCCCATCGAGTAGTGCTGGATGGGTCGGACCGGAATCGGGGATCGCGACGGGTCGAGACCGTTGAAGTCCTGGCAGATGTCCCAGACCTCGCGGAGCTTGGTTCGCAGATGCTGCTCGCCGAGGTGTCGCAGGTCCAGCCAGAGGTGCTCCCCGGCGGCGCTCTGCACTCCGCGTCCGGCCTTGATCTCGGCCATCATGTGCCGCGACACCACGTCGCGACTCGCGAGCTCCTGCTTCTCGGGCTCCGCGCGCACCATGAAGCGCTCACCCTCGCTGTTGAGCAGGTGCCCGCCATCGCCTCGACAGCCCTCCGTGACGAGGATGCCGCTCGGGACCAGGCCGGTGGGATGGAACTGCACGGCCTCCATGTTGCCGAGGGGCACGACGCCGGTGTCCAGGGCGATGGAGGCGCCGCCGCCCTCGTTGATGGTGGCGTTGGTGGTGTACTGACCGTAGATCCGCCCGTGGCCGCCTGTGGCGATCACCGTTGCCTTGGCGACGAACGCCGTGAGGGCGCCGCTCCGCAGGCAGCGGGTGGTCGCGCCCCAGCAGCGGCCGGCGTCGTGGATCAGCGAGAGCGCCTCGATGCGATCGATCACGCGCACACCGAGCCGGACGACCTCGCCGTCCACCGCGTAGAGGACCGCGTGCCCCGTGCCCGCGGAGGCATAGCAGGCGCGCCACTTCGCTGTGCCGCCGAAGTTGCGATGCATGATGAGTCCGGACTTCTCCTCCGGCTCGTCGATCTCGACCTTCTCGCCCTTGACGAAGTAGGTGTTGCGCCCGGGGCGGACACGCGTCCAGGGGACGCCCCAGTGGGCGAGCTCGCGGACGGCGATCGGGGCCTCCTCGGCGAAGATCCAGGCGACCTCCTGATCGGCGCCCCAATCGGACCCGCGCACGGTGTCCAGGAAGTGGAGGGTCGGGTCGTCGCCGCTCGCCTTGACGCAGTTGCCGAGGGCGGCCTGCATGCCACCCTGCGCCGCACAGCTGTGGCTGCGCCGGGGCGGTACCAGGGAGAGCAGCGTCACGTCCAGCCCGCGAGTCGCGCACTCGATCGCGCAGCGCTCGCCGGCGAGGCCTCCCCCGATCACGAGGACGTCGGTCGCACGGAGATCGATCACGGTGTTTCTCCCAGCAGGAAAGCGAGCGGAGGATCGATCCAGCCGCCCAGGACGACGAGGGTGACGGCGCCGAGCCCGAGAAAGCCGACCAGCAGGACACGCTCGATGGCGCGGAGGGCGGGCCGGCCGAGGCGGGCGCCGACGCCCCACTTCACCGCGAAGCGGTACAGGCCCACGCTCGCGTGGAACTCGACGCAGAGCAGCATCACCGCGTAGACGATCCACAGGCCTGCGTTCACCCGGCTCATCGAAGTGGCGGCCTCGATCCCCGTCCGCTCGCCGAAGAGCGGTGTCAGCACGTCGATCCCGATGAGGACGAGGTGGAAGCTGCCGAAGACGAGCAGCGTCATCCCGGTCCACACCTGCCAGGGCCAGAGAGAAGACTCCAGGTGCGGGTCGAACCCCGTCCCTCGCGCCGACAGAGAGGCGCCGAGCTCGCGCAGCGCCTTCCGCTCGCGCAGCTGCGACGGAATCTTGCGGCTCGCCAGCGCGGCGTGGAGAAGGAAGATCACGCTGATGGCGATCACCGTCGGCTGGGCGATGTAGATGTGCTCGAGCCCGGCGGCGAGCCAGTCGAAGCCGCGCTCGCCCGTCAGGATCGATCCCACCAGCATCATGTGTCCCCACATGAAGACGGCGAGCGCAACGCCGGTCAGGCCGCTGGCCAGCTCGTATCGCAGCTCGCGCTGCGCCTGCTGGACTGACGCCCCTCGGGTACGGCTGCGACGCCGGGCCGGGGCCGGGGCGGCTTTTCGGAGGGTCGGGTCTGCTGTCGTCATGCCCTGTGTATAACGCGCCGGATCCCTGTGTACAAGAAATGTCCGAAATAAATTTGACAATAATTGGACAACTCCTAGTCTGCGGTGGTCTGAAGAGTTCGATCCAATGACCGAATGCCAGCGAACCGACTTTCCGAGACATGGCTCGAGAAGACCCACGGGGGATGAAATGAGCGGACATCACGCGAAGCCCGCGCTCTACAACGTCGGGACAGCCGCCCGGCTGAGCGGCCTGACGCAAGACACGCTGCGCGCCTGGGAGAGGCGGCATTCGGCCGTGAAGCCCGTCCGGTCAGCCAGCGGGCGGCGGGGCTACACCGACGCCGATATCGAGCGGCTGCGACTGCTCAAGACGCTGACCGACCTCGGCGAGCCCATCGGCGCGATCGCGAGGCTCGAGAATTCGACGCTTCGCACTCGGATCCAGAGTCACGCCTCCAGTCTGCCGCCCTCGCGCGGGCGCGCGAGCCAGAAGCCCAGGGTCGCCCTGCTGGCCCCCGAGCTGCGCATCCAGATCCAGCAGAGCGAGCCGGCTCCGAAAGGATTCGAGCTCGTGCTGCTCGCCGAGTCCGTCCCCGAGCTTCGAGAGGCGCTGCCTGCGACGGTGCCCGACACCCTGGTCGTCGAGCTCGATCAGCTGGGCCGCGACCCGATCGGCGCCCTCGACGACTGTCTGGCGACCTACCGCGTCCCGCTCGTGATCGTCGTCTACAGCTTCGCCCCCTCCCACCTCGTCAGCCGCCTGGCCAATCGGGGCTTCGCGCTCCTGACGTCGCCGCTGCGGCTGGCGTCGCTCGAGCGCGCGATCACGGGCCTGGCGGCGGCTCGCGGGGCCGACTCGCTCCTCGAGATGGCACGCGCCGTCGGAATCGAGGCGGCGCAGCGTGAGCTCGAGCGCTGTCCGGAGCGGACGTGGAGCGATACCCGCCTGGCGAAGGTGCTCGAGATCGAGTCGACCGTCGAGTGCGAGTGCCCGGGCAATCTCTCCTCGCTGGTCAAGGGCCTCGTGGCCTTCGAGCGCTACAGCCTCGCGTGTGAGAGCAAGTCGCCCCACGACGCCGAGCTGCACCGCGCGCTGTCCACCGGCACCGCGCACGCGCGCCGGATCATGGAAGACCTGCTGACGCGGGTCTGCGAGCACGACGGGCTGGAGATCTGATCGCGGACGCAGCGTCACGGGGCGCGGCGGCACGGGGAAGGAGCCCTGGGCCACAAAGAATCGAGCCGGGAAGAGTCCGCACGAATCCATCGAGCATCGGAAAGAGGAGCAACCCCATGGAGGTCGAATCCACGCCCGAACGACGAGCGCTCGTCCAGGGCGCCAGCCGAGGGATCGGGCTGGCGCTCGTCGAGACACTGCTCGCGGGCGGCGAGTACACGCAGGTGATCGCGACGGCGCGCCATCCCGAGAAGAGCACCGGCCTGCAGGAGCTGGCGCAGGCGCATGGCCCACGCGTGTCGCTCGTGCCGCTCGATGTGTGCAGCGAGGCATCGATCGCGCAGGCAGCGGCGTCCGTCGGCGGCGAGGGCGGCTCGCGCCTGCATCTGCTCGTCAACGCGGCGGGCCTGCTCCACGAGGGTCGGTCGCTCCGGCCCGAGAAGCGCATCGAGGCGCTGGACGCGGACCAGCTGCAGACCCTGTTCAGCGTCAATGCGATCGGGCCGGCGTTGGTCGTGAAGCACTTCCTCCCGCTGCTCAAGCACGACCAGCGAGCCGTGGTCGCCAACATCTCGGCCCGGGTCGGCAGCATCGAGGACAATCGACTGGGCGGCTGGTACGGATACCGCGCCTCGAAGGCGGCCCAGAACATGTTCACGCGGACGATCAGCCTCGAGCTGCAGCGCCGGGCGCCCAACGTCATCTGCCTCGCGCTCCATCCGGGCACCGTGGACACCGACCTCTCCAGGCCCTTCCAGCGCGGCGTTCCCGCGGAGAAGCTCTTCGACGCACGACGCGCGGCAAGACAGCTGCTCGAGGTGGCCGACAAGGCACAGCCCACCGACAGCGGGTCGTTCCTCGCCTG
>CAZQMY010000199.1:0-10375 GCA_964594405.1 uncultured Spirochaetaceae bacterium | reverse complement strand
GGGCTACCGCGTCATCGGCTTCGTGGACGACGGCTCTTCCGAGTTCACGCCGGCGGTGCCTCCGGACCGCACCTACAAATTCATGGATTTCCCGCAGCTGCTCCGCGATCGCGCCGTGGACGAGGTGATGGTCGCGTGCCCGCGCTCCATGCTGGGCGGCGTCGCACCGATCGTGAACGAGTGCATGGTGATCGGCGTGCCGGTCACGATGCTGACGGACATGTTCGGTGACCACATCCCGGCGCCCAGGATCGGCCGCTTCGGCGGTATGCGCACGCTGAGCTTCGCGCCGGTCCACCACAGCGAGCTCGAGCTGATGATCAAGCGCGGCGTCGACATCGTCGGCTCGCTCTTCGGCCTGCTCATCGCGGCCCCGGTCATCGCGCTCGCCGCATGCGCCATCAAGCTGACGTCGCCGGGCCCGGTCTTCTTCCGACAGAAGCGGCTCGGGCGCAACGGGCGTCCATTCGAGATGCTCAAGCTCCGCACCATGGTGGTCAACGCCGAGGCCCTGAAGACCGAGTTGATGCACCTGAACGAGATGGACGGCCCCGTCTTCAAGATCGAGAAGGATCCGCGCATCACCCGGGTCGGTGCGTTCCTGCGCAAATTCAGCATCGACGAGCTGCCGCAGTTCTGGAACGTGCTCACCGGGGACATGAGCATCGTCGGGCCACGCCCGCCCACGCCGGACGAGGTGCTGCAGTACCACGGATCCTATCGCCGACGGCTCTCGATGCGCCCGGGGCTGACCTGTCTCTGGCAGGTGAGCGGTCGCAACACCCTCAACTTCGAGCAGTGGATGGAGCTGGATCTCCAGTACATCGACGAGTGGTCGCTGCTCAGCGACCTCTGGATCATCGCCCGCACCGTCCCGGTGGTGATCACGGGGAGTGGCGCCAGCTAGTCGCTGGGCAGCGAGAAGGCTGCCCTCTCGATCTGCGATGTCGAGAAGCCTCGGAAGGGGTGATTCTTTCGCATTTGTTGCGTGCTTGTGACTCTGGTCACTCAAGCAGCGTCGGAATTGTTCCGCTCTAGCTGCACATGCATGCCGGTGAAAGAAACACGCCCATCTGGTTGTTCTCGTTCGTCGATCTCACACTCCTGCTCCTGATCGCGTTCACGCAGATCTCCCGTCAGCAGGGTGGCGAAGAGCTTCGCGACAGGATCGTCTCCGTCATCGAGCTGCCCGTGCTCGAACGCGGCCCACAGACGACCGAGCCCGCCGAGAAGGCCGCTCTGTGGCAGCTGCGAGTCCTGCCGAGGGCGGGGGATGCGATCGAGGCCCCCTACGTGTTGGCGGCGGGCGCGCAGGAGACCGGGGCGACAGAGTCCGTCGATCGGAGTCTCGAGTCGGGCAGGCTGCGCGAGGCCCTGGCGGCGATCCGCGAGGCGCGCGAGGGCAAGCCGCTCCTCCTCCCCCATCGCGATTCCCGCAGCGAAGATCTCCTGATCGCCGTGGCCCTCCTGGAGGAGCTCTGGGGCGACGGTCGATCGGCGACGGTGCTGGGGCTTCCCGCCGTCTCAAGCGCGCCGCCGCCGCGGGTCGGTCACGACCCCTCGCAGCGAGGGCGCTGAAGGGTGGCGCATCCCCTCCGCGCGAAGTCGCTCCATCCGATTCACGCCCGATTCGGCCGTGGCGCAGGACGCGAGCTCGTCGGCCGCCCGCTCAATGGCGAACGCGTTGTTCGCCGCAGAGGGAGGGCAGCGCACGAGTGGGTGGCGGTGGCGGCCGGCGCGAGCCTGCTCGGGGCCTTCATGCTCGCGACGATCCGGCTCAGCGATCCGCGTATGCTCGTCGAGGGCGACTCGCCAGCCACAGAGCCCACGCGGCTCGCCTTCCTCCAGCCGTTCGCGACCTCGCCGCAGGTCGCGCCCGCGGCAGAGCCGGTCCTGGCCCCGCGTCCCGCGGAGGACGCCGCGGATGAGTCTGCAGCCGGGCCCGCGAAATCGGCCATCGCCTCGACTCGCGCCGACGCGCCCGCGACTGCGATCGCCCAGCCACCGACCGGACGCGATGTGTCGCCCGTCGCGGCGCCGCGTATGCCCGAGGCGCCTGCGCAGTGGCCGGAGCCGAGCGCGCGAGCGCAGCGCGCCGTCGCCCTTGCGCGGGCTCGGACCGCCATGCCGGTGGCCGAGCCCTTCGCGCTCCCGCGCTCCGCCACCGCGCAGCGCGCCCCGGGCGCGGCGCCGGGCGAACAGACGCGGCACGCGCGCCGTCCAGAGCTGCTCGCGAGGCGAGGGCGGGCACACGAAGCGGTCGGGGTCGCCCCGCTGGCTGCGCCGGGCCGCGCGACGTCGCTCGACGCGGCGCGCCCCAGCCGCGCCTCGGGCCGCGCGGGCGTGGACCGTACGCGGCGCGTGCGGGCGACCGCTCATACGCCGGTCGCCGCCATCGACCCGGTTGGCGCGCCCAGCCTCCGCGCCGCCCGCCGCGAGCACGGCGAGGCGCGTCGGGCGGGCGGCGGAGGATCCGCGCCGGCCCCCGACCCGGGCGATCCGGTTGCTCTGGCCCAGCTCGGCGGCGCTGCGCCGCCTGCGCTGCGCGGGGTCTCCCTGGACGTGCTCCCGGCCTGTGCATCCAAGGCCCGGGAGGACCGGCTCAAGCAGCGGATCATCGCCGCGGCGACCTCGGGCAGCTACTGCCGAAGCGAGGACGGCCACTTCTACTTCCTGGAGACCAAGAATCTCAACGCCTTCCTGATGATGATCGAGCCCGGCGCGCATCGCTCCGTCGAGATGCTGGCCGAGGGCGATGTCTGCGACGAGCTCGTTCGCGCATTGCGCTGTCTCGATCCACTGGCCACGCGACGGCAGGCCCGACTCGAAGCGAGTCGGCGCGCTGCAGGAGGATTCAAGTGATGAAGGCTGGAGCCGATCTTCGCCGCACGGCGACGCTCTTGGTGTCGCTCTGGATTGGGGTGCAGGCCGCGGGGACGGCCGCGGCTGCGCCGGATGCCATGGCGGGCTGGGAGCGCTACCTCGATTACGCATATGTCTACTCCTCGGCGCAGCCCGAGGCGCTCGAGGATCGGCTGCGCGGCTACGCTGCCGAGCTGGGCGTCTCGCTCGGCGACTACATCGTCGAGCGATTCGAGGGGCCCGGCGCCCGGGCGCGCGTCTACAGCGACGCCGACAAGCGCCGACGCGCCGTCGCCTACCTGCTCGAGTTCCTCGCGCACGGTGATCCGGGTGACATGAACGAGGCGGCTCTCGGGATCCGCCATCTCGACGATCGTCTCGATCGGCACGAGAATCGCTACTGGTACCACTACATCCTCGCCCACGAGGCGATCCAGCTGGGTGATGCCGACGGCTTCGTGGAGCAGGTCCTGGCCCTCTGGCTCGGCGTGATCAGCCGGATGGAGGCGCCCTTCGAGACCTACGATGCGCTCTCGCTCAACAGCGGCGGCGGCACGGGCTTCGTCGCCGCACTCCCGCACCTTCACGAGAACGTCGCGCGGCTGATCGTGCTGCGCAGCCAGGACGCCGGCCTCGAGGGCAATCTCGACGCGCTGGCGTCGGTGGTCCGGATGCTGAACGATGGCCGCCTCGGCGGCCATCCCGATGTGATCCCCGCCGAATCCTCGGCCCGGGACTACGTGGCCCATCTGGTCGAGAGACTCGACGGCGCGGAGTCGGACGGCGGGAGCCTCAGCTTCGTGCTGGCCCTGGTGGCCGCGGAGCGGGCGCACAACGAGGCCCGGCGCGCCCTGGCCGGCGATGCCTTCTCGCCCACGACGCTCGCGGCGAGTCGCGAGGCGGTCGCTGCCTACCAGCGCGCTCTTCGCCGGGCAGACACACTGCAGGGGCATTGTGCGGTCTACACGCGGGCCCTCCGCCAGCTCGGCGAGGTCTACGCGGCGCAGCAGCGTCTGGGGGCGCGCGCCGGAATCGACGTGCCCTTCAGCATCGACCGCGCCATCGGGATCTACGAGAAGCTCTATGCCGCCCGCGGCTCGGATTGGGGGAGCCACGGCTACCGCGAGAGCGGCCGAGAGGCCTTCGCGTCGGCGATGCGTGGCCTGTGGGCCGAGATCCAGGAGACCACCTTCAACGCCGCCGACTTCTACCTGAGCGAGCGCGGCCCCGATGGCGCCAGGCTCGACGAGTCCATCGTCACCGCCGTCAATCACTACGCACGCTACCTGCATCTCTTCGAGAAGATCAGCACCGCTGGGCACGAAGACGTGCTGCCGGAGTCCGCGTACTTCGGTGCATACGTGGCGGCCAAGGGGATCGGCGACTCCGTACTGCTCTATTCGAGCGGCGATGCTTCTTCCGAGCAGCTGGACGAGGCGATCGCCCAGTACCAGAAGGCGCTCGCGTACTATCCCTTCGATCGGACGCTCTGGGCGACGCTCTCCGTCGCGCTCGAGCGCCGCGGCCGCGAGCACGAGTTCATGGCCCTTGCCGCGCCGCTCGCCGAGGCGGCGAAGCGGTCGCGCCACCTCGACCTCTGGATCACCTACCAGGCGACGGCCTTCGAGCAGCTCACGACCTATCGCGACGTATTCGCCAGCGACGTCAAGCTCTTCTACTTCGGCTTCGCGGACGAGACGCGCATCGGCGAGCTCGAGGCGAACCTCGAGAAGATGCAGGACCGCGCCGATGCCTCGGTCCAGCGGATTGCGATGCTCGAGGCCGAGCGCGAGCAGCTCGACGCGCGCCGTCGCGAGGCCCATCGTCGGCAGCTGGCGGCCAGCGCCGTGGGCGACGAGCCCAGCGGGCTGCCCTCGGTCTCCGCGCCGCCGCGACCGGAGGACACCGTGACCATTGCGCGGCTCAGTCACCGGATCGAAGGCCTGCAGAGGGAGCGGCTGGAGCTCGAGGAGCAGATTGCCGCGGTGGGCGAGGCCCTGCCGGTCTTCAAGGAGATCCTCACCTACCCGGACCTGGTGGCCGAGCTCGCCGGGCAGCGCGATCACGCGGTGCACGGTCTGCTCCGCCGAATGGCGCACGAGCTGGTGATCGGTGCCGCCGTGCAGGCGGAGAGCAACGAATCGAGGAGGAAGGTTCGATGAGAGATGTGATCGGATGCGGAGCGGGCCTGGCGGGGCTCACCCTGCTGATCTGCCTGTCGTCGGCAGGCTGTGCGGGCCATGAGCGCGCACGGGTCGCGTACTACGAGATGGTGGAGGCCGAGGGCGCCGTCGAAGAGCAGCTCACCGCCCATGCGCTCGGCCAGCGCAAGCAGCTCATGCGGCGCGTCGCCCGCGACGTGACCCAGATGACGCGGACCATCGTGACGCTGCAGCGGCATCGCGATTCCGCCGAGCTCGAGCGCTTCGAAGCCTTCGTACGACCCTACCTGGCCGACCGCCTGGACCCGCTCCTGCGCGGCCAGAGCCAGGTCTGGCATCCGGAGCTCCGGCCCTTCGAGGCGAACCTGCTGCTCGCGAAGGCCGGCGTCTTCGTGCAGCTCGGTGACGAGCGCGCGCTCGGCCGCACCCTCACGATGCTGCAGCGCGACTTCATCGATCTCGGCAGTCTGCTCGTCGAGTACCCCATGGGCGAGAAGGCGACGCTCTCGCAGAGCATCGCGGCCCTCGAGAAGGAGAAGAAGACACTATGACCGGTCTCGATTGGATCCTGCAGAACGAAGTCCTGCTCACGATGGGGGTGAGCACGCTGTCGCTGGCCGCGGTCTGGCTGCCCCTCACACGCGGCGCGATCCTGTGCTGGCGCGCCCGCCAGGCCACGGCCAAGGGCCCGAGCGAGGCCGTGCTCTCGGTGCCCGAGGTCTTTCGCGAGGTCTGCGAGGAGAGTGAGCGCGAGGGGGAGGAGACGCCGCGCGCCTTCGTCTTCGATGCTGCGCGGCAGCTGGCGGTGAGCGAGTACGAAGCCCACTACGCGGGCCCCATCTCGATGTACGCGAACCTGCTGCCGCCCATCGGCTTCATCGGGACGACAGCCGGTCTGGTGATCCTCTTCGTCTCGATGCACCTGTCCAGCGACCCGCTCCGTCTCTCTGCCCTGGCACTGGCGCTCTCCTCGACGATCTTCGGCCTGCTCGGGTATGCGATCCTGGAAGGCGTGAAGATCCATCTGCATGGACGCCTGGTTCGCTGTCTCGACGACGGCATCCGTGCCTACGCGGCGCGCGCCTGATCGCGCCGGGCCCCACGCCGCCTCATGGCGCGGGGGGCGCGGCGCCCGGCGGCGGGGGCGTCCCGGGTAGCCTGGGGTTCCCCGGCGGCGGCTTCGGGGGCGGCGGCGGCACGCCGGGGATCCAGGGGTTGACCGGCGCCGGCTGAGCGGCGATCGCCGCGCGACCGGAGACGCAGCCCGAAGAAGGCAGGTCGCAGGGCTGGAGGAGCTGTCGGCTCCGGTCACTGCTCCCGATGGCGGGCCGCGCCGCGAAGCCGAGCGGCGAGAACCCGGCGCCGGCGGCCACGTCGGCCGGATCGCCGAAGCGCGCGGCCGAGACGTCGGCGCTCTCGAAGCGTCGGGCTGCTGGGCCCGGTCCGCGAAGCGGGGAAACGTCGCGAAGAGCCGACCACGAGGGCGGCCTGATCTGCGCCCGCGCGGCTTCCAGGCGCTGCACGCCGCCCTCGGCGTCCACGCGCAGGCAGCTGCCGGCGCCAAGCGTCGTCCCGGACGCACCGCTGTCGCCGGCGTGGGCCAGGGAGCCGCTGGTCAACGTCGTCTCAGCCGTGCCCACGTTGCAGAGCAGAAGCGCTTCGCCTGGAGGGCTCGCCGTGAGCTGCCAGTCGATGGTGCCGCCGCGCTGGGTGATGCGGGCGACGGGTGTGGCGATGCGGAGGAGACGCGACGGGCCGAGCAGGTCCTCGGTGCGGAGCAGCCCGCGCAGCAGCGCGACGTCGACATCGCTCGGCGTACCGGGGAGCGAGAGGGTGCTCCCTGCGCCGAGGCTCAATCGGAACGACTCGAGCAGCATCGCCGCGGCGCCGTTCGGGCCCGCGGTCACCACCGCTCCCGCGCCGATCGGCTCGGCCGAGGAGAGCGGACGCCAATCGCCGGTCGGGGACGAGGAGTGCACGCTGCCGGAGACGTCGAGCGCGAGGGCACGAGGCGTCGGCGCGAGCGGCGACGGATCCGCCGCCAGGGCCGATTGGGCGAGGCCGAGCGCGCCGCCCGTGCACAGGGCGAGGGCTGCTCGGCGCCGCGCGACACGGGGCGCGGGTCTACGAGATGCACTGTGAGGCATGCTGGGCTCTTGCTCCCTTGGCTCGTCATGAAGGCGCGCTCGGCCGGCCGCTTCCGTTCAGAGGCCGAGCGTCAGGTAGGTGCCGAAGATCCATCGGTCGTAGTCGAAGACCACGACGTTCGAGTGGTTGTCGATGAACTGCCAGCGCAGGCTCATCTCCAGCCGAGACGCCAGAGGTCGGGTCAGGGAGAGGTTCAGCCAGAAGCTGCGATCCCGGCGTGGCGTGCTCGAGAGCGGGAGCTGGACGTTCGGATCGCCGGGTGCGGGGAGGGTGACGTCGGCGGGGTCGGGGTAGCTGCTCGGATTGTCGTGGGGTCGCTCCGCAAAGGCGAAGTCGAAGTCGAAGCGTGCGTCGAAGGGCACCCGGGCATTGCCGCCGACGCTCAGCACATGCGCCATCGCGTCGTGGTCGCGGCCGCGCGCCCAGTACCGCTCGAAGCTGTAGCTGGCCCGCAGCGCGATCTTCTCGAAGAGGTGGGGAAGTGCGAAGCGCGGCTCGTGGCTGTGGCTCACGCCCACGCGCAAGCCGTCGCCGCTCCGGTCGCGTGCCCTGGCGGCGTCGACGGTGCTCGGCGTGCAGGGGGCGCCCAGGTCCGGGACGCATACGCTGCCCGGTGGTCCCGGCACCGTGTTGCGTGGCTCGGCGACGATGCCCACGAGGAAGTCGTTGCCGAGCCAGGTGAGGAAGAGCTCGGTCTGTCCGGCCGCCCCCCAGCTGCGGTGTGTCGCCAGGCTGACCGCGTGGTGGGTCAGAAAGGGCGAGTAGCCCACCCAGGCGTGGCCCACGTCGTAGCGGGCGCGGACGATGGTGCGCGTATCGAGGTCGTAGTCGAGCCAGAGCGCCGCCGTCGGATGGTGGACATCGAAGCTGCGCAGGTCGAAGTGGGCCGATCCCTCATAGGAGCCGAGCACGCCCCCCGACACGCTCCGGCCCAGGTAGAGCTCGGCGCCGCCCTCGACGAGCCAGACGCCGCGCCCATCGGCCTGTCCGCCGACGCCAGTGGCCAGCGGGACGCCGTCAGCCAGCAGGATCACGTTGTCGTCGTACTCGAGACCGGTCGTGATCGTGAGCCACAAGGGATCCTCGGCCTCGCGCGCCTGCAGCGCCAGCTCGGCCCGTCGGGCCCACGGTCCGCGCTGTCCCTCCTGGCGATCGAGCGCGATGACCCGCTCGAGCGCATCGCGGGCCAGCCTCCGCTCGTTGATGGTCAGCCAGGCCAGCCCCGCGTAGTACGAGGCGACGGGCTCGACCTGGGCGGCGTCGGTGAGTCGTGCCCGCTCGAGGGCCAGGGCGGCGTCCCGGAGCTGCGCTCGGCGGAGCAGCAGCAGCCCGCGATAGAGGTCCCACTGCGCCTGTGAGAAGTCGCTCGTGGTGTTCGCAGCCCGCTGCAGCGAGGCCTCGGCAGCGTCGAAAGACTCGAGATGGTAGAGCGCGATGGCGAGATAGAGCCGGGCATCCTCGAGCTGCGGCGATCGTCGCAGGGCTGTGCGGAGCACCCGCTCCGCGCCGGCGTAGTCGCCCTCGCGAATGCGGCACTCGCCCTCGAGTCGCGCGAGCGCCGCATCGTCGGGACGATGCGATCTGACGACCGCGAGGACGTCGAGGGCCTTCGGGCAGTCGTCCAACGCAGCGAGGCCCTTGGCGCGAAGGGCCAGGGCCTCGATGGCTTCGTGATCACCGCCCTCCGTCGCCGGCTCGGCATGCGCGAGCCGAGCCCCTCCTGCAGCGATGAGCGACAGGGAGACGACGAGAGCCAGGGATGTGTGCGCGACTCCGGGGTGCGTCGCGCAGCGCAGTGCGCTGCGGGGCAACCATGTAGGCATCGCTACCTACGATAGAGTGCCATCCCGATCAGCCCCATTCCGAGAAGGATTCCCGTTCCCGGTTCGGGCACGATGTCATAGTCGGTCGCTGCATTCGTGAAGAGGGCCGGGGTTCCACCCGACGAGACCGTGGTGTCGATCTGGAGCTCGAGGGTGATGGTGCGACCGACGTCGTCGGGGGAAAGCAGGAAGCCCAGATAGCTCAATGTCTGAGAGCCGTTCTGAAACGTGATGAGGTCGACCGGATCGAAGGTGAACCCGTTCTTGGGATCCTGATCGAAGACGAGGGTGATGTCGTCGACCGAGTAGGAAGGGTCACGAGAGAGGCCGGAGAGGAAGAAGAGCAAGCCGGACTCCGGGACCTCGGCCTGGATCGCTTCGATGGTGATCTCGGCGATGAAGGTGAAGGTGGGGCCATCGCCGACGTTGAGCTGGGGCTGGCAGTCGCTCGATCCTTCGAGCAGCAGGCAGGGGGCCAGCGAGTAGGCGACCGCGAGCGAAGGGTCGATGGGCCCGCCCGGCGTGACCTGCGCTGCGCTCAGGAAGGATTCGCGCGTCGCGATCTCGTACTGCGGCTCGATGCCGACGAGATCCCCGTCCTGGAAGCCAGAGGCGAAGTCGCTGTCGACGAAGCGTGCGGAGCCGACGGCGTACGCGGTCGATCCCGCGAAGGTCGACGTGAGCACGGCGAGCGCCAGGGCGATCAGCGCGCGGCGGCGGGCGACACCGGGAAGGATGGGGCGCATGGGATGGAACCTCCTCGTCGGGTTGCCGCGCGCGGGCCGGCACGCGGAAGTCCGCCCATCGCCGGCAGCACGCGCAGCGGGGTGACGGCGTGGGCAGGAAGATGTGGTGACGGGGGGCCGGATGTGGCTAAAAAAGTGAGGAAGTGGACGCCTCGTGGGGAAGGGCGCTCTCGAGCGCGCAATGGGCGCGTGCCACGGCGCGACGGGATTGCGTGCGATCTGCCGCGCCCAGCGAGATCGAGCGCCATGGCGCTCGGGCTCAGCGGCGGCTGGTGTCGATGTCGAGGGTGCGGTCCATCTGCTCGGCGCTCGCCACCTCGAGGCCCGCGAGCTCCATGAACTCGGCCTTCTCGGCCTCGTCCCCGGTCTGACCCGCGAAGCCGATCCAAGCCAGCGCTCCCTGGCGCTCGGCGTGGGCCTGGAGCGTCATCCGATCCGCCAGGGTGTGATGGTCGAACTGGGCCGAATAGAGCTTCGATGCCTCGTTGAGGGCAGAGGCCACGATCGCTTCGTCGCCCGGCGCCACCGGTCGGAGCCGTTCGGCGCGGTCGGCGATCTCGTCCTCCCGAGCGGCGCATTCGAGCAGCTCGGCGCGCATCTCCTCGGATTCCTCCGCCCAGTCGCGATAGCGCTG
>CAZQMY010000198.1:0-10455 GCA_964594405.1 uncultured Spirochaetaceae bacterium | reverse complement strand
TATCCCACGCTCACCTCGACGGACGTCGCCGACTATCTAGCGAATCGGGACCTCACCTTCTCCCAGACGAGCAGCCCGCCCGCCCAGGACGGCCTCTACAGCAACCTGATCCGTCACGGCGACGTCGTGACCGTGACCTTCCAGACGGTCCTGATCGACTCCGATCACTACGACAGGACGGCCCACCTGGACGTCCGCCCGGAGGATCCAGGCTCGACGCCCGCGGATACGGACCCGGCCCAGACCTTCGAGATCACCAACGAGCTCGACATCCAATGGGAGCAGTTCTGCACCGCAGACGTCCGATCCGACAACATCGTCAGCCCGCCGGGCACCGAGGCCAACCCCGAAGACATCGACATCGACCTGGTGGGCGGCGGCGATCTGATCTTCGTGTTGAACAGCCGGGATACGCTCGACCTCAGCGTCAACCTCACCAACAACGGCGGCCACGTCGCGGAGGACTACACCACCGTCGTGACCTTCGGTGCCGCGATGACCGTGACCAGCTGGCCGACCAACTGCGCAGACCTCGGCTACCCGAGCCTCACCCCATGGCAGCTGCCGGAGGACCTCCCGCCCTCTCCGGTCGCGATCTTCAGCTGCACGGGCACGCCGATCGAGCGCGGCACCTCCACGAGTCTCGACTTCGAGGTCGTCAAGACGACGGGGAGCGGCTTCCCGGACGACCTGAGCTTCCGCGCGGACGTCACGGGGCAGATCACGCTCGGCAACGGGACCCCGCTCTGGTTCCCCGAGCCCCTCCCGCGCGCAGACGGAATCACGAATCCCGCCAACGACTACAGCCTCGATGGGCTCCGCGCCCGCGGCATCGGCTACGACCTCTTCAAGACTCGCGTAGGCGAATGCAGCGAGAACAACCCGCCACTCGCCGGGCGCGAGTCGCACCTCGAGATCGGCGAGGAGTGCGACTACGAGATCCTCTCCGGCGGCTGGTTCGGCTTCGAGACGCCCGGCTTCGATCTGATCGCCGTCGAGAACATCCAGGTCCTCGACAACGTTCCCGACGGACAGGCCTATATCTCGGACACGGACCCGGCCACCGAGAGCACCGCGGCCATCAAGAGCATCGCCGAGGATCCTGCGGCGACCGTGCTCGGTCAGGCGACCTTCGGCTGGCTGACCAACACCAACTCGCCCGCCGATCAGATCACGGTAAAGGACCACTGGTTCGAGGTCGACGTCCGCACCCGCCTCGCGAACGACCCGGTCGACCTCAGCGGTACGCCCAACGCCCACGCGGAGATCAGCTCGAACATCCTCACGTCCACCTTCGATGCGATCTTCGAGGACGACGACTCGGGCTCGAACGTGACCTTCCAGATCACCCCGTCGACGCTGGGCTACCCGCGCGAGGTGCACCGGCAGGTCGACATGACGGTCACCGAGCCCAATCTCATCGTCACGAAGCAGGTCTGCAACGAGTCCCTCGACGGTCCGGGATCCAGCTGCGGCGACTTCCAGGACAGGGTCGACGACGGCGACGCCTTCGATACCTATGTCTACCGCGTCACGATCACGAATGAAGCGAGCTCCGAGGGCGTGCCCCGCGCTCCGGCCTACGACGTGACGGTCACGAGCGTGACCGATCCGGGCGATCAGCTCTACGTCGATCCGTTGACGGGTGACACGCTGGACAACGACGGCGATCTGCAGGTGGATGCTTCCGACACCGGCGGCGAGGGCACGATCACCGACAACACCGTCCTCAACGGGACGCCGGCGCAGATCATCGCTTCCCATCAGCACAGCGCCGCGCTCGAGCGGATCGATCCGGGCGACTCCGTCGTGCTCTACTACCGGGTCGACCCGGACGACGACGTGGCACCGCTCCAGGAGCTGCGCAGCACCGTGACCGCGAGCTACGACTCGCTCACGGGCGACTTCGGCAACCAGAGCGCACCGCAGGTGGCCGCCGGCCTCGAAGGCGGTGCGCGACGCTACACCTCGGCGGAGGCCGACGCGATCATCCAGATCGTGCCCGTGGAGGCGCGTCCCAAGAGCGTCATCGACACCGCGAATACCGCGCTCGTCACTTCTCCGGCCACGCAGGGTGTGTCGATCGGTGAGGAGGTCGAGTTCGAGCTCTTCGCGCGCCTGCCCGTCGCTCAGCTGCGCAGCTTCGTGATCCGTGACGTGCTGCCGGACGGGCTCAGCTGCAGCGAAGCCCCGACCATCGACTTGAGCGCGGCGCCGTACTCGGCGGGCGGCTTCGTGCCGGGGGGCAGCTTCGTTCCCGTTTGCGACGCCGACGAGGTGCGCTGGGAGTTCGGCGACCAGGTGGTCACCGCCTGGTCGGGGACCGAGCGCCGCTTCGACTTCATCACTTCGTTCATCGCGCGAGTGGACAACGCGAGCGGCAACCGCGATGGGGACCTCATCCTCAACGGCGGGACCGCGACTGTGGCCGAGGTGGCCTACATCGACGAATCCAACAATCCCGTCAGCATCCCCTTCGACGTCGCCACTCTCGAGGTGCGCGAGCCCGAGATCACCCTCACGAAGGCGTTTTCGATGCCGACGGTCGACGCGGACGACGTGCCGCGAGTGCTGGTGACGGCCACCAACGACGGCAGCGCCACGGCCTACAATCTGCGCATCCTCGACGATCTGACTACGAGCGGCCTCGAGTATCGCGGAGATCTGGGCGGGACCGATCCACCCACGGCGGTCGACGTCGCGAGCGTCGGCGCGAATGCACCGATCTTCTCCTGGGGCGCGGGAAGCGGGATCGCTCCGGGCGACTCGATCAGCTTCTCCTTCGCGGTACACGTCCCGGCCGATACCGAGCCGCACACCGAGTTCCCCAACACGATCCAGGCGGACTGGACGTCTCTGCCCGCGACGACGACGGCCTTGAATGCCGGCGGGAGCATCGGGCCCGACGGCAGCCCGACCGGCATGCGCATCGGCGCGCTCCCGAACGCCGCCGACGACCTGAATGACTATGAGAGCGAGGTGGACGCCACGGTCGCGGTCCCCGCCCTGGCCTTCGACAAAGTGGACGGCTCGGGCGCGCAGCCCGCCCGCGTCGGCAGTCATCGCGCCTTCGATCTGGTCATCGACCTGCCGGAGGGCGTCAGTCAGAACGTCAGCGTCTCCGACGACCTCTTCTCCGGCGCCGTCAGCTACACACTCGCGGACAACGCCGACTTCGACGTGAGCTACGACTTCACGGGCATCGCCGCGATCAACGGCCAACCGCCCGCCGAGGCCGCGCTGCTCGCGGTGCCCAGCGACGGGACGCAGGGCGTGGTCACGTGGTCCGTCGGCACCGTGACGACGCAGACCGAGGACGACGCGCAGGTGAGCGTCATCGCGCCGCAGATCCGCATCAGCTATTTCGCCCGCATCGAGAACGACCTCGCCACGAACTCCGGTGAGACGCTGCGGAATGGCGCGGCGCTCGGCTACACGAACGGCGAGACCGGCGCGCCGGAAGCGCTCGCCGACGCGACGGCGCCGGTGACCGTCGTCGAGCCGGTGCTCAGCGTGTCGAAGGCGCTGGCCAACGTGAGTGTCGGTAAGGCCGCCGGCGATCCGCCCGCCTTCGGTGACACGCTCGAGTACACGATCAGCTCGACGAATACCGGCAACACCACCGCCTACGACGTGAACATCCGCGACGACCTGCCCGAGGAGATGACCCTGCTCTCGGGCTTCACGCCCACCGCCACCATCGACGGCTCGCCCGTCTCGGGCTTCGTCCCAACGCCGGGCACGCACGCGAGCGGCGACCTGCTCTGGGGAGCGGGCAACGGCGACCTGACCATCGACGTCGATCCGGGCAGCACGCTCGAGCTGCGCTATCGGGTGGAGCTGACGACGCCCCTGCCCGATCCCTCCGCGCTCTCGAATGTCGCCTACGTCGACTGGACCTCGCTCGATCAGGGCTCGGTCTACGAACGCACCGGCGACGGCTGCCCGTCGGTCACGGCTCCGGATGATCACTGCGCGGGACCCGCCTCCGCGACCGGAACAACGGTCCCGCTGCCGACGCCGGGTGCGCTCACCAAGGCGATCACACAGAGCGAGGTCGCGGTGGGTGAACGCTTCACCTACGAGATCACCGTTCCGGCGACGCCCTATGCCTTCCCCATCTACGACGTGCGCATTCGCGACGATCTCGGCTTCGCGACCCGAGGCGTAGACCTCCGCTTCCTCGATGTGACGAAGCTCGCCGGCTCGGCGGACTTCACGCCGCAGAACAGCGGGACCGCGACCCAGCTGCTGATCGAGGACGCCACCGAGGGCATCGACATTCCCGCCGGCGAGCAGGTCACTCTCGAGATCGGCCTGGTGCTCGAGGATACGGCGAACAACCTACCGGGCGTCGACTTCACGAACAGCGCGGACTACACCTACAACTGGGTCGACGACGACGACGCGAGCGTGAGGGCCGGCGCCGCCGGGACGAGCGCGGCCATCACGATCATCGGTCCCGACACGATCGAGGTCATCAAGTCGGGGCCCTCCGTGCTGAACCTCGGCGCGCACGGGCGCTACACGCTCGACGTGCAGAACCAGGGCTCGGGCCCCGCGTGGAACCTCACCCTGCTCGATGAGCTGCCCGATCTGGCGCCCGGCGGAACCTGTGATGCCGCCCCGACCATCGTCGACGCCCGCGTCTTCGCGGCCGACCGAACGACAGACGTCTCCGGGCCGCTGGTCGAAGGGACGGACTTCACCGCGGTCTTCGCCGGGGAGCCCGACTGCACGTTGACCCTCTCCTTCCTCTCGCCTTCGACCACCGTCGCCCCCACGCAACGCCTGATCGTGCTCTATGACGTCGCCCTCGACTTCGACACGCCCGAGGGCTCGGCCATCACGAACGTCGCGGGCGCCACCGAATGGTTCAGCGCCGATGGCAGCGTGCCGGCCACCGCTTCCGATCGGCGCACGTTCGCGCGAGCCCTGAGCACGGGTACGCCCGGCACGTCGGATCATGAGGACACGCACACGGCGAGCGTCGCGCTCCCGCTCAACTACTTCTCCAAGACCGTGGCCAACCTCACCAGCCCGGCCTCTCCCGCCAGTGAGGCGACGCCCGGCGACGTGCTGGAGTACACGATCACCATCCAGAATGCGGGCACCACCGCGATGAGCGACTTCACGTTCCGGGATGAGCTTGACGCCCTGAACGCGACGCCGGCCTTCGTGCCGGGGAGCCTCGCGAACATCAGCGTCGTGGGCGTCGTCGGCGCCGATTCGAGTGCCTCCGATGCGTCCGGGGGGGCGAGCGGCACCGGGCTGGTCGACGTGAGCGGGCTGAACCTCCCGAACAACGGCGATTCGCTCACGATCAGCTACCAGGCCACTCTCGCCACGGTGCTGCCCGATGGCATGCTCGTCGCCGATCAGGCGGAGCTGCTCATCGACGACGAGCGCTTTGCGCTGAGCGACGATCCGAACGTGAACGGGGTCGCGCAGCCGACCGTCGTCGGAGACGAGGATCCGACGCAGCTGCAGATCGTGAGTGCACCGGACTTCGTCGTGGAGAAGATCTCCGAGGATGTCACGGGCGACCCGGCGACCCTGCTCGCCGGAGAGACGCTGCGCTACACGATCACGGTCAAGAACGTGGGGACCGATGATGCCGTCGACGCGACGCTGCGCGACGCCGTACCGGTGAATACGGCCTACGTCCCCGGCAGCACCACCTTGAACGGGGCGCCCGTGTCCGACGCGGCCGGGTCGACCTCGCCGCTGATCGACGGGCTGCTGCTCAATGCGCCGGAGGATGCTACGCCTGGCGCCCTGCGCGCCGACGGCTCCGCGACGCCGGACAACGTCGCGACGATCACGTTCGACGTCGTCGTCGACGCAACCGTCGCCGACGGGACGGTGATCTCGAATCAGGCCTTCGTGAGCGCGGTGACGGGAGGTGTCGTCGATCAGCCCTCGGATGATCCGGACACCGCGCTTCCCGATGATCCGACGCGCGACGTCGTCGGGAACGCGCCGCTGCTCTTCGCCGCCAAGTCCGTGGTGATCCAGGACGATCAGGGGAGCGTCGGCGTCGTCGATCCGGGCGACCGCCTCCGCTACACGATCGCGGTGACCAACTCCGGCGCGATCCCCGCGACGGCGGCCACCCTCGTCGACGCCGTTCCGGCCGATACGATGTGGGTGAGCAACTCGCTGATGCTCAACGGCCAGCCCGTCGTTGCCGATGACGGCGGCGCCTCACCGCTGGCGAGCGGGATCGACATCGGCTCCTCGGATCGACCGATGCCGACCGCAGGCGCGGGCACACTCAGCCCGGGCGAGACCGCGACCGTCGTCTTCGATCTGCTGGTCGATCCGTCCGCGACGCCTGGCACGCTGATCAGCAATCAGGCCCTGGTGTCCAGCGCCGAGGTCGCGAACCTGCTCACCGATGGCGACGGGGATCCCACCACCGGACCCGAGCCCACGGTGGTGGTCGTGGGAGCGGGCCAGCAGCTGGCCATCGACAAGACCGTGAGCGTGGTGGGCGGCGGCGAGGCCCTCGCCGGCTCCGAGCTGGAGTACGTCGTCCGAGTGACGAACATCGGGACCGTGCCCGCAACCAGTGTGGTGATCGTCGATGACCTGGATGCGCCGGCCGCGGGGCAGCTGACCTACGTCGCCGATAGCGCCCTGATGAACGGCGCGGCCACTGGGACGAGCTTCGTGGGCAGCGTGCTCAGCGCAGACTACGGGGCGAGCCAGGGGGCGCTCCCGCCCGGCGGCGTCATCACGCTGCGCTTCCGCGCGAACATCGCCGGGACACTGAACATGGGCGATGTGGTGATCAACGAGGCCCGGGTCGACTGGAACTCGCCGGTGCAGAGCGCGAGCGCGAGCGTCTCCATCGCCGTGGGGGGCATGCCGGGAGTGGCCGCACTCGGCGGCGGTCTCTGGCACGACATCGATCTCGATCGCGTGCTCGACGCGGGCGAGCCGATCCTCTCGGGCTGGCAGATCCAGCTGGAACGCAATGGTCAGCCGCTGCTCGTCACCCGGAGCGATGCACAGGGCGATTTCCGCCTCACGGGATTCGAGCCCAACGATCTCTCCGGCGACGCCTATGTCCTCCGCTTCATCGCTCCGGACGCCGGCCCCGAGAGCGCATCGGTCGGCCGCCCCGAGTCGCCCTTCACCAACGAGCCGCAGCGGATCAGCGATCTCGTGCTGGGCGCCGGCAGCAACCTGCAGGGCATCAACCTGCCGATCGCGCCGAATGGCGTCGTCTACGACTCGATCCAGCGCCTGCCGGTCGAGGGCGCCACCGTGCGTCTCACGCGCGCGGACACGGGCGCGCTCCTTCCCACGAGCTGCTTCGACGACCCCTTCCAGCAGGGTCAGGTGACGCGCGGCGACGGACACTACAAATTCGACCTCAACTTCTCCGACGTCGCGTCGTGCCCCGATGGCGGCGACTACATCGTCGAGATCTCGGCGCCCGCCGAGGGATATGTCGATGGCTACTCGACAGTGATCCCGCCCACATTCGATGCGGCGACGCAGCCCCTCGCGGTGCCCAGCTGCGCGCTCACTCCGCTCGACGCCGTGCCGGGCACCAGCACGGTCTGCGAGTCTCAGACGACGGCCTTCGCCCCCGATGTGAGCGTGCTGCCCCGCACCGACGGAACCACCTACCACGTGCACCTGAACCTCGACGGGACGGGCGGCGTGGCCTCGAGCCAGATCTTCAACAACCACATCCCGCTCGACCCCCAGGCGGATACCGGCGTGGCCATCGTGAAGACCACGCCCAGACTGAACGTCGCCATCGGCGACCTCGTGCCCTACGAGATCGTTGTCTCCAACGAGCTCAACACGCCGATTCCAGGCGCGAGCCTGGTGGATCGGTTCCCGGCCGGATTCAAGTACGTGGAGGGCTCTGCACGGATCGAGGGAGTGAAGACGGAGCCGACGCGGACCGAGCGAACGCTGCGCTGGGATGGGCTGGACCTCGATCCGCGCAGCGAGATCAGGCTGGCGCTGCTGCTGGCGGTGGGCGCCGGCGTGCGCGAGGGCGAATTCACCAACTATGCGCAGGTGCTGGAGGGCGGCAGTGACCTCGCGCTCACGGGCAGCGCCAGTGCGACGGTGCGCGTGACGCCGGATCCCGAGTTCGCCTGCACCGACGTGCTGGGCAAGGTCTTCGACGATCGCAACCGGAATGGAACGCAGGACGAGGGCGAGGCGGGGCTGCCGGGCGTCCGCTTGATCACGGCGCGCGGCCTCGCTGCCCGGACCGACGCGAACGGTCGCTTCCACATCACCTGTGCGCTGGTGCCCCACGAGCGGCGCGGCAGCAACTTCGTGCTCAAGCTCGACGATCGGACGCTGCCGGTGGGCTATCGCCTCTCGACGCCGCAGACCCTGGTCCGGCGGGCGACCCGGGGCAAGGCGATCCGCTTCAACTTCGGCGCGTCGATCGATCGCGTCGTCGGTCTCGATCTCGCGGATGCGGCCTTCGAGCCCGGTGCGGCGTCCCTGAGAACGCACTGGCGACCGCGGATCGATCGGCTCGTCGAAGAGCTCGCGAAGGCGCCGTCGACGCTGCGGCTCAGCTACGCCGCCGATACCGAGGATCCCTCGTTGATCCAGTCCCGCCTGGATACGATGCGGGCGCTCATCCTCGAAGTCTGGGCGGAGGTCGAAGGCGGGGGGCGGCTCCGCATCGAGACCGAGGTGGTGTCCGGGCGCAGGGCGGAGCCGGTGGACGTCACGCTGGAGGGCGTCGGTCGGGGCCTGCTCGAGCAGGTCTCCCAATCGCTGGTGGACGCGGAGTTCGATGCGGTGCCGCCGCTGGCGCGCACCGCGCGTGCTCTGCCGACGAACGAGCAGCTGAGCGAGTGGGTGACGGATCCCGAGCGACTCGCCGAGGTGACCAGCGATCGCCTCGAGTCGCGGCCCGTCGTGCGCGAGAAGCCCGAGACCCGAAAGCTCCGGGACGTGGTTCCGCCCATCCGCTTCGCCTCCGGCGCCATCGAGATCCCGCCGAGCTCCATCGACAAGCTTCGTGAGGTGCTCGCGAGCCTCTCCCACCTGCGCAACGTGCGCGTACACCTCGTGGGCCACGCCGACGATCGCCCGCTCTCTGGCGAGCTGGCGCGGCGATACGGCGACAACACCGGCCTCTCCCGAGAGCGCGCAGGCGAGGTCGCCGAGCTGATGAAGGACGCCCTCTCGCTGCCCGCCGAGGCCATCTCGTTTGCGGGCGCGGGCGCCGCTGCGCCCATCGCCAGCAACCGGACGGAGCAGGGGCGTCGACAGAACAGGCGCGTCGAGGTCGAGGTCTGGTACGACGAGATCGGCCAGGCGCTGGATCTGCGCGACGTCGTGGTCCCGTCATACGCTGGCCACGTGAAAGTGTGTCGCGTCGAGACCGTCTGCAAGATGCGCTTCAAGGAAGGCCACGCCCGCCGGACTCGGATCCGCAATCTGGTGCCGCCGCTGCACCTCGACCCCGAGAGCGTGAGCGTGCCCCAGGGCTTCATCGACCAGATCCGCGAGGCGCTCGCCGGCCTCGATCGGGAGCAGGAGGTCCAGGTGAAGCTGATCGGCCATACCGACGACTCGCCGCTCGGCGAACGCGCAGCGCGCATCTACGGCGACGCCACCGCGCTCTCCAAGGCGCGGGCGCGGCGGGTCGCGCTGGCCGTCCAGGATGCTCTGGGCCTGCCCAACGCGGCCATCACGAGCGACGGCCGCGGCGCCACGCGGCCGGTGGCATCGAATGCCACTGAGCGAGGCCGCGGTCTGAATCGCAGGATCGAGGTGGAATTCTGGCACGACGATCCGCTCCAGGAGCTGCCCGAGGAGCCGACGGTCTGCCCGGACGCCGGTGATCCGGAGATGGTCACCCAGGTCTTCGATCCGCCCTGGGGTCGGCTGGAGGTGCTGGAGGTGAGGGATGGCGATCCCGTCATCCCGGACGGCTACCTGGCCGGCCTCCGGAGGGCCCTCTCCGAGGTCGGGGATCGTGATCGTGCGCGGCTGCGCTTCGTCGGCTACGTACGCAATGAGCGGCTCGATCGCCGCACGGCGCTCGCCTACGGCGACGACATCGGCCTGAGCGCGGCGCGGGCCCGGCGGGCGAGGGCGCTCATCCAGGAGCGCATGGGGCTCTCGGACGACCAGGTCGAGCACGAGGGGCATGGGTTCCTGCACTCCGGGGATCCCGTGAACACCGGCTTCATCCAGGGTGAGCGCTCCGAGATCCGCGTGCAGGTGGTCTACGACGAGCCGGCTGAGCGCGACGACCTCGATGGCCTCGACATCACGCGGCTGCAGCGCGAGGTCGAAGCCAGGAATCCCCTCGACCTGAATCTCCTCCGCATCACCGTCGACGGCGAGCCCATCGACGATCCCGGCCGGAGCTCGGCGGACATCCAGCGCTGCACCGACGTGGCGATGGATCGGACCGACATCCGCTTCCGCTTCGACGACCTGCTGGTC
>CAZQMY010000197.1:0-10461 GCA_964594405.1 uncultured Spirochaetaceae bacterium | reverse complement strand
CCCCTCCATCAGCGGAAGGCCCCTTCTTCACCCCGACTGGAGCCTTGTCATGGCGGAACGGCAGATCAACTACGACCCCATCTACAACGTCGTCGACCGCGACGACTTCGATTCGCTGATCGAAGTCGATCGCTACGAGACCCGCAGCGATGCCTTCGACGAGATCATCTCCGCCACCGTCGAGCACTTCTGGGATCCCACCGACCCGCGTTACGTCGACTTCCAGGGCGAGCCCTTCGATCTGGAAGAGCAGACGATCATGCCGCGCGAATTCTGCATCGAGCTGCAGAGCGCCGTCGCGGACAAGCTCGACGAGCAGCAGCAGATCCGACTCGCCAATCAGAACACGCGCTTCGTCCTCTCGAGCATCCTGCACGGCGAGCAGGGCGCGCTTTCCCTCTCTGCGAGCCTGACGTCGATCATGCGCGATCCGGGCGCCCAGGAGTATGCGGCCAACCAGGCCCGCGAGGAGGCGCGGCACGTGACCGGCTTCGCCAGCTACATCGGCACGCGCTGGGGACGGCCGCTTCGATCGGGCCCCACGCTGCAGGGGCTGCTCGGCGAGATCGTGCGCTCCGGGGCCGTCTACAAGAAGCTGGTGGGCATGCAGATGCTCGTCGAGGGCCTGGCCATGGGCGCCTTCGCGACGCTCCAGCGCGACACCCAGGACCCGATGCTTCGACGACTCATCCAGTTCACGATGGCGGACGAGGCCTTCCACCACCGCTTCGGAAAGATCTGGGCGGACCGCACGATGCCGGAGCTCACCGAGGAAGAGCACGAGAGCGTCGAGATGTGGGCCGCCGAGGTCTTCCAGGTCCTGCTCTTCAATCTGGTCAACTCCGAGCAGAAGCAGGAGATCTACGGCGAGTTCGGCCTCGACTGGCAGTGGGTGCGCAGCGCAGTCCTCGAGGCCTTCGGTGATTCGGAGCGCCGCGAGAACATGCGTCAGAACACGAACATCTTCCGGGTCCTGATCAAGACCCTGCTCAAGGCCGGCATCATCACCGACCGCACGCGCCACGTCTACGGGCAGTGGGTGGACATGGCGGAGCTCGACCGGGAGGACGACGAGGTCGCCGGCGCCGAGGTCGCCCGCGAGGCCACCCGGATCCTGATGGACATCAACAAGGATCGAAACAAGCGCGCGGCGCGCTACCACGTGAATTGATCCGAAGGTGGGCGGAGAGCTCCTCGAATTCCCCTGTGCGTTTCCCATCAAGGTGATGGGTGTGGCGAACGCCGACTTCGAGACGTCCGTCCTCGACGTGATGCGCGAGCACGTCTCCGACCTCGGCGAGGACGCGGTGCAATCGCGCCCGAGCCGGGGAGGCCGATACGTCTCGTTGACGATCACCTTCACCGCCCGTTCACGCACGCAGCTCGACGACCTCTACCGCGCCCTCAGCGCGCATCCTGCGGTGAAGGTCGTGCTCTAGAGGCCCGAACCTCCGCGGCGAACCGGGACGCCGGGCCATCCGCGTGGGCGCCGCTCGAGACCAGCCGACCGCGGTCTCCTGTCCGCGAGGCGGATCAGCATCGTATCGGGGTGGCGTCTGGGCACATCCACTTTCGAGAAGATCTCCCCCCGGCGCGGCGCCCTTCCCAGCGCTTTCGAGATCGCGCTGCGCGCCCAGATATGCGCGCAGGTTCCGCCGCCAACGCCCCTGCATCTCAAGGCGAATCCCGCTCCTGCCGAAGCGATGCGCAGAGGCATTGCAGTGTGCGCGCAACTGGCCGTTCGGGCTGCAAGGCGGACGGCTGGGGGCGGAGCCATGGATCGGATGGCGAAGGGCGCGAAGAGCGATCTCGCCGCTTGGGGATTCGACGAGATGGAGACCGAGGACGAGGGGTTCGACGACGCAACCGGAACGCTGGGCGGAGGACGCGACGCCTCGTCTCCGGAGCGGCGCGCCTGGGCCACCCTGCCCGCGTTCAGCCTGCTCGCCGATCCGGATGCCATCGCCCGAGGCGGTGGCGAGGACCCTCGCGCGCTGCACGACGAGCAGGACGAAGCGTGGCGTCTGCGCGCCGAGCTGAGCCGACGCGCGGCAGAAGTGGAGGAGCTGCGCCGCGATCTCTCTCTCGAGCTCACCCTCCGCGCCGACCGCGATCGCGAGCTCGAGAAGCTCCGCGACGAGGTCGAGCGCGCCCGCGATCAGATCAGCCGGCGCCTGCAGCGCCGCGAGGTCCAGGACGACCAGGAGCGCGCCCGCGACGAGAGCCAGGACAGGCAGCTCCTCGAGGCGAGGGTCGCCCTGGCGACCGCCCGGGAGGAGCGCGAGCAGGAGCGTGCGGCGCGCAAGACGAGCGAGGCGCGCGCCCACGAGCTGGAGCAGACGCTCGCCCTGGCGCACGCCAAGCTACGCGAGCAGCAGGAGCGTCTCGACGGCGCCGAAGCTTCGCTCACGCCGCTCGCCGAGCAGCTCCGCGAGCGCGAGCAGCTGGTGAGCGAGCTCTCGCGCGCCCTCCAGCAGGGCGATCCCGATGGCAATGCCGCGCGACGGCCCGAGGCGCGCGAGGCGCGCAACGATCAGGCGCGTCTGGAGCTGGAGGCCCTGCGCGAGGAGAATGCCGGGCTGCGCAGCGCGCTGACCGCCAGCGAAGGCCGGAGCAATCGGCGCAAGACGCGCATCGACGAGCTCGAGAACACCCTCGACCTCGCCCGTCAGGGGATCGAGTCCCGCCGAAGCGAGATCGAGGCGCTCCAGCGGACGCTCGCCGAGGCGGCCGAGATCCGCGAGTCGCTGTGTGAGCAGCGCGATGAGCTCGGATCCGAGCTGCAGGCGCTGCGGGCCAGTGAGCAGGCCGTGCGCGCCGAGCTCGAAGAGCTTCGCGGCACGGAGCGCGCCCTCGAATGCACCATCGAGGTGCGCGATCGCGAGATCCAGACCCTCGGCGAGCGTCTGGCCCTCGCCCAGAAGACCAGCGAGGCCAGAGCCGAAGAGGTCGGCACGCTCCGCGACCGCCTGGCCGAGCGCGACGACCGAGAGCGCTGCCTCGAGGTGGAGCTCGAGGCGGTGCGCCAGCAGGTGCTGGACGAGCGGGCCAAGGGCCAGCGCGAGCTGCAGGAGCTCGAGACCCTGCGCGAGACGCTGGCCCTGATCGGCCGCACCGCTCGAAGCGGGCGCCCGACCGCCGGGGCGAGCGAAGAGAGCGAAGGCCTCCCGGCTCCGACAGCGGACGAGCCGGGCACGGCACCCGCCCCGCGCGGGCCCGTCGCCGGGGCATCCGCGGAGCGCCCGCCGTCGCCGACGCCGGCGCCGGATCGTGTCGGGCCCGTCGCGGGGGAGTCCACCGCCCCTTCCCCGGACGCGGCTGAAGCGCCCGAGCCCGCCGGCGAAGCAGGCGATCCGGCTGCTGGGGCAAACGCCAGGGAGGAGCTGCTCGCTGCGGCCGTTTCCGCAGAGCCCGAGCTGCCCGAGCGTGACGAAGGGCACGCGTTCTATCCGCCGATCCATCGCTATTGGCGCGACGAGCAGGTGCGCGCTCAGCTCGCCGAGACCGGACATGAGAGCCTGATCGGTCTGTTCGCCGAAGAGATCGCGGGCCGATGTGCCAAGGCCGCTGACGCCCGGCTCCGGATCCTCTCGCTGCGCGGTCCAGACATCCACTTCGAGCGCGATCTGATCGCGCAGCTCTTCGCGCGCGGCGTCCACGACTTCCGGATCGAACGTCTCGACCTCGCCCCACCCTGCGCGGCGGCCGCGGGCTCCGCCCCAGCCACTTCGAGCACCGGTACGCACCTGATCGATCTGCCCCCCGTCGTGCCGGGCGCCCCCCCGGCGCTCAGCGGCGAGTACGACCTGATGGTCTCCGACGAAGCGCTCTCCGACTGGATGAACGCTCATGGCGAGGGGGCGCTCGCCACCCTGCTCGACCACCTCGGCGCCCATCAGAAGAGCGGAACTGGCTTCGCCTTCCTGCTCGCCGAGCGCATCGGCGGACGCAGCGAGCGCAACGAGGGCCATGCGATGAGCGATCGCATCTGGAAGCTGATGCCGGCGCGCTATCGGCAGCCACGCGAAGGCGAGGAGACGCCTCCCGAGCTCCCCGAGGATGTGGAAGCCCGGGCGCTCCTCCCGCTCCTGCGCCAACGGTTCGAGCTGCCCGTCCTGGCCAGCTTCGGAAACCTCGCGCTCCGCTTCGTCGGGCCGGAGATCGGTCACAACTTCGACCCCAAGAGCGCGAGCGATCGGCGCTTCATCGATCAGGTGGCCAGCATCGACGAGGCGCGGATCCAGACCGGCGCGCTGCTCCCGGTCTGTATGGTGGGCGTCGCGACGCGGTCGCGCTGATCCCGGCGGGCAGAGCCGCCCGCCCGCGGCCTTGCCGTCGGCCCCCGGGCGGACTACCAAGCAGGACCGATGCGGCGCCTCGATAGGACGCCCGCCCGCCCCTTCCTCAGCCGATGGACCCGACATGAGCGCCTCCTCGTCCTCACCGCTTGGCGCGCTGCCCCGTTTCAGCGAGGGGCCCGACGCCCAGCCGCCCCGCCAGCGCCGCGCACTGCGCGGCCGTGACGGCATCGAGCCTGCCGCCGACAGTCGGGGCGAGTCCGGCGCAGCGCGTGCGCCCGGCCTGCCCGCCCTGCTCGTGCGCGGGCGCATGAGCGATCTGCTCGGCGAAGAGGGGGCGGGCGAGCTCCTCGACCCGGTTCGCCACGCCCACTCCGTCGGCGTCTCCGGCGCCGGACACATGGTCGCCGGGGATCGCAACGACGAGTCCACGCAGTGCGTGATCGACTTCCTGCGCGACCATGTCAGCCGCGCGGGAGAGTGAGTCGCCGCCCCCCGGCGCCCTCCAGGCGCCGGCCGCGGCGCGCAATCGCGAGCCGATTGCGGCCGTGCTCGCCGAGGTGCTGCCCGAGCGCGGGTGGGTCCTCGAGATCGCGAGTGGCAGCGGCGAGCATGCGCTGCACTTCGCGCGGCGCTTCCCGCTGCTCGAGATCCAGCCGAGCGACACCGATTCCGAGGCCCTGAGCAGCATCGAGGCGTGGCGCGCCTCGGCGGGGCTCGCCAATCTACGGCCGCCCGTGGCGTTGGACGTTCGCGCACATCCCTGGCGTGCGCTCGTCGGCCTGGCGCCGCCGATGGCGGTGCTCTGCATCAACATGATCCACATCGCGCCCTTTGAGGCCTGCGAGGCGCTGCTGCGTGGTACGGGCGACGCCCTCGCCGAAGGTGGCGTGCTGGTGCTCTACGGGCCCTTCCGCATCGGCGGCCGGCACACCGCTCCGAGCAACGCACAGTTCGACGCCCGACTGAAGGCGCGCAACCCCGCCTTCGGTGTGCGCGATCTCGAAGAGGTCACCGAGCGCGCTCGCGCGCATGGGCTGATCCTCGAGCGCCGCATCGAGATGCCCGCCAACAACTTCAGCATCGTCTTCCGGCGAAAGCCGCGCACGACCGACTAGCGGGCGCGAAGGGGTGTGGGATGCCCGAAGAGCCATCCCTGGCCGAAGTGGATGCCGAGCTCGCCCAGCGCGTTGAGCTCTTCGAGGGTATCGAGGCCCTCGCCGATCACGCGCGCCCCCATCTTGTTCGCCACCGTGAGGAGCGCCGAGAGCACCTCCTGGCGGGCCGGATCCTGATCGACGCCCGACACCACACTGCGATCCATCTTGATGAACTCGGGCTGCAGCTCGATCAGCTCCTCGAATCCCGCGTAGCCGCTGCCCGTATCGTCGAGGGCGAACTGGAAGCCGAGGCTCCGATAGCGATCGCTGATCTCGCGAAAGTGCGAGAAGTTGGCGATCGATTCCTGCTCGCTGATCTCGAAGACCACTTCGCTGGGTGATTGCCGACACTCCTCGAGGGTCTGGATCAAGCGATCGGTCGCGAAGTTGGGGTCGTGGATGCTGGTGGGCAGGATGTTCAGGAAGAGCTTGGTCCCGGCCGGGAAGTCCACTGCGCCCTTGAGCCCGCTGGCCCGACAGAGACAGTCGAGCTCGAAGACCAGGTCGTGCTCTTCGGCGGCCCCGAAGAGCGCGGCGGGCGAATGGAGCGCCGTGCCCTCGGGCCCGCGCGCCAGCGCCTCGTAGCCGAATACGGTGGTGGTGGAGACGTCCACGATCGGCTCGTAGACGCTGAAGATGCTCCGATCGAGGAGCATCTCCGTGAGCTCGCGGCGGCGGCGCTGGGCGTCCAGCCGTCGCTGCGTGGCGGCATCTGCGCGCGCCTCTTCCATCAGCTGACGCAGCTGCGTGGAGACCGCGAACTTCGGGTTCCGGAAGGCCACCGCATGGCCGCACCAGAGCGTCGGCGCCTTGCGGAGGTAGGGATAGAAGACGCGCGCCCCGCGCTGGTCCAGGGTGCGGCGGAGCATCTGCGCGAAGCCCGGCATCTCCGTGCGATAGAACGAGGCGCTGCCCGCCTCGCGGAAGAAGAGCACGACGAGCTCGCTGTGACCGACTTCGCCGAGCAGCACCATGTCGTCGATGTCCAGACGCTCCTGGCCGAGCTCGCGGACCAGGGTGCCCAGCGAGCCGAGCGCGCGGACGCGGGCGTCGTCGCCGTGGCGCGCTTCGATGCTGGAGACCACCGACGCATCCACCAGCATGACCCCCATCACGCCGCACTCGTCGAAGCGCTCGGTCACCTCGTCGATCCTCTCGCCGAGCGTGGACAGGCCGCCCGGTCTGGCGGGGGCCTCGAGGCTCTGTACGATCCGCTCCTCTCGCATCGTTCCCTCATCGGCCGGAAGAACGCATGCGTTTAGCCCCCGCAGGGCCATCTGCCAGGGCGCTTCGATCCCGGGGAGCCGAGCGCGTGCAGGCTCGTCTCGCCTATCCTCGCGGCCTTTGCACATGGGCCGAGCCCGCGCAGGCCCAGTCAGCCCTCCTCGACCCCCCCGCGCCGCCAGGAGCCCACCATGTCCGACCGCGTCATCGCCCACATCGCCGCCGGAGTCGCCGACCTCCGCCTCAATCGCCCCGACAAGATGAACGCGCTCGACGACGCGATGTTCACCGGACTGACGGAGACGGGACAGCGACTGGCCGACGAGCCGGGGGTGCGCGTCGCGGTGCTGTCCGGGGAGGGACGGTGCTTCTGCGCGGGGCTCGACATGTCCAGCTTCGCGGCCATGGCCAGCGGCGGGCGAGCCGAGGAGGCGGGTGAAAGAGAGAAGGAGAATCCGAAGGCGGCGAGCGGACTAATGCGTCCCGGCGTCGACAGCCCCGCCAATCGCGCCCAGCGCGCTGCCTGGATCTGGCGTGAGGCGCCCGTGCCCGTGATCGCGGCGATTCACGGCGTCGCCTACGGCGGCGGGGTGCAGGTGGCGCTGGGCGCAGACATCCGGATCGTAGCGCCCGACGCTCGGCTATCGGTGATGGAGATCAAGTGGGGCCTGATCCCCGACATGGCGGGGACCCAGCTGCTCAGGCACCTGGTCCGCGACGACGTGGCCCGCGAGCTCACCTACACCGGCCGCGTAGTCTCGGGCGAGGAGGCGGTGCAGCTCGGCCTGGCCACCCAAGTGCACGACGACCCGCGCCAGGCCGCCCTCGAGATGGCCAGCACCATCGCCAGCAAGTCGCCCGACGCGATCCGCGCCGGCAAGCGGCTGCTCAACGCGTCGCGCCTGCTCGACGAACGCGAGGGCCTCGCCCTCGAGGCCCGCCTGCAGGCGTCGCTGATCGGGACCCCCAACCAGATCGAGTCCGCGATGTCGAACCTCGAGAATCGCGCGCCGAGCTTCCGCGACCCGGAGTAGCCCGGCCCGGCCCCGCCCCGCCGCCCCCCGATCAGCCGCCGTCTTCGTCGACGATCAAGGCTCCCTGGTCCAGCAGGCTGGCCACGTGCTTGAGGATCTGCGGATCCGGCTCGGGGATGGTGTCGAGGATGCGGTGCAGCGGCATGCTCACCGTGGCCAGGTCGAGGATCGCGCGGTCGACCTTGCACAGCGCGCCCTCGATGCACGCGGCGACGTTGACGTCCACCGAGAAGCGGGCACGTGGGTCGATGGCCGGCGCCGCCCCGTGGTCGAGCTCGTCGATCAGGCGAACGCTCTCCATCAGCGCGACCTCGATCGGGATCACCTCCGCATCGCCGGGCCGCGTCCCCGCCGAGGGCTCGAACTCGAACTCGCCTTCACGCCAGCTCATCATTCGCGTCATGGCCTTGAGGCCGCTGACAGGTCCGAGCTTGGCCTCGATGATCATCCGACCGCGAAAGCGGATGCGCCCCTCGTCGGCACCACACGTGAGCGTGAACGCGCCCTCTGGCGACGTCAGCCCGAAGCCCTGGATCAGCTCCGCCAGCCCCATGGCCTCGAGCGAGCCCGAGATCGCCCCCAGCCGACGGACGTGCTCCTTGGCCTTGATCCCGTCGATGAAGGCCGCCACCACGTCGGCCTCGTCGGGCTCGGGCAGGAAGTGCAGCCCGACGGCGCAGATCTCGCCGTGCTCGTCGCAGACGTGTCGGGCGACCACGGCGGGAATGGTTCGCTGCACGCAGGTCTGGTCGCCCTCCTGACCGCCGCTCTCGCCGAAGAGCGTGACGTGGACGTCTTCGCCCAGCGCCAGCGCGCTGCCGCGAACGTTCACCAGCACCCCGCCGCGGCTGATGTTGCGCGTGGCGCCGCGGAAGAGGTCTCCCATGCGCGAGCGGATCTGCGCCTCGATGTGCGCGGTGCTCCGCGGCGTGCGCCTTCGCTCGTCGCCCTGCTCGCCCGCCTCGTTCGCTCTCGGTACCAGCAGGTGCGCCCCGAAGATCTCGTGGATCTCGCTCACGCTCGAGAGCAATGCCACGGCGACGCCCGCGACGCCCCCCACGGCCTCCAGGTCGGGCCCGACACAGCCCACCACCTCGCCCTCGAGCATGCACTCGAAGTCGCAGTAGTCCAGCACGACCTGTACACGCACGGGTGTATTGATCTCGAGGATCTCGGCCGTCGCGACGAAGATGCCGCCCTTCGAGAGATTGCTGGCGTACTCGCGCGAGAACACCTCGGGATCCCGATAGCTGACGCGCAGCGCGTGAATCGTGCCGGACAACGCGAACCTCCCAGACGACACCCAGCGGGCGCCCTCCCCTCCTTCGGCGTTCCGCTGCGAGCGGAACACCGGAGATCGCGCCTCGGTCCATCCCCCGAGTGGCCGCCCGTCCGTCAGAGCAGGAGGTGCGCGGGATGGCTCAGCACCTGAGCGAGGCGCACTGCGAAGCGCGCCGCCGCGGCGCCGTCGATCACCCGATGATCGTAGGAGAGCGAGAGGGGCAGCATGATGCGGGGCTCGAAACGCCCTTCCCCCGCCTCGCTGAGATCCAGCCCGGCGCTCCAGACGGGCCGCACGCTCAGCTTCGAGAGGCCGAGGATCGCCACCTCCGGCGCATTGACGATGGGCGTGAACGCACTGCCCCCGCTGCCGCCGAGGCTCGAGATCGTGAAGCTCGCCCCCTGCATGTCTCCGGGGCCGAGCTTCTTCGCCCGGGCGCGCTCGGCCAGCTCGGCGAGCTCTTCGGCGAGCTCGAAGACGCCTTTGCGGTCCACGTCGCGCACCACCGGCACGACGAGCCCGTTGGGCGTGTCCACCGCGACACCGAGATGATGCGAGCCCTTCACGATGAGCCGCTCCCCATCGTTGCTGAGCGAGGCCCTGAAGTCGGGGAGCTCGCGAAGCACGACACTCACGCCCTTCATGACGAAGTGCAGCGGCGAGAGCTTGACGCCACGGGCCTCGGCGCGCGGCTTGATCTCCTTTCGGAACGCCTCCAGCTCGGTCAGATCGGCCTCCTCGTGCTGGGTGACGTGCGGCACGTTGAGCCAGGACCGGTGCAGGTTGCTCGCCGAGGTCCGTCGGATCCGGGAGAGCGGCTTCTCCTCGACCGGTCCGAAGGCCGCGTGATCCACGCTCGGCATCTCGGGAATGCCGCCACGGCTGCCCCCGCCGCCCATCACGTCGCGAACGTGCGCCTGCACATCCGCGATCAGGATCCGATCATGCGGCCCGCTTCCCTCGGTCTCGCTCAGATCGACGCCCAGCTCCCTCGCGTATCCGCGCACGAGGGGGCTGGCATGGACCGCAACGCCCTGGCTCGCCGGCGGCGCGACGGCAGGAGGCGGCCTCGACAGGCCCTCGCCCGGCAGCCGCTCTGGCGGCGCCGCGGCCCCTGGCGACGCCTCGCTCTCGGCCGCGGGCTCGGGCTCGGCCGCGGGCTCGGGCTCGGGCTCGGGCTCGGGCGGTGATTCCGGGGCGGGCGGCGACTCCGCGGCAGCCCCCTCCGCGGCTTCGCCGCGCATCAGGACGAGCACTGAGCCCTCACTGACCTTGTCGCCCAGGGAGACGCGCACCTCGAGCACCTCCCCTGCGACCGGCGAGGGGATCTCCATGGTGGCCTTGTCGCTCTCGAGGCTCACCAGGGAATCCTCGGCCGACACCCGATCGCCCTTCGTGACCAGGATCTCGACGACTTCGCCGTCCTCGAAGTCACCGATATCGGGAGCCTTGACCTCGATGTC
>CAZQMY010000196.1:0-10462 GCA_964594405.1 uncultured Spirochaetaceae bacterium | reverse complement strand
CCGATCGCGTGGACAGCAGGAGATCGTCGCCCTGTGGGACAGCCAGCGGGTGCAGGTGCAGCTCGATCAGGGCGGGGGACAGGGACTCAGTCCGCAGTTCGACAGCGAGTTCGCGGTGGACACCGACGACGACTCGGTTTCGGAGGTCTTCACCTTCTACCGGCCCCCCTTGGAGGTCACCGCGACCGACGTGGCCAGCGGCACCAGTGCCACCGTGATCGTGTGCCACAACAAGTCCAAGGCGATCTTCAGCGCGACCGACCTCGTGCACTGGGAGCAGGAGAATCGCCGAAGCCGACGCATGCTGCTGGGTCAGGCCGACTGGATCCGCGAGCGGGTCGACGAGCGCCTGCGCCAGCACCGGGACGTGATGGTGATGGGCGACTTCAACGATGGGATCGGCCTGGAGTGGTACGAGCTGAAGGTGGGCGCGAGCTCGGTGGAGCGGATCGTGGGCGACATCCTCGAGCCCGACGACGTCCTGCGCCACCTGCCGGGTCGACCGCGATGGAATCGGGGCGACGGAGCCTGGGTGCCCTCGTCGACGTCCTTTCGCGACAGGTTCACCGAGCGGACCGTGCGGGTCCTGATCGACTTCATCTTCATCAGTCGGGGCCTCCAGCCCGACCCGGCGGTGCAGAGCCCCTACGTGGTCTGGAACCCGGATCAGGACCCCGCCGTCGACCAGGCCATCGGCGGTCCACTGCGCGATGCCTCCGACCACTTCCCGATCACCCTGGACATCGCCTAGGCTCGACGCTCAGACCGGCCGCTCCCCCGCGCAGGTGGTGCGATGCATGTGACGGCGCTTGCCGAGGTAGTCGTTCAGTGCGTAGTGCTGGGTGAAGCGGTTGTCCCAGAGCGCCATCGATCCCTTCCGCCAGCGAAAGCGACAGGTGAAGGGCTCCGAGAGCGCGTGGCGATTGAGCCGGTCGAGGAGCGCGTCGGCCTCTTCCTGCGGCATGTCCTTGATCCCGACGGTGTAGACCGGGCTGACGAAGAGGCCCCTTCGGCCGGTCCTGGGGTCCGTCCGCACCAGGGGATGCTCCTGCACCACCAGCGCCTCGTCGCTGTTCACGACCTTCATGTTCTCCAGCAGGTCCTGCAGCCCCTGCATCTTCGGCGAATAGGCGCGCTCGCCCGAGTGGAGCGCCACCAGGCCTTCGAGCTGATCGCGCATGGCCTCGGGCAGCTCCTCGTACGCGAGGATCATGTTGGCCCAGAGCGTGTCGCCACCGAAGTCGGGCACCTCCTTCGCATGCAGACACGTCACGAAGGGCGGGTGCTCCATGAAGCTGAAGTCCGAGTGCCACCCCCCGCCGAAGACGAAGCGGCTCTTCTCGTCCGCCTCCTTGACGATCTCGATGACATCGGGGTGCGCCTCCATCGTCTCGATGAAGGGCGTTCGATGCGGCGGGCCGAAGAGGCGCGTGAAGGCCACCTGCTCCTCCGGACCGATCTCCTGATCGCGAAAGAAGAGCACGAGATAGTCCGAGAGCCCCTGCTTGACGAGCGCCTCCTCGTCTCGCGAGAGCGGCTTTCGCAGGTCCAGGCCCTCGACCTCCGCGCCGAGGGAGCCCGCGACGGGACGAAATCCGATGTCAGTGCTCATGGGGGAATACTCCTGTCTCGAGACCATCGAGTCGCTTGCCCATGCTGACGGTCTCGTCGATGCGGAATCCGAGAGACCGATAGAAGCCGATCACTCGCTCGTTGGTGGCGCGCACCTGCAGGTTGATCTTCGCGCAGCCGAGCGCACGGAGTCTCTGCTCTGCGTGCTCCATGAGACGTCGGCCCAGCCCGGCGCCCTGCAGCCCGGGCTCGACGGCCATGGAGTTGATCCAGCCACGATGCCCCTCGTAGCCTGCCATCACCGTGCCGATGAGCTCGCTGCCACGCTCGGCCACGAAGAAGAGCTCGGGCTGGAAATCCAGCTTCCTCTGGATGTCCAGGGTGGGCACATTCCAGGGCACGACCAGGCCACAACGCTGCCACAGCGCGATGGTGGCGGGCTCGTCGGCGAGGGCGAAGGGGCGGATCCGGATCGGCGCTTCCATCGAGCCGGTATAGCGCCCACCGGCGAGGGCCGGAAGACAGCGGATCGCGCCCGATCCGCCCACCCGACGAGGTCCGACTGCCCGACGCATCACCGCTGGGGGCGCTCTCGGTGTCGAGCGGATTTTACAGTCGGTCTGGACGGTTTGTATCTTGCCCACTACCCTCCGGCCCATGCCTCGACCGCCCCTCCAGTCGCCGCGCCGCACTCAGGCCGAGCGCCGCGCGAGCACCCGCACGGCGCTGCTCGAGGCGACCATCGATTGCCTGGTCACCCGCGGCGCGGACGGCACGACCACCGCCCAGATCGAGAACATGGCGGGCTGCTCGCGCGGTGCGCGGCTGCACCACTTCCCGACCAAGGCGGAGCTGCTCGAGGCGGCCGCCGCGCATCTCTACCGACGCATGCGGGAGCACTTCGAGAGTCGCATCAAGGCCCACATGGCCGCCACACAGCGCGGAGACGATCGCTTCGGCGAGTGCTTCAGGCTGCTGTGGGAGACCTTCACGGATCGGCGCCACGCCGCCGCGCTCGAGTTCTTCATGCTGGCCCGCACGGACGCCACGTTCCGCACCGGCTTCCAGCAGGTCGAGCGCGACCATCACGCCAACATGAGCCGCCGCCTCTCCGCCTACTTCCCAGAAGTCGAGGCGCTGGCGCCTCACGTCAGCAAGAGCGCGGTCATGGAGACCATCCATGCCACGATGCAAGGGCTCACCCTGCGCAGCATCGTCTTCGGTGAGGACCTCACCACCAAGGAGGTCCTGGCGACCATCGACCAGATGAGCCGCGCCTTCCTGCGCGAGCAGCTCGGGCCCGCTTCGAGCGACGACCACTCCACTCCGGTCCGCCCTGGGGCGGACCTTCCCGAGGAAGCGATATGAGCAGCCACACCACCCCGCACCTGCCCGACAAGCTCTCGAGTCCCAACGCCCTGATGACGCAGGAGCGTCTCGATCACTACTGGGAGCACGGCTACGTCGTCGTGCCCGGGCTGATCGACGAAGACCACATCGCGAGATGGCGCGCGCGCTTCGACGAGATCATCACGGATCCGGCCGTTCGCAACGAACGGATGCTGGTCATGAAGGATGTGATGGTCGCAAAGGGCGTCGTGAAGCCGGAGTCGGCGAACGAGCGCATCGCAAAGGTCCAGGACTTCGAACGCGACCCTGTCCTCAAGGAGTACATCGACTTCGATCCCGTGCTCGATTGCGTCGAGGCGTTGATCGGCCAGGAGCTGATCAGCATCCACACGATGCTCATCAACAAGCCGCCGAACGTGGACGGCCGCCATCCCCTGCACCAGGATCTGCTCTACTTCCCTTTCCGCCCGGCCCACTACATCACCGCGAGCTGGACCGCGCTGGACCGCTGTACCAAGGAGAACGGATGCCTCCAGGTCGTCCCGGGCACTCATCGCGGCGAGCTCGTCGAGCACGAGAACCCCGATTGGGAATACCTCAACCTGGCCTACTACGGCGCCAAGGGCTTCGGCGAGGAGACGGCGCGGCACCATCTCGAGATGAAGCCCGGCGACACGGTCTTCTTCCACCCGATCCTGGTGCACGGCTCGGGGCGCAACCGCACGAGCGGCGTACGCCGCAGCATCTCCGCGCACTACGCCTCACGGCATTGCGACGTCGACTGGGCCGACGAGCGCTTCGGCGGGCGCGTCTATCAGCCCGTGCGGCGGCGGCGCTGATCGTTCAGCCCGCCATCAGGAAGTCCCAGATCCGCTCCACCGTATCGGGCACGTGATGCCCCATGATCGCGTCCACATGCGTACCGCCCTCGACCTCGACGATCATCCGCTCACGCCGCTGTCCGTCGGCCTCGAGCGGCGCGATGGCGGCCCGCGGCGCGAAGATGTCCTCGCTCCCCACGATGGCGGCCAGCGGAAGGTCGGCCTCGCGAACCGCCGCCGCGAGGTCGATCCCCGCCAGTCGCGGCCTGCGCCGTACGGCGATCTTGGCGAGCTCTTCCATCACGCGCGGTGACTCGCGATCGGCGTTCGCGAGGATCTCGCGGAGGGCCTCGGGTACCGCCGCGCGGGGGTTGGCCAGGCGCGTCAACTTCTGCAGCGCGCCCAGCCCGGCAGCGGGCTCCATCACGGAGAGGGGCCGTGAGAAGGCGCGCAGGAAGAGGTCCATGGGAACGCGGTCCGGCCGCGGCGCGATGGCGGCCAGCGGCAGCGCGACACGCGAGGCGGCACGCACGATGGGGCGCCCCGCGCCCAGCATCAACGGTGTCGCAGCCGCGGTCAACGAGGCCAGCGGCGCCTCGCGGGTCAGCAGGGCGCAACCCAGCAGACCGCCCATGGAGTGCCCGATCAGATGGACCTTCTCCACGCCGGTCCGCTCCAGAACACCGTCGATCAGCGCGGGCAGATCGCGATCGAGATGGTCCTTCATGTCCCAGCTGTGATAGACGGGCACACGGGAGTCGCCGTGCCCGCGAAGCTCGCCCAGGAAGACCCGGGCCCCGCGCTCGAGCAGGCAGCGGGGCATCGGGCCGAGCGTGTACGCGCGGCGATTCTGTGCGAAGCCGTGGACGAGCAGGAATGCCGGGCCGGCCGGGCAAGCCGGCAGATCGTGGGCGAGTGCGCGCGTCAGAGCCAGCGTCTGGCCATCCGCCGTGGCGACGTAGTCCACCTCTTCAGTCAGACACGAATCGGTCGTCGACACGTCCTGCCTCCATCTCGTCCATCCGGGCGTCCGCTGCCCGCTCATCAAGACATCGGCATCCGGCGCGTTGACAGGAGCCCTCCGGCGACGATCTGCGGAGATCTGAATCACCGAATCATGGATAAGCATGGAGACGACCTTGCAAGGCCACGGCATGGATGAGTCGGCGGGCGACCCCTGGATCGGGAGACTCGCCGCCCTCTTCGCCGAGCACCAGGCGTGGCAGTCTGCCGCGGCACTCCTCGCAGGCCAGGCATGCAGCACGGTGTACTTCAGCCACAAGCCGAGCGAGCGTTGGCAGCTGCACTTCGAGAATGGCGCCGCTCGTCTGGCACCGGGCGCGGCAGCCGACCCCGATCTGATCTTCCGTTTCAGCCCGGAATCCATCGCGGCCCTGGAGGCCGTGGACGGCGGGATCGGCGACTTCGCCGTAGCCCTCTTCGAGCAGATCACGTCCGATCGTGCACAGCTGCGAATCGCCGTGCCTTTCGCTCGCCTGGCAGGCCGGGGCTATGTGAAGCTGCTCTTCGCCGCCGGGCCCAGAGTGCTGGCCTTCGGCGCCCGTCACGGCATCCGCACGGTGATCGGCCTTCGCAGATTCGTGGCGGACCAGATGGGCGCAGAGCCCGCGGAGTGGGAGCTCGGCGCGAAGGACGACGCGTCAGAGGCGCCCCCCTGAGCCCGATCACTCCTCCATCGAGGCCGGCGGACGTCATTGGCACCGAGAATCGCGGCGCGCAGGCGTGACCTCCGCGCTCCAGGAGGCGCCGAGGCTGCGCCCATCGAGTCGGACCAGCCAGGTGACGTGAGGCGCGACGGGTCGCCTTGCACGCGTCCCTCCGCCCCTCCGCCCGGGTTCACGCCCAGCTCAGCGGCTCCTCATGCGGCTTCCGGCGAGTGGTACCAATCGACGAGCACAGCACCGTCGTCCAGCTTCCACGGGTGGAAGCCCGGCTTGAAGAACGCAGCCAGGAGCGGGAGCTGCTGGTCGCCAGCGATCTTGTTGATCCGGCGCGCTTCCCGGCGGATGTCGTCGGTGATCGTGACGCCGTCGGCGCGGATCATTCGCCGCGTCATCCGGATGAGCGGCACGGTCAGGAGAGCGATCGCGACGAGCGCGGAGCAGACGCGCATCACGTAGCCGCCGCCCACATGCGTGAAGAGATCGAAGGCCACGGATTTGTGCTCGAGCTCCTCGGCGGCGTGCCAGCGCCAGAAGCGGAGCATCTGATCGTCCATCTGCTCGCCGAGCTCGGGCACGTGAAAGAGGCCACCGGCCGCCACCGCGGTCAGGTGCTCGAGGAAGACGGTCATGCCGAGCTTGAGCCTGCGCGGCAGCCATCGCTCGAGCCGCTTGAAGAGCTTCTCGGCGCGTTCGATCTCCTCGTCGGTTCCGAAGCCGAATCGGCCGATCGCGCGGTTGTACTCGTTGTGCGCGCTGCCGTGCAGCGCCTCCTGCTGGATGAAGGCCCGGATCAGGTCCTTCATCTCGGGATCGGAGACCTCCTTCTCATACGCGCGGACCGAGTGGATGAAGAAGCGCTCACCCGGCGGAATCATGATCGAGAAGGCGTTCTCGAAGTGTGTGAGGAGCGGGTTCCCGGCGAAGTAGTAGCGAGGCACCGCCTCCACGTCGTCGAAGCTGAACCTGCGCGGCTGGATCTGCACGCCCGCCGGCAGGGCGGCGGCGGTCGCGGCCGGGAAGGCGTTCTTGATGGGCATTCTGGACCCCCTTCTTCCATCGAAGGATGGACGAGCGGATGGAGTGGTCGGGCCTCCGGTCATCCCCCCGAGTGCGCGACGCCCTGGCCGCTCGATCCGCCCGCCCGATGATGCCCGATCCGATCTCGACCCGGCCACGTCCCCACCCTCGGACGCGCGGGGATCGATCCGGGCCCCCTGCGCTCCGCTCGCCGGGGAGGAGCCCGATGCGGTGGACGCCTCCCCCGCCCCGAGTGCGGCTGTCCGCAAGCGTTCGGATGCGTCGGAACCGGGCCGCAACCCGCCGCATCCCCGGGTTCACAGTCGATTCCTGATTGCACACATCGTGCGCATGATAGTCTCGAACTCCCCCTCCCCGTGTCGACCCCGGCGGAGGGCAGATGCAGATCCCTTGGGCGGGGCCTCGCGCGGCCCGCGAGGAGGAAGGCGTTGGAGTCGGAGCTGAAGGTGCTCGTGGTCGACGATCAGGCGAGCTCGCGCGAGCTGCTCTGCCGGGAGCTCGCATCGGAGGGCTATCGCGTGGCCGTCGCACGGGACGGCTTCGAAGGGCTCAGGACGTACGAGCGGTTCAGGCCCGATCTCGTCGTCACGGATCGCAACATGCCGGGCAAGGACGGCATCGCGCTGGTGGAGGAGATCCGCCGCGAGGGCGGCCCGCCCGTGATCGTGATCACCGCCGAGCCCACGGTCAGCTCGGCGGTGCGAGCCATGAAGCTGGGCGCCACCGACTACCTCGAAGCGCAGCAGATCGACATGGCCACCCTGAAGCGCACGATCCGCGACGCTGTGCGGCCGGGACGACTGCCGCACGCCTCCTCGGCCCTGCTGACCGCGTTTCCCGGCGAGAGCGAGTGCGCGGTCGGCGTACGGCAGAGGCTGGAGGCCTTCGCCCGCCTGCATGACCCCGTCACGATCACCGGTCCTCGCGGCGCCGATCGGATCGGCATCGTGGAGGCGCTGCATGCCTGCGGCCCCACCAGCGCCGGTCGGATGCTCGTGCTCGATGGCACCCGCTTCGACCCGACTCAGAGCGTGCCGCCCTCGTGCCTGATCTTCATCGATCGGCTGGAGTGCGCCAGCACACGACTGATCGACCATCTGGAGCGGTGGTATGCAGCTCCGCAGCCTTCTCCCCACCAGGCCCAGGAGGTGCCGCGCCTCGTCGTCGGCTGCGAGGGCAGGCTGGACGAGATCGACCTCTCGCCCCGCATGCGCGCGTTGCTCGATCGATTCGTGATCGAGCTGCCCGCCCTCGACGATCATCCCGAAGACCTCGCCGCCTGCGCCGAGGTTCGCTTGAGCCGCATCGGTTCGAAGCTCGGCCGCCGCGGACTCCATCTCACCGCCGCTGCGCTGGCGCGCGTCGAGGGGCGACGGTGGCCCTTCGGAGAGGCTGAGCTCGGCCAGGTCCTCGAGGCCGCGGTCATCCACAGCGCGGGAGCGCGCATCGACGCAGCGGCCATCGAGCGTGCCCTCGTCGACGCCGCGGCGAGCGTCGACCGCATCCGGCGACGCCACGCCCACGAGGAGCGGCGCAGGCTCCTCGAGGCGCTCGAGAGCACCGGGGGCAACGTGGCGAGGGCGAGCCAGCTGCTGGGCACGAGCCGCTCGGCCGTGTATCGCATGATGGACCGGCACGGCGTGCCCCGAACGCGCCGGCGATGAGCGCCTGCCCCGCGCGGCCCTGCGAAGATCAGCTCAGACCGCCGGCGTAGGTCGCCATGTCGAAGTAGTCGCGCCAGACCTTGATCTTCCCCTCCGCCATCTCGAAGACGCCGAAGCAGGGAAGGTCCACGCCCTTGTCGCCGGCCCGGGTCCGATCGATCCGCTCCACCATGACGAGGTCGCCCTCATGGACGAGGTTGAGGATCTCCCAATCGGTCTCGGTCCACGGCCCGGTGAAGCCGGCGATGAAGGCCCTGACCTGCTCGCGTCCGATCACGGGCCTGGCGGGCATGTTGTGGTAGATCCCGTCCTCGGCGAAGTAGCTGGCCAGCTCATCGGCGTCGAGGCGCGACCACGCCTCGATGAAGGCCCGAACGATCTGCGCGTTGTCCATGATGGGTCCTCCTCGGGCCTCGCCCTTCACGCGAGTCGTACGCCGATCTCCCGGAAGCTCCGGAAGACGGGGCTGGGATGCAGCGGGAGCTCGGACGATGGCGTCATCAGCTCGAGCTTCTCCGTCCTCTCGAGCAGCACCGAGAGTGCCACCTCCGCTTCGAGGCGGGCGAGATTGTGGCCGAGGCAGTGGTGCAGGCCGTGGCCGAAGGCCAGGTGCGGATTCTTCTCGCGTCCGACGTCGAATCGCTCCGGCGTCTCGAAGACCGCCTCGTCTCGATTCGCCGAGCCCAGCCAGCAGATCGCGATGTCGCCCTCGTCGAAGCCCACGCCGTGCAGCTCGCCGGAGCCGGTGCACACGCGCGGATCGAACTGGATCGGCGAGCTGAAGCGCAGGACCTCCTCCACCGCCGTGGACATCAGCGCCGGATCCTCGCGCAATCGCTGCAGCTCCGCGGGATGCTCGCAGAGCGTCACGACGGCGTTTCCGATGAGCGTCGTCGTGGTCTCGTTGCCCGCCACCAGCAGCAGGATCAGCATCTGCAGCATCTCGTCCTGGCTCAGCCGCGTCCCCTCGTGCTCTGCCTGGACGAGGCCGGTGAGCAGGTCGTCTCGCGGCTCTTCCTTCCGCTTCTCGGCGAGGGGCATGAAGTAGTCGAACATCTCCAGGCGAAGCGTCCGCTGCCTCTTGATGTCGTCGAGCTCGAGCCCGCCGAAGAACCCCGTCCCGAGATTCGAGACCAGCTGGTCGCTCCAGACCTTGAACTGCGCGTGATCCGAGGTCGGGACGCCGATCATCTCCGCGATGGCGACGACGGGCAGCGGATAGGTGAGGGCCTCCACGAGATCCACCTGCCCCCGAGCCAGGGCCGCGTCCACGAGCTCTCCGGCGACCTCTCGCAGGCGCGGCTCGAGCTGACGGACGATTCGGGGGGTGAAGGCCTTGTTGACCAGACCTCGAAGCCGATCGTGGACGGGTGGGTCCTGCGTGAGCATCGAGGGCGGCGGCGGCGACCCCAGGGCCTCGATCTCCTCCGGAGTCTCCGATCGCGCGTCGAAGTCGGAGGAGAAGCGCTGCCAGTCCTTCAACACCGAGAGGATGTCCGCATGGCGGAAGACCGAGATGATCCGGGAGGGCAGGCCCTCGAGCGCATGGGCGGGGAACTCGCGGCGGCCGCGCGCATAGGCGGCATAGGGGTCGCGCCGGAACACCGGGTCGAGCGGATTGATGACGAAGGGCGTAGTCATGGGCGGCTCCGGTCGTAGGGGGCGCGGGGGCTGGTGGAGTCCCGTCCAGTGTATCCTGGTGTCGATGGAGGGGGCCAGCGACGAGCCCGCTATCCTGGTCGCCTCAATGCCCGTCATCGACTGCACCGAGCTCCACAAGCACTACGGCGATCGGACGATCCTCGACGCGGTCACCCTCACGATCCGCACGGGCGAGAAGGTCGGCCTGGTGGGCGACAACGGCTCGGGCAAGAGCACGCTGGGGCGCATCCTGGCGGGCATCGAGGCGGTGGACGAGGGCCGGATCACCCGGATGCGGGGTGCCCGCACCGACTACCTCGCCCAGGAGCCGGAGCTGCCGGTCGGCCAGAGCATCCGCGAGGTGGTGCTCTCGAGCCTCGAGGCGTGGAACGACGCGCGCGCACGTCACGATGCGCTGACCTCGAGGCTCGGCGACGCCCGAGAGGATCATGCTGCGCTGGTGGCCGAGCAGGCGCCGGTGGCCGAGGCGATCGAGCGACTCGGGGGCTGGGAGCGACTGCACGAGGCAGAGCACGATAGTGGCGTAGCGCGTGTACTCGGTAATTTTCTTTTGGCCGTCGGGGCCGGACTTCTGAATCTGCTCCAAGGCCGGAATCACCGGCACGAGCAGGGAGAAGATAATCGACGCCGTGATGTACGGCATGATGCCGAGCGCGAGCACGGTGGCCTG
>CAZQMY010000195.1:0-10481 GCA_964594405.1 uncultured Spirochaetaceae bacterium | reverse complement strand
CGCCTGGGCGTTGGCCGAGTACCTGCTCGACTCGCCCGGGCCCGAGGCCCGCACCCTCTTCGCCACTCAGTTTCACGTGCTCATCGAGCTGGCGGCGCAGAAGGCCAGGCTCGTCAACGCGCACTTCGAGGTGCGAGAGTGGAAGGACGAAGTGGTCTTCCTGCGACGCCTGTTGGAGGGCGGCGCGAGTCGATCCTATGGCATACAGGTCGCCCAGCTCGCGGGCCTTCCCGAGCGGGTCGTCGCGCGGGCTCGGGAGATCCTGGGCGAGCTCGAGGACGGCGGCACCGAGGGACGCGGGCCGGCGGAGACGAGGCGGGGCGACGGCGGCCAGCTGAGCCTCGCTCTGGGTGGCGAGCGAAGTCGCCGTGAGGCCGAGGTGCTGGCCGAGCTCGGGCGCGTCGACCCGTTGAATACGACGCCCATGCAGGCCCTCGAGCTTCTTCTGGCGCTGCGGGGGCGATTGGAGGAGGAGCGATGAGCGGCCGGCTTCTGCTGCTGATGCTCGTGCTCGTCCTCGCGCCCCTGCTCATCGCGGGCAAGCGGCCGAGCGGTCTGGGCGACGTGGGGGAGGTGCGCACATGGTCGTACCCGAACTACACGCGCGTGGTTGTCGAGCTGAGCCGCCGCGTCGAAGTGAAGCCCGAGTCTCTCGTGCGTCTCCCCGCGAATCCCGACGCCGATCGGCCGGAGCGGCTCTACCTCGACCTCGAGGGCATCTGGGTCGGCCAGAAGTACGGGGAGGGCGTGCAGGTGGGGGACGGTCTGCTGCGCGGCGTTCGCCTCGGGCAGAATACGCTGACCCGGAGCCGCCTGGTCATCGACCTGGAGCGCTACGAGCGCCACCGGATGTTCACCCTGAGCGGGCCCGACCGGGTCGTGGTCGACGTCTACGGGGCACGCCGAGAGCGGCCACGCATGACGCGCAAGCCGAAGAATGGCGAGCGGGGCCCCGGGCAGAGGCGCCGCATGTCGATGGACACCCGCCCGCTCCACACAGTGGTCATCGATCCGGGCCATGGTGGCCGGGATCCGGGGGCGATCGGACGCGGTGGTCTGCGCGAGAAGGACGTGAATCTGACGCTCGCGAAGCTCCTGGCGCGGCGGCTGCGCGCCCGATCGTTCCGGGTCGTGATGACACGGACCGACGATCGCTACGTGGACCTCGAGGAGCGGACGGTCGTCGCAGAGTCATCCGGGGGCGATCTCTTCGTCTCCCTCCACGCCAATGCTTCCCGGCGCTCGTCGCTGCGGGGTCTCGAGATCTATCATCTCGATCAGAACAGCGGGCGCCACAGCGTCGAGGTCGCCGCGCGGGAGAATGGCGTGCCGAAGGATCAGGTCGACGGCCTGCAGCGGGCTCTGGCGCACCTGCGGGTCTCCGAGGCGGGCGTGCACTCGCAGCACCTCGCCGAGTACGTTCACCACGACATCCGGGAGGGCCTCGGCGTCACCTATCCCGGTCTGCCCGACCTCGGCGTCAAGAAGGGACCCTTCTACGTGCTCTTCATGTCAAGCATGCCCTCGATCCTCATCGAGTCGGGCTTCGTGACGAACAAGTACGACGCGAAGCTGCTGCGCAGCGAACGTTTCCTCGACACCCTCGCGCAGCAGATCGCAGCCGGGCTCGGCCACTATCGGAACAGCGGGCGGGGCCTCACCCTCGAAGCGAGGCGCAGCGACTCCGGGCTGCCGCCGGTGGGAGCACGCTGATGCCCGCACCGCAGATCGACGCGTTCCTGGAGAGACTCGACCCCGAAGCAGATCGCAATCGGGAGGTCGCCAAGGTCGTACGAGCCTATCTCGAAGAGGTCCGCGAGCACCTCCGTCACCTTCACGAGACTTCCGAGTCGGGACGGGTGGTGAACGAGGCCAACTCCGATCTCACCGATCGCATGGTCCGGCGCCTCTTCCAGCTGGCCGAGGACGGCTTCCTGTCGGAGGGGGGACGGATCGATCATGGCGTGTGCGTCGTGGCGGTGGGCGGCTACGCCCGGCGCGAGATGTCGATCCATTCGGACGTGGACCTGCTCATCCTCTATCGCGAGGAGCTCACGCCCCACGTCACCACCGTGGCCGAGCGCCTGCAGTACTGGCTCTGGGATGCGGGCGTGACGCTTGGCTGTGCCACGCGGACCATCGCCGACACCGTGAGCATGGGGCTGGACGACGTGACGGTCCGTACGGCGGTCTTGACGGTTCGCTACCTCTGCGGCGACGGAGAGTTCTTCCACGAGTTCGCGGATACGATCCGACGCGAGCTGCTGCCCGATCCGGCGGCCTTCGTCCGGGAGCAGATCGAGATCATGCGCGAGCGCCACGTGAGCTACGGCGAGTCGCTCTTCCTGCTGCAGCCCAACGTGAAGGAGGGCGCGGGGACCCTGCGCGACTACCACGCGGCGTACTGGGTAGCCCGCGGCGCCCAGCCCTCGTTGCGTGATCTGGACGATCTCCTGCATTTCGGCCTGCTCACCGAGCGAGAGATGGAGGACTTCCGGTCCGCCCTCGATTTCTTCTGGCGCGTGCGCAACGAGCTGCACCTGGAGTCCCGCCGAGCCAATGACCAGATGAGCTTCGAGAGCCAGGAGAACGTGGCCGAAGCCCTCGGCTACGGATCGACGCAGGTCCATCTCGAGGCGGCGGCGGAGCGGCGCAAGGCGGCAGCGCTGGAGGAGCCGGATCTGCAGGAGCTGCGATTCGAGGTGGACGATCCGGACATGCCGGTCGAGCGCTTCATGCGCGACTACTACCGGCATGCGCGGACCATCGAGACCTGCTCGCAGCTGGTCATCGCCCAATGCCTCGCCCGCGTGGCGCCCAACGATGCGAGCAGCGAGACGAGCGTCGAGGTGGAGGAGGGCTTCAGCCTGGCGGGCGGCCAGCTGGAGATCCCCCACTCCACGCATCTGCGCGAGCGGCCGCTCCGCATCCTGCTCGCGTTCGAGGTGGCGCAGAACCACGACGTCCCGCTCTCGCGCATGGCCCAGCGCTTCGTCCGAGAGAACCTTCCTCTGGTGGACGAGACCCGGCGCAGCGATCCGTCGTGGTCGGCGTGTTTCATGCGCATCCTCGACGCACGGAATCGCGTGATGCGCACCCTCATGATGATGAACGACATCGGTCTGCTGGCGGCATTCCTTCCCGAGTGGGAGCACATCGTCTGCCGCTGGCAGCACGTCATCTATCACACCTACACGGTGGACGTGCACTCCATCTTCCTGGTGGAGGAGCTGCGCCGGCTCTGGCGCGGGAAGTATGAAGTCGAGATGCCGGAGCTGACCATGCTCATGCAGGAGGTGGAGGACCGCCCGGTGCTCTTCCTCGGCTGCCTCCTGCACGATATCGGCAAGGGCTTCGGAGGCAACCACTCGGAGAAGGGGACCGTCCGCGCGCGCAAGACCGTCGAGCGTCTCGGGCTCTCGGCCAAGCGCGCAGAGCGCGTGCTCTTCGTGGTGACCCACCACCTGCTGATGAGCCACTTCGCGCAGAGCCGGGATCTCTCGGATCCGAAGATGATCCTCGAGCTCGCGCAGCTCTGCGGAGATCGGGAGAACCTCCGTAATCTCTATCTCGCGACCTTCGCCGACATTCGGGCGTCCTCTCGCGACGCCTGGAACGAGTGGAAGGGGCAGCTGCTTCGCGAGCTCTTCGAGCGTGCTGCGGAGATGCTCGAGACCGGGGCGGACGATCCCGACAAGGCGATGGAGCTGATCGAGGCCCGAGTGGAGGTGCGCCGGGAAGGGGCCCGGCAGGAGCTCACACAGCTCGGCATCGTGCAAGAGCAGATCGACGCCTTCTTCGAAGGGATGCCTCGCCGCTACTTCATCACGCACACGCCTCGACAGATCGCGCGCCATGCCCAGGTCGTGCTTCGGTACAACGAGACGCGCGACGTCTCGACGGCCTTTCGCGAGATGCGGGCGGGCTTCTCCGAGTTCATCCTCTGCGCGGGCGATCACCACGGCCTGTACTCCGAGGTGGCGGGGACCCTCTCGGCGCTCGGTCACGACATCCTGGGCTCGCACGTCTACACCAGCCGCAGCGGAATCGCACTCGAGGTCTATCGGTTGCGTACGCCTCGCGGTGGCGCCGACGAGGTGGAGTATGCATGGCGGGAGCTCGATGAGGCGATTCGCAAGGTGGTGGCGGGAGAGGTCCACGTGGGCACGCTGGTCGCGCGACGGCGGGTGCCTCTCGGTCAGGTGAAGCTGCCGACGCATCGCCCGGCCCGCGTGATCATCTCCAATAGCGAGAGCGACTTCTACACGCTGGTGGACGTGATCGCCGACGATCGCATCGGTCTGCTCTACGACCTGACCAGCTGCATCGGCGTGCAGGGCTACGAGATCTACATCTCCAAGGCGGCCACGATCAAGGATCAGGTGACGGATACCTTCTATCTGAAGGATTCTGCCGGGCGCAAGATTCGTGATCCGGAGAGCCTCGAGCGGCTCAGGGTCGAGCTGCTCGACGCGGCCACCGGTGCTGACGAGCACAAGGGCGAGGGCTCGTGAGCGAGGGGCAGGGGAGCGCGGTCGGACTCGACCAGATGCGAGATCTCTTCCTCGAACACGCCGCGCTCGAGCGCGGCCTTTCGCCGCGGACCGTCGAAGCCTACGGCCGGGACCTCGGCCGCTTCATCGCGCACGCGGAGGCGCGAGGCAAAGGATCGGTGGGCGACGTGCACCGCGAGGATGTGACGTCCTTCCTCGATGCGCTGGAGGCCGAAGGACTCTCGGCAAAGAGTCGTGCGCGGATGCTCTCCGCGGTGCGGCGGATGTTCGCGCTCGCAGGGACGCGCCGACTCCTCGATCGCGATCCACTCGAGGGTGTGCTCGGGCCGCGCCTGCCGAAGGATCTGCCCAGGGTGCTGCGCCCCGACGAGACCGCCCGCCTGATCGAGTCGGTCGAGGCCGATACGCCGCTCGGTTTGCGCGATCGCGCGATGCTCGAGCTGCTCTACGGGGCGGGGCTGCGCGTGAGCGAGCTCGTCGGGCTTCCCCTCTCGGGCATCGACCGCCGCAGCGGGCTCATCCGCGTGCTGGGCAAGGGCAGCAAGGAACGCCTGGTGCCGCTGGGCGGCGCTGCGCTGGACGCGCTGGAGCGATACCTCGAGGCGGGACGACCGGCGCTCTTGAAGGGACGACCGGATCGCGATCACATGACCTTCCTGTCGCGGCGCGGTGGCGCGATGACGCGCCAGAACTTCTTCGCCCTCGTACGCAGGCTGGCGGTGCGCGCCGGGATCGAGGCGAGCCGTGTTTCGCCGCACGTGCTTCGCCACGCCTTCGCCACGGACCTGCTCGAGGGTGGAGCGGATCTACGAGCGATCCAGGCGATGCTCGGGCATGCGGACCTTTCGACGACTCAGATCTACACCCACGTCAGTCGCGGTCGCCTGCGCGAGACCGTGGAGGCCCGCCATCCTCGCGGCGCGGGTTCGCGAAATGGCCGCTGAAGACGCAGGGGCACCGGCCGGTGGCGACGCGAGCAGCGCGAGCGTTCCTTCGGCGATGCTCTTCGACGCGGTGGGTCAGGAAGAATCCTTGCTCCTCGGTCGACTGATCGACGCCGCCAGGACCTCCGGCGCCGGTCTCTACCTGGTGGGTGGACCGGTTCGCGATCTGCTGCTCGGCCGCCCGCTGCGCGATCTCGACCTGATCGTCCAGGGCGTGGCCGACGAGGGCCTCGGCGCAGCCGCGGCGCTGGCGGCACGCCTGGAGGACTCGGGGGCGCGGGTCGTCGAGCACGGTCGCTTCGGAACCGTGAACGTGACCTCCGGCGATGCGAGCATCGACCTCGCCAGCGTGCGCAGCGAGACCTACGAGCGTCCAGGGGCTCTGCCCACGGTGTCTCCGGGCAGCCTCGAGGACGATCTCGTGAGGCGGGACTTCACTGTCAACGCGATGGCGCTGAGGCTCTCGGGTGAGTCTTCGGCGCAGCGCCTCGAGCTGGTGTCGGCACCCGGGGCGGAAGCCGACCTGCAGTCACAGAAGCTTCTCATTCTTCTCCCCCGCTGCTTTCTCTACGCCCCGTCGCGCGCGCTCCGCGCCGCGCGACTCGCTCCCCGACTGGGCTTCACCCTCTCGCGGGACAGCCGCAGCGCGCTGCGCAGCGCCCTGCGTGATGGGGCCTTCGGCGGCGTCTCTGGGGAGCGACTGCGGCGCGAGATCCAGAAGCTTTTCGAAGACGCCGCGCTGGGTACGAATCCGGCCCGGGCGCTGCGCGCACTCTCGGACTGGCACGTGCTCGGCGCCCTCGAGCCGGGGCTCGAGCTCCCGAGGGACGCCGTCGCGCCGCTGCGTCGATTGGGAAAGTACCTCGCAGAGCCCCCCTGGCAGGGGCCCGCGGTGCGTGGCTGGGTCGCGGGGCTGGCCCTCTGGCTCGGCGCCGTGCCGCCGGCGATGCGCAGGCGTGTGCTCCAACGCTTCTCGATTCGGGGTGCGCGAGCGGAGCAGATCCAGACCTTTCCGAAGCTGGCGGGGAGCAAGCTCGTGGCCCTCGCCAAGGCCCGAGGTCGCGGCGCGGTGGATGCGCTGCTCGGCGATACGGACGAGGAGATCGTTCATGCCCTGCATGCGCTGGCCGAGCCGCTCCCGCGCAGGCGCATCCTTCGCTGGGCCGCCGAGGATCGCGGCCGGCGAATCCCGGTGAGCGGTCGTGACCTGATCGAGCTGGGGTTGAGCGGGCCAGAGGTAGGGCGCGTGATCGCCCGCATTCGCGAGGCCTTCCTCGACGGCGAGGTCCTGAACCGAGAAGAGGCGATCACGCTCGCTCAGGAGGCCGCCCGGCGGCAGGCCCTCGCCGAGCGTCGACGAGAGCGCCGGAAGAAGGATGCCTCAGCGGACTCCGGCGCTTGACGGGCCGTTGCTCTGCCCGAGCCGATTCCTCATACTGAAGAGAACGCCATGAGCTTCAGCGAAGCCAACGACCAGGGCGCGGCCGACTCGAGTCCCGCCGACTTCGGGTCGGACGTCAACTACGCCGTCAAGCTCCCGGTCTTCGAAGGGCCGCTGGATCTGCTCCTCCACCTCATCCGCCACAACGAGATGGATGTCACCGACATCCCCATCGCACTCGTCGGTCAGCAATACCTCGAATACATCGAGCTCATGAAGGAGCTCAACATCGACGTGGCCGCGGAGTATCTCGTGATGGCTGCGACGCTGGCGCTGATCAAGTCGAGAATGCTCCTGCCGCCCGAGGAGGACGAGGAGACCGGCGAGGAGATCGATCCCCGGGCCGAGCTGGTCGCTCGACTGCTCGAGTACCAGCGCTTCAAGGAGGCCGCCGAGACGCTCTCGCACCGTCGCCTCCTCGGCCGTGACATCTTCGAGGCCCGGGGGCCGGCGCCGGAAGCGATGCCGGATGCCGATCGCGAGATCGAGGTCGGGCTCTTCGATCTGATCGAGGCGTTCCGGCAGGTGCTCGAGGAGGCCAACGAGGCCGACCGTATCCATCAGGTCGAGACCGAGAACGTCACCGTTCGCGATCGCATGATCGCCGTCATGGAGATCCTCGAGGACGTCGAGACCGTCGAGTTCACGGAGATCTTCGAGAATCGCAGCGGCGTCCTGCCCTCGAGGCCGATGGTGGTGGCGACCTTCCTCGCGATCCTCGAGCTCGCTCGTCTCATGGCGCTCGCCATCTTCCAGAGCGCCAACGACGAGGGCGCGCCTGAGGGGCCGATCCGCCTGCGCGCCCGGCCGAGCGAGGAGGGTTCGCTCAGCTGGTACGAGCGCATTACCGAGACCATGTAGGAAGACCCATGGACGCACCCGAGCAACGCCGCATCGTCGAAGCCCTGGTCCTGGCCGCGGGTGAGCCGATCCCCGCGACCCGATTGGCGCAGATCGTCCCCGACCTCACTCCGGCGGGCGCCAAGGATCTCGTGAACGAGCTGAACACGGAGTATCAGGACCAGGACCGGGCCTTCGAGATCTGGGAGGTGGCCGGCGGCTACCAGATCCGGACCCGCGCCGAGTTCTCGGGCTACCTCCAGCAGCTGCGAAAGGAGCGACCGCTGAGGCTCTCGCGGGCGGCGCTGGAGACGCTGGCGATCATCGCATACAAGCAGCCGGCCACCCGGGCCGACGTCGAGATGGTCCGCGGCGTGGATACCGGCGCCGTGATCAAGAGCCTGATGGAGCGTCGGCTGGTCCGCATCGTGGGGCATCGGGAGGTTCCGGGGCGGCCGCTCCTCTATGGGACCAGCAAGCGATTCCTCGAGGTCTTCGGCCTGAGCAGGCTCGATCAGCTTCCCTCCCTGCGCGAGCTCGAGGAGCTCGCGCAGGAGCAGGGCCTCGAGCTGCCGCCTTCGCTCGAGGGAGAGGGCGACGCGAGCGCGCCAGGCACTGGAGAGGACGGCGGCGCCTTGTCGCTCGGAGATGAAGGTGGAGCGGGGGAGGCAAGTGCCGGCACGGCTGTGCCGGCCGATCGGGCCGCGCCCAGCGAAGGGCTCGACCAGGGAGAGGGAGCGGAAGACGAGATCCAGCACGAATCCATCGAATCCGTTCCGGACGACGAGGGCGAGCTCCCGAGCGCTTGAACGCGCCCGTCCTCTGGATTGGAGATGAGCCGTGGCGCACGGAAAGTCCCCCAAGCATGCGCGTCGGAAGAGCGCGCGGAGGCGCCCGAGGACCGCCGAGGCGCAGCCGCCGGACCCGAGGGGTCCGATGCGCCTGCAGAGGATCCTCGCGGCTTCCGGGCTGGGCTCACGGCGAGCCTGTGAGACGCTGATCGAAGAGGGCCGTGTCCAGGTCAACGGGCGAACGGCGAAGCTGGGCGATTCGGCCGATCCGGCAGTGGACGTGGTCGAGCTCGACGGCGAACGGGTCACGAGCGAGGCGCCGAGCTATTGGATGGTGAACAAGCCCGTCGGCTTGGTGACGACGGTCCGTGACCCCCATGGCCGGGAGACCGTGATGAGCCTTCTGCCATCGACGGCCGCGCAGGTCCATCCGGTCGGTCGACTGGACCGTGACAGCTCTGGCCTGCTGCTCCTGACCAACGATGGCGCCTTGACGCAGCGCCTGCTCCATCCCTCCCACGAGAGCGAGAAGGAGTATCGCGTCACCGTGAAGGGCCAGCTCGGCGGCGCGAAGGTGGCGCAGCTCTGTCGCGGGATCCATCTCGACGATGGACGCACCGCGCCCTGCCACATCGAGGCGCTGCGCTTCGATCCCGACGCGCAGCAGACGCGATTCGATATGGTCCTGACGGAGGGGCGGAAGCGTCAGATCCGGAGGATGCTGCTGGCCGTGGGGCATCCCGTGAAGAAGCTCGTCCGGGTGCGCATGGGGCCGCTCCGGCTCGGCCGACTGGCGGCAGGAAAGGCCCGACCGCTTCGCGCGGACGAGGTGCGAGCCCTGCGCCGCTATGCCGACGAGCTCAAGCCGGCGCGCCGATCAGCGGCAGCAGCACGTAGAATGCGAGAAGCAGACCGAGCATGAAGTAGACCCCGTCTTCGAAGTTGCGCGGCACCTGAGATTCTCCTGCTGGCCACGCGACGTGGCTTCCTGTCTCCATGGTCCGCGTCTGCAAGACGCATGCGAAGGGCTTCGTACGGATGATGGGCGCGCCATTGCGCAGCGGCCGCGCTCCGATCCGCTTCCACTTGCCAGTCGATTGCGATCCGGCTGAGTCGCATACGCGGAGCCGGCGAGGGGAGCGGGCTTCCCACTATGGGTTGGCACGATCCTCCGGCGATGGGGCCGGGTGCCCTTCACGCGGCGGCCCGAGCGCTGCCTGCCTCCGGATCGTCGTCGGCGCCGAAGCGCGCGATCAGGATCGTTGCCCCCAGGCCGGCGAGGACGAGGCCCAGCGAGCTGGCCGCCTGGCCAGGCGTTGGCGAGAAGCGGGCGAGGGGCCAGTACTTCGGATCGAGATCGGCCGCCGCCTCCGCGTCCAGCACCACCCCGCGATGCATGAAGCCGGCCTCGGGCGGATGCGGGGCCTGGAAGGGATACAGACCCACCACCGAGCCCACCAGCAGGCCCAGCAGGACGCCGAGGGTGGGCTTCTCGAAGCGATCGAGGAGCAGGCGGAGCAGATTGCTCACGCCGACCACGCCGATCACGACGCCGATCCCCACCGGCACGACCACCTTCATCGCCGCCATCACCAGGGCCATGTCGAAGCCCTCCGGGCCCAGCAGCCCGAGCTTGAGGGTGTCGATGGATCCGAGGATCGGCTCGTACTGACCCAGGAGCAGGAGCAGGTAGCCTCCGCTCACGCCTGGAAGGATCATCGCCGATGCGCCGGCCAGGCCGGAGAGCACGAGGAGCACGAGGTTCGCGTCTTCCGACCCGCTCGACGCGTCACCGCGTGCCATGACGATCATGACGGTGAACGCGACCATCGCCCCCATCCAGAGCCCCGGGGTCGCGGGCCGCGCGAGCTTCCAGTCCAGGGGCACGCCGCCGAGGGTCAGGCCGATGAACAGGCTGTACATCACCCAGCGCTGCCCCACCACGAGCGAC
>CAZQMY010000194.1:0-10510 GCA_964594405.1 uncultured Spirochaetaceae bacterium | reverse complement strand
GTGCCCGCGAGGGTGAAGTGCGCTCGGGCGCAGCGGATGTCGAGGTAGGCGTTGGCCGTGGCGTGGAGGTGTACCTCTTCGTCCGGGAGCTCGCGTACGACCTCGAAGAACTTCTTGGCGGAGACCGTCATCTCTCCAGCCTCTTCGACGTTCGCTTCGTGGGCCCCTCGGATTCCGACCTCGAGGTCCGTGCCAGAGAAGCGCAGCCGACCCCCGCGCTCTTCCGTGCTCGCCTCGAGCAGGACGTTCGCGAGGATGGGCATCGAGTTGCGCCGTTCCACGATGCTCTGGATGCGGCCGAGGCCGCGGAGTAGCTCGGCTTTGGCGATGGAGAGTTTCATCCTCGTAGCTTCCCTATTCTTGGGTTTCAGATTGGATCAGTAGAGATAGAGGGCAGAAAGCCGGACAAATCTCTGTGAAGTTCCTGAAACCCCGGCGCTTTTCGGATTGTCACCCGCCTGTCTGATGCGTCGACGAACCGCGTCTCCCGAGAACGGGCGAGACAAATCCGGAAGATCTGACGCGATCTTACCACGGCCGTGGCGTGAGGCGAGGCTCCCTGGCTTCGAGGCAGGCTCGACATCACGAGGCCCTCCCCTATGGCTTTAGCGTGCCTGGTCATCGGCTTCCCGGCGTTGACATCTTCTCGCTCTCCTGGCTAACCTCCCGCCCTTCCGAAGGTCGTGGGCTGCTCCTGGCGAACCCGCGATTTGTCTTTGCATGCCGCCGATTTGGGCTGCGAAGGGGTGTCGGATCCCGCGCTCACGTGAGTGGACCGCGGGATCGACGATGCCCGCTCGCGGATGAGCCCGCTCGAGACGAAGCGGTCCATGCACAACGAGCCAGGATCCATTCTATTGTTTCGAGCCACTCCGGGGTAGGTGACGAGGGCCTGGTCGGCAAGGCGCCGCATGAATCGACGCGGTGGCCACGACCGAGCGAGCACCAGTCCACCGCAGCCGGGTCGTCCCCGCGCTGTCCAACCATCAGGTCAACGACATGAAGCGAACCTATCAGCCGAGTCGAACGAAGCGGCTTCGGAAGCACGGATTCAGGGAACGAATGAAGACGCGGTCGGGCCGCGCGGTCCTCAAGCGCCGCCGCGCCAAGGGCCGCAAGCGCCTGGCCGTCTCGGTCGCTTCCAAGTAACGATGATGGAGCCGGCCAGCCGTCGCCTGCGGCGGTCGGATCGACTCCGGGATTCGCGTGACTATCGGCGGCTGTCCAGGCAAGGCCAGCGCCGGAGCTCACGCGAGTTCGTGCTCCTCGCCGCGCCGATGATCAGTCGCTCAGGGACCGGGCATCAGCCTGGAGGGCAGGACATGGACGCCGAGGGCCGGGCGTTCGGTCACCTGGGCATCACGGCGAGCCGCCGGGTCGGCAATGCGGTCACCCGCAATCGCATCAAGCGTGCGGTGCGGGAGTGGTACCGGAGGAGCCGAGGGATGGTCCCGCCGGGCCTCGATCTCGTCGTGATCGCGCGCCGCCCGGCCGCCGCGCTGCGGGGCCCCGAGGTCGCGGCCGCGCTGGATGCGTTGGTGATGGAACGACCCTTCAAGATGGCCGGAGGCAGGCGATGAGTGCTCGGTGCGCCGTGACAGAAGCGAGCGAGCGAGATGCGGCGCGGGCTCGGGTGGGCCCGCTGGCGCTGATGCTGCTGGGATTGCTCTCGGTGTATCGCGCGGTGATCTCACCCCTGCTCGGGCCCTCGTGTCGTTTCGAGCCCTCGTGATCCCGCTATGCGAGTGTCGCGATCAGGCGCCATGGGGCGCTTCGTGGGGGCGTCATGGCTCTGCGACGCATCGGTCGCTGTCATCCCTTCAACGCCGGTGGCTTCGACCCCGTCCCCTGACCCAGAGGCGCTGCTTTGGATCGAAATACCCTTCTCGCTTTCGCGCTCTCGATGCTCGTGATGGCCGCGTGGTTCACCTACACGGAAGCCGTCTACGGTCCGGAGAGGAGAGCCGCCGAAGAGGAGGCCGCCGCGGAGGCCGAGTCGGAAGAGGAAGGGGAGACCGAGCTCGCCGAGAGCGGGTACCGCTCGCCCGTCAGCGAGGTGGTCCCGGCGCCGAGGCCGAGCGCGCAGGAGTCGGAGCGTGCTGCCGGCCCGTCGCGCGAATTCGAGGGGGATACACCGTATGCGCTGCCGCTCTGGGAGGGTGAGCTCGAGACGCCACTGGTGCGCGCGCGCTTCAGCAATCGCGGCGCGGCGCTCGTGGGCTGGCGGCTGGCGGAGTGGTACGACGATCCGAGCCGGGAGGTGAACGTCGAGCTCCTCGATCTGCCGCCCCCGCTCTTCGGAGCGCTCATCACGCCCTTCCCGGAGCTCGGGCTCGGGGATCTGAGCGAGGCCCGCTACGAGGTCGTCCAGGACTCGAGCGAGCGCGTTGTCTTCGAGCTTCGGCGTCAGGGGGTCGTGATCCGGAAGTCCTATCGGCTGAGCGAGGAGCCCTACTCGTTCGAGGTCGCGATTCAAGTCGAGAACGGCTCTGATCGGGTGATTTCGCCCCGATTCGAGGTGGCCTGGCCCTTTGCGGTTTCCGACAAGGCAGATTTCAAGGAGGCATCTTTGATTTCTGCTGTTGGGGACGAGGTGGAGCGGGAGCTGGTGGCGAGCGTGGGCTCGGGGGGCTTCTTCGGCAGCGAGGACGACGGGCCGACGGTGCACCGCGGCATCACCTGGGCGGGGGTGGACCTGCGCTACTTCGCGGGGCTGCTGATCCCGCGGGGCGGCATCGGAGTGGACGCCTCCTTCGTGCCCATCACGCGGGAGCGATCAGCGGCGACGACGTTCAGCTCGCCGGCGGTCGAGATCGTCCCGGGCGCGTCCCTGGAGCGCCGCTTCGCGGGCTTCATCGGCCCCAAGCAGCCCGCCCTCCTCGAGGGCCGCGAGGATCGGCTCGACCTGGCGATCAGCCGCGGGTACTCATGGTTCGCGCCCCTCACGTCCTTCTTCGAGTGGGCGCTCCATGCCGTGCACGCGGTGGTGCCCAACTACGGGCTGGCGATCATCGTACTCACGATTCTTGTGCGGCTTGCCACCTGGCCCATCATGGCGCGGCAGATGAAGTCCGCGGAGAAGATGCGCGACCTGATGCCGCGCATCAAAGAGATCCAGGAGAAGTACAAGGACGACCGGCAGAAGCAGTCCGAGGAGACCTTCGCGCTCTATCGGGAGACGGGCGTGAACCCATTGGGGGGATGCCTGCCACTCTTTCTCCAGATGCCGGTCTTCATCGGCCTCTTCTACGCGCTGCAGAGCTCGATCGATCTCCGGCACGCGCCCTTCTTCCTCTGGATCGACGATCTCTCGGCGCCCGCAACCCTGTTCACGATCCCGGGTCTCGACTTCCCCGTGAGGCTGATGCCCATCTTCATGGGGGCGAGCATGTTCGCCCAGCAGAAGATGATGCCCCAGACGGGCATGGATCCCGCTCAAGCGAAGATGATGCTCTTCATGATGCCGGGCATGATGCTCGTCATCTCATACAGTTTCCCCTCCGGGCTGGTCCTCTATTGGCTGGTGAGCAATCTGCTCGGTATCGCGCATCAGCTCTGGGTCCGACGAACCATGCACGCCAACGACCCCGAGTAGCGGCCCCCGCACCCGCGGCGGGCGCGATCGTCCGGCCGCAAGGAGTACCCATGTACGACAGAAAGAGCGAAGCCAACGAGTTCGTGGCGGAGAGCCTCGAAGAGGCGACCGCGGAAGCCGCGCGCTTCTACGAGGTCGAGGCCGATCAACTGAAGGTGATCGTGCCCCGGACGGGTGAGATTTCTGGCGCCGCGGGCCGCACGGTGATCGTCGCGTTGCCGAGTGGGATGGCGGTGGGGAAGCCGGGTAGCGGTGGCGATGGCGGCTCTCGTGGGGATCGGGGTGAGCGCGAGTCGAAGGGGAGCCGCGGACGCGAGCGCGGTCGAGACAGAGACAAGGGGGGCCGGTCCAAGGCTCGCGAGGAGGAGAAGCCTGCCGCCGAGGGGCCGAAGACGGAGTCGAAGGGCACCGTGGAGGGCGAGGCGGGGGAGCTCGGCGAGTTCCTGCTGGGCGTCGTCGAGCGGATGAAGCTCGGGTCCTTCACCCTCGTGGAGAACGAGGAGGATGACTTCGTGGTCTACCAGCTCCGTGGGGAGGCCTCGGAGGCGCTGGGGGCCGGTGATGGCCGGGCCACAGACGCCCTGCAGCTGGTCGTCAACCAGGCGGCGAAGCGGATCTTCGAGGATCCGCCGCGGGTGGTGGTCGACGTGGAGGTGAGCGGCGAAGGGCGTCAGAGCTCGCTGGAGAAGCTCGCGAGTCGGGCGGCCGCGCGCGCGGTGGATACGGGTCGGGCGATCGCCCTCGATCCGATGAATGGCCGCGATCGGCGGGTGGTCCACATGACGCTGCGCGAGACGGAGAAGATCGCGACGATGAGCATCGGGAGCGGGCGGTATCGTCAGGTGGTGGTCGTTCCGGAGGGCGCGCCCGAGTACGATGAGGCCGTGGAGGCTTCGCGCTCCTCGTAGCTCCAAGGGGGAGCCAGCGTGGAGATCGCGGCGGCAACCTCCAGCGGGTTGCCGCCGCGCTTCGTTTCGGGGCACGGAGTCGAATGATGTTCCACGGGGAACCCCGAGCCTCGACCGGTCGTTCCACGGGGAACGGAACCCCCAGCGCGCGATCCGGGCTCCACCCGAGCCCACGAAGCGCGATCCCCATGGACCCCATTCAGGTATCGACGTGATGAGGAGCTCCCCGACCGACGATCAGCCTGAGCGCGAAGCCGTCGAAGGGGCTTTGCGCGAAGGCATCACGAGGTTGGGTCTCACGATCGCGGACGACCGCGTGGCGAAGCTGGCTGCGCTCGCGCTGCTGGTCGCTCGCTGGTCGACTCGGATGAATCTGACCGGCCACCGGGGGCCGGTCGCCATCGCCCAGGGGCTCGTCCTCGACGCAATCGCCCTCCATGACGTGATCTTCCGTCTCGCGAACCTGCCCGCATCGCGTTCGAGCATCGTCGACCTCGGCTCGGGGGCGGGATTCCCCGGCCTCCCCTTCGCGATCCTCTCGCCGGAGCTTCGCGTCACGCTGATCGACGCGCGTCAGAAGCGGGTCCACTTCCAGCGCGAGGCGCGGCGCCGACTCGAGCTTCGGAACGTCGAGCCGCGGCTCGGACGCATCGAGTCCCTCGAGCCGGCGCCGAACGACATCGCGCTCGCACAGGCGCTCGCACAGCCCGACCCCGCACTCCGCTACGCGATCCCATGGACGCGGTCCGGCGGTCTGGTGGTGATCCCAGGCGCCGCCCAGGCGCCGAGTCCTCGTGCGTGTGTGGAGATCCAGCGCGTCGGAAGCGAGCGCTATGCGGACGCGCTCGGAGGCCCCGCGCGAACGCTCTGGTGGGGTGTGGTGGCCTAGCGGGCACGAGGCGCCGCGGCCGCGAGGGCTTCGCGCTGCGCCGCCCTGTGGTACAAATCGTGAGGTCGACTCTGGTCCCGCGCGCGCCGGGAGGCGGCGCGCCGCGACACCGACGCACGGGGGGGTAGGGGGCCGTGGCGAAGTGCCAGATCTTCGCGGTGGGCAATCAGAGGGGCGGGGCGGGCAAGACCACCTCGGCGGGCAATCTCGCCGCCTGTCTCGCGGCTTCAGAGCGGCGGACGCTCTTGATCGATCTCGACCCGCAGGCGAACGCGTCGAGCGCCTACTCGACCCTGATCGATGCCGACCCCGGTGTTGTGGAATCCCATCGACAGGTCTACGACGTGCTGATCGGCGAGTGCGCGGCCAAGGACGCACTGCTTCCCACCACACTGGAGTACATGCAGGTTATCCCCTCGGGGCAAGACCTGGTGGGGGCCGAGATCGAGCTGGTGGGCGCGGAGGCGCGGGAGAGTCGGCTCGCCACGGCGCTCGGCGAGCTGCGCGCCGACTACGACTACATCCTGATCGACTGCCCGCCGTCGCTCGGTCTCCTGACCATCAATGCGTTGACGGCCGCCGACTCCGTCCTCATCCCGTTGCAGTGCGAGTACTACGCGCTCGAGGGACTGGCGCGCCTACTCGACACGATCGAGCTGGTGCGGGGCCAGCTGAATCCCGATCTGCAACTCGAGGGCATCGTCCTCACGATGGTGGATTCCCGGAACAACCTGAGCCGACAGGTCGAAGCCGAGGTGCGGCGCCACTTCGGCGAAAAGGTCTATCGCACCCGCATTCCGCGGAACGTGCGGCTCTCGGAAGCTCCCAGTCACGGCAAGCCCATCATCCTCTACGACATCCATTCTCGCGGCGCCGTCGCCTATCTGAGGCTCGCCGAGGAGGTCATGTCTCGCGAGCCGGGCGCAGAGCCGCTGCAGGCCGATTCGCCCCCCCTGCACGACATCGGAGGCAACGATGAGCAATCGCCGTAGCGCGCTCGGGCGCGGCCTGGGAGCCTTGATTTCGACTCCCCCTCAAACGGATCGCCGGCCGGGCGCCGAGGCGGCTCAGCCCCCGCCTTCCGAGACCTCACGCGCTGCCGACGCCGCGCCTCAGCTCGACGGGCCGCCGGCCGGCGCCGTCGAGCTGCCGGTCTCGGCCATCGCGCCCAACGCCGAGCAGCCCCGCCGTCAGTTCGATCCCGAGCATCTCGAGAAGCTCGCCGCGTCGATCCTGCAGCACGGCGTCCTGCAGCCCGTGGTCGTGCGGCGGCTCGCGGACGAGCGCTACGAGCTGATCGTCGGCGAGCGCCGGTGGCGAGCGAGTCGCGCCGCGGGCCTCGAGACGATCCCCGCCGTGGTGAAGGATGTCGCGGACGAGCAGCGCCTCGAGGTGGCGATCGTCGAGAACGTCCAGCGCCACGACCTGAACCCCATCGAGCTCGCTCACGCGTATCGGGCACTCGCGGACGCGGGTGCGACCCAGGAGGAGATCGGTCGCAAGGTGTCGATGGATCGCTCATCCGTTGCGAACCACCTACGGCTGCTGGACCTCTCGCGCGATCTCCAGGAGGATATCGAACACGGTCGCATCACCATGGGCCACGCGAAGGCGCTGCTCCAGGTCGGCAACCCCGAGCGTCGCCGCCACCTGCGCGACGAAGTCGTGGAGCGCGGGCTCTCGGTGCGCGCCACCGAGGAGCTCGGGCGCGAGATCGCGGGGCCGGCGCCGCCCCGCGCGCCGCGCAAGACGCGCGCCGAGCGCGCCCTCGATCCGGCTCTGCAGACCTTCGTCGATCAGCTCCAGCAGCGCTTCCAGACGCGCGTCCACCTGAAGGGCGACGGCAAGCGGGGCAGGGTCGAGATCGAGTACTTCAGCGCGGAAGAGCTCGAGCGCGTGGCCGACGTGCTGCTCGGGGACCGCTAGTGGGCTCGCCCCGCCCTGATCCCTCGACCTCGCACCCGCCGGACGAGCGAGCGAGCGAAGCACGGGGCAACGAATCGTTGCACGCAACGAGCCTGATTCCGACGGGCGGCAGCTTCGAAGGGCTCGTGGTCTTTCGCGATCGCGCGTGCATCGAGGGCAGTCATCGCGGGCCCGTTCGGGGCCGCGGCGTGCTCGAGATCGCGGCGGGCGCCCGAGTCGAGGGCGAGATCGAGAGCGATTGCGTCGTGGTCGGTGGCAAGGTGCAAGGCAGCATCCGAGCGCGCGAGCGCGTCTGTCTGGAGGGCACGGGCGCGGTGCTCGGGGACGTGTGTGCGCCCACTCTCGAGGTGGCCGACGGCGGCGTGATGGACGGCGATTGCCTGACCGGAGAAGAGGCGCGCCAGGCGCGCTGACGCGCCATCCGAGGGCCGCCCTTGCGCCCTTCTTTGCCTTGAAACTCGGCCCACTTATGTAAGACTTGGCGCCGCCGAGGGCCCGCTCGGACGCCCTGAGACGCGCGGCGGAGCGCGCCCTTCGTGCGAGCCTCAAGGGCGATGGCGAGTGCTCGGTCGGCGGGATCGATCAAGGCCCACGGGCCGCGGACCAGCGACCGCCCGGCCTGCAGCCCGTCGGTAGGGGACATCCCGGATCAACGGGAAGCCCGGCACGGATCGGCAGAGATCGAAGAGGCCGGGTATGCACGGCGCGGTGCGGCACCCGGCCAGGAACCAGGCACACGGAAGACACAGAAGAAGGTCACACGACGAGGCGACCCGGCGCGCTGGATCTCGTGGCAGGCACGCGTGCCGCGCCACCAGCCGACGCGGCATCGCACTCGATCCTGGGCCTTCCCGCAGCAAACGGAGTCAATATGCGAACCCAGCGATCGGATCGATGGGCCCTGCTCGTCCCGATCCTTGCGGGGCTCTTCATCGTCGCACCGGCCAACGCCGCGGGTGGTCTCGTGCTCATTCCCGACGGAACGCTGCTGCTGGTCATGGTCGCCTTCTTCGCCGTGCTGATCTTCCCGATGAACCAGCTCATCTTCAAGCCGATCTTCGCGGCCCTCGACGAGCGCGACGCGCGCATCGCGGGTGCCAAGCAGCGCGCCGAGCACATCCAGGCAGAGGCCAACGCCGTGCTCGAGCGGTACGAGAGCGCCATCCGCAACGCGCGGATCGACTCCGAGTCGACGCGCAAGCAGCAGGTCAGCGATGCGCGCGAGGAGCAGGGCGCGGCCGCGGCCGCCGCGCGCAGCGAGGCCGAGCAGCAGATCGAGCGGGCGCGCGCCGAGCTCGCGAGCTCGCTGGGAGACGCCCGCGCGACCCTGCGCGACACCTCCGAGGAGCTCGCTCGCGAGGCCGCCTCACAGATCCTGGGAAGACCGCTTTGAAGAACCATCGCGCGACGAACCGACCCCTCCTCCGTTCTACTCCCTTCTTCTTCGGATTCGCGGTCCTCGCAGCCTCGGCCCTCCGGGCCGCGCCGGCACTCGCGGCGGGTGGCGGCGATACGGATCCCGTGATGGAGGCCATCTACCAGGGCATCAACCTGGTGATCATCCTCGGCATCATCATCTACTTCGGCCGCAAGCCCGTGACCGAGTACCTCTCCGATCGCAAGAGCCAGATCACCAACGACCTCGATTCGGCCGCGCAGCTTCTCAGCGAGGCGGAAGCGCGCAACGCCGAGCTGCAGCGCAAGCTGGTCGACCTCGAGAGTCAGGTGGAGGAGATCCGCGAGAACACGCGTCGGCGCGCCGAGGAGGAGAGCGAGCGCATCATCGCCGAGGCGAACAAGACGGCCGAGCGGATCCAGAGCGACGCCGCCCTCGCGATCAACCAGGAGCTGAGCCGGGCGCAGCGCGAGCTCCGCAAGGAGGCGAGCGAGCTCGCCCTCGAGCTGGCGGGCAGGCTCCTGCAGGAGCACGTGAGCGAGAGCGATCGCGAGCGGCTGCTCGACGAGTTCATCACCCGGGTCGAGCCGGGGCCGGAGGCATCGGGGCAGCACTGATCCCGAGGCGCGCGAAGAGGGCGCGCACGCATCGCGAGACCCAGAGGTCCAGAATCGAATGAGATCGTCGACAGCGGCCGTCCGCTACGCCAAAGCGCTCTTCTCCATCGCGAAGGACGACCGTCGCACGGGGGAGATCCGCCAGGAGCTCGAGACGCTGCAGAGGCTCTTCTCCGAGTCGGAGGAGCTCGCGGAGGCGTTGATGACGCCCCTGCATCCCGCGGAAGAGCGCAAGGCCGTGCTTCGCGCGATCGCCGAGCGAGGCCTCTCGAACACCCTCAAGAACTTCCTCTCCTACCTCATCGACCAGCGCCGCTTCATGGACTTCGAGGCGATCTGCGGCGAGTTCATGCGCCTGGCCGATGAGGATGCGGGCCTGATGACCGCCCAGGTGGTCTCCGCCAGCCCGCTCGACGATCGACGCAAGGATCGATTGCGCCGCGCGCTCAGTGAGCGCACCGGCCGTGAGGTCCGGCTCGAAGTGACGCAAGACCCCTCGCTCATCGGCGGTGCCATCGCCAAGGTGGGCGATCTGGTCTTCGACGGCAGCCTGCGCACGCAGCTCTCCCAGCTGCGCGCTTCGCTCATGAAGGGATCCTGAGTAAATGGACATCAAGCCCGGTGAGATCACCGACATCCTCAAGCGCGAGATCAAGGAGTACGACCGCGAGATCGACGTCGCCGAGACCGGTACGGTCCTGAACGCCGGTGACGGCATCGCGCGCGTCTATGGCCTCGAGAACGCACTCGCGGGCGAGCTCGTCGAGTTCGAGGGCGGCATCCGCGGCATGGTGCTCAACCTCGAAGAAGACAACGTCGGCATCGCAGTGATGGGAGACGCGCAGCACATCAAGGAAGGCGACGTGGTGCGCCGAACCGGCAAGATCATCGAGGTGCCGGTCGGCGACGCGATGCTCGGCCGCGTGGTCAACGCCCTCGGACAGCCCATCGACGGCAAAGGCCCGATCGAGACGAGCGAATCCCGCATGGTGGAGATCAAGGCGCCCGGTATCGTGGCCCGCAAGTCGGTCCACGAGTCGCTCGCCACCGGAATCAAGGCCATCGACGCCATGGTGCCCATCGGTCGCGGTCAGCGCGAGCTGATCATCGGTGACCGTCAGACCGGGAAATCCGCCGTTGCCATCGACGCCATCATCAATCAGAAGGGCACCGGTATAA
>CAZQMY010000193.1:0-10580 GCA_964594405.1 uncultured Spirochaetaceae bacterium | reverse complement strand
CAGTGCGTAGATGAAGGCGTCGATGGAGAAGGTGGTGTGGACGTGGAGAGCGCCGAAGAGGATCTGTCGCTGCGCGTCGGCACCCACCGCCCCGACGGCTCGAGCCTGAGCGTCCCGGCGAGCGGCGAGGACGGCTGCGGGCGTGGGGGTCGACTCGACCTCGCCCGCCGGCAGGTCGCCGCCGCCCCGCGAGATGAAGTAGAGGGCGAAAACGATCAGTCCGATCAGCACGTAGCCGAGCCATCGCATGGGCGAAGGCTAAGTGGGCGCGCCGCTGCGCGCCAGCGTCCGCTGGGCCTGGCGACTATCCGACCGCGACGTTGCCCGGCATTGCGCCGCGGAGCGGCTGCGGCTGCTCCGTTTCGTTCGTGCGAACGCGCATACGCTTGCGTCGAACGATCCAGACGAAGAGCGAGGGCACCAGGTAGAGGGAGAGGATCGCCGCCCCGCCCACGCCGCCCGCGATCGCCGTCGCCATCGGCGGCCAGAATCGGCCGCCGAAGAGGATCAGCGGCAGGAAGCCGCCCACGGTGGTGAGCGTCGTGGAGATGATGTGACGCGTGGCGCCGACCACCACCTCCCGTGTCGCGTCGAGGTCACCGGTCATCGCCTGCTCGTCCGCGCGCAGGGCAGAGAGGACGACGATGCCGCCGTTGATCGCCAGCCCCACCAGGCCCATGGTCCCGACTACGGCGAGAAAGCCCATGGGATGACCGAAGAGCCAGACGCCCATGAACGCGAGACCCACCGAGAGGACCGCCACGCAGACGATCACGGCGGCGAAGCGGAAGGAGTTGAACGAGAGGATGATCGTGCCGAGCATGATCACGAGCAGGGGGGCGACGAAGGCCAGCAGGTTGCCAACCGCCTCGCTGCGCTGCTCGTCCTCACCGCCGAGCTCGATCCGATAGCCCGGCGGCAGGGCGAAGCCCGACGCCTCGAGTCGCCGCTCGAAGTCGGCGAGAGAGCTGGCGATCAGGGTGTAGGGCACGAGGAAGGCCTGCACTGTGTTGGTGCGCTCGGCATTGCGTCGTGGAATGCCAGCGAGCTCGGGGCGCAGCTCGAGTCTGGCCAGTGCGGCGAGCGGTGCGCCGGGCAGGTCGCCCTCCATCCGGCTGGATTCGGCCGCTGCGCGCGACATCGGTGGGACGACGCGCCGCCCGGCGATCGCGGCCAGGTCCTGGCGCTCCGCATCCGCGAGGCGCACGCGAACGGGCAGCTCTTCCGTGGCCTCGAGCACGGTGCCGCCCTTCACGCCCTCCAGCGACGCGTCCAGCTGCTCGGCGATGTCCACCAATGCCAGGCCCGCGAGGCGCGCCTGATCCTCGTCCGCCTCGACCATCAGCTTCGGCCGGCCGCTGGCCAGCTCGGCCCGGGTGTAGGTGACGCCCTGCGTCCGGGTCATGATCGTGCGCAGTCGATCGCCGGCCTCGCGGAGCACGTCCAGGTCCGGACCGACCAGGCGCACCTCGATCGGCGCGGCGAAGGGCGGTCCCTGCTCGAAGGGCAGGGCGAGCGCGAGCGCGTCGGGAAAGGCCTCGCGAAGCGCACGCTGGAGCGGCACCAGCAGGGCTTCGGTGGCGGCTGGTGAGCGGGTCGTGACGAAGGCGCCGGCATAGGACGACACGCCATCCTGGTTGCCGAACATGTTGTAGAAGACGCGGGGTGCCGACTCTCCGAGGAACCAGTGGCTCTCGACGACCTCGTCGAACTCGTGGAGGAGCGCGCGCGCCTTCGAGACGGCACGACGCGTCTCGGCGATCGAGGTCTGCGTCGGCAGCTGCAGCTGGAGCTGGAACTGGTTGCGGTCGTTGGGCGGGAAGAACTGCTCGGTGAGCGTGCCCACCATGGCGAACCCGAGGATCGGCAGCACCAGCGAGACCGCAATGCCGAGCGCCGGCCAGCGGAGCGTGTGGCGAAGGCTGGTACGGTAGAGCGAGAGGAGCCTGTCGTTCGAGTACCCCTCACGCCACCACGAGGCCCGGACGGTCTCCCCTTGCCGCGCGGGCTGACGCACCACGTAGCCAGCCAGGGCCGGAATGATCGTCATGGCCACGAAGAACGAGGTGATGACGGAGAGCACGACGCCACTGGCGATCGGGCCCACGAACTCACCGCCGCCGCCCGGCATCAGCACGATGGGCAGGAAGCTCAGCACGGTGGTGAGCGTCGACGCCAGCAGTGGGACGAAGAGATGCGAGACCGCCTTGGAGACGGCTGCGGCCGCGCCGTGACCGCGGGCGAGGAGGGCACGGTAGTCGTCGACGACCACGATGGCGTTGTCGATGAGCAGGCCGAGGGCGATGATCAGCCCGGTGACGCTCGTCTGGTGCAGCGGAATGCCGAGCCAGCTGAGCTGCGCGAGCACGACGCCGAGGGTGAGGGGCAGGGCGGTCGCGACGATGATCGCCGAGCGGGCACCCATCATCCCGAAGAGTACGCCCACGACGATGAGCGCGCCGAGCGCGAGGTTGCCAGCGAGGCTGCCGAGCCGCTCGTCGGTGTAGACGCTCTGATCGAAGAGCAGCGTGAGCGTGATCCCGCTGGGCAGCGTCTCTTCGAAATCCGCGATCGCCTCGCGGGCGGTCGCCGACCATCGGTCGACTCTGAGGTTCGACTGCATCGTGGCGGAGACCACGACGCCCCGAGCACCCGAGACCAGGCTCATGGTCGCCGGCGGATCCTGGGCTGCCTTCGTGACCCGCGCGACGTCGCCGACCTTCACCACGCGGCCGTCGCCCCCTTCGACCAGAGGGACGCGTCGGATCCGGTCGATCGAGTCGAGCGCGCCCGCCACCTCCATCAGGATGTCCGATCGATCGCGCCGCAGCTGGCCGGCAGGCACCTTCGCATCGGCGCGGGCGACGGCGCGCGCCACGTCCGCCGGAGAGAGGCCGAGCGCGGCGAGGGCCTGACCGTCGACGCCGACGCGGATCTCCTCCTGGGCCTCGCCGAAGATCTCGGTCTCGCGTGTGCCGGGTAGGTTGCGCAGGCGTTGCGCGAGGTCCTCGGCCAGCCGGCTCAGCAGGCCGAGGTTCTCCTCCTCGTCGCCCGCGCTGCGGACCGACTCGTCCACCAGGCCGACCACCACCGTCATGGCGATGGTCGTGCGCTCCTCCAGCGTGGGCATGCTCGCGCCGCGCGGGAATCGGCTGGCGGCGTCATCCAGACGATCGCGCACCTTCGACCAGATCTCGTCCACGTCGGCCTCGACGTAGCGGTCGCGCAACGTCACCGTGATCACCGAGATGCCTGTCCGCGACTTCGACTGCAGGGTCTTGATCTCGTGCAGCTCCTGCAGCTCGTTCTCGATCTTCTGCGTGATCAGCGACTCCACGCGCAGCGCACTGGCCCCGGGCAGCCGGGTGGTGACGATGCCGAGCCGCCGCGAGAGGGTCGGGTCCTCCTGCCGGGCCAGGCTCTGGAAGGAGGCCAGGCCCGCGACCGCGATCAGGCCGATGGCGAGGGCGGTGAGCCGGGGGGTGCGGTAGAAGAGGTTCGAGAGCATCGGGCGAGCCTCCTACAGCCTGGTTCGAACACGCTGGCCGGGCACCAGGCGATGCACACCGCCCAGCACCACGCGCTCTCCGTCGACGAGGGTGCCGCGCACGTAGACCCGTTCGTCCTCCACGTGGAGCATCTCGAGCTCGCGTCTCTCGACGATGAAGAGCGACTCGTTCTCCGCCTCGGGGACCAGCGCATAGGCGGCCCACAGGCCGCGGCGGCTCTCGGAGAGCGCGTCGATGGGGAGCCAGAAGCCCGGTCCCTCGTGCCAGCCGCTCAGGGCGAGCTTGGCCAGGGCCCCGTGGCGCAGCCCCTCGGCGGGCAGGATGACGTCGAAGATCGCCGTGACGGTGCGCGTATCCTCCGCGACGTCGTCCAGAGCGGCGCGCGTACGGACCTCGACCTCTCGACCGTTCACGCGAGCGCGATGGACCTCGCCGACCTTCAGTCGTGCCGCGTCGTCCGGCGGCAGGCCGACACGGACCTCCATATGCCCCTGCTCGACCACACGCAGCACGGGCTCGCCGGGAGCGACGATCGCGCCCTCGTCGTGGTAGCGCGCCGTGATGCTGCCCGCGTAGGGGGCGCGCAGGATGGCGTCGTCGAGATCGACCTCGAGCCGGGCCAGCTCCGCGCGCGCGGCCCGCAAGCGGGCGATCAGCGCCGCCTCCTCGAAGCGCGCCTCGTCGTGCCGCTGCTCGGAGACGCTCTCCGCATCGGCCAGCGTGGCGGTGCGTCGACTCGCCAGGCGCGCCAGGCCGAGGCGCGCCTGGATCTCGTCGATCTGCGCGAGGGTCTGCTGACGCGCCGCCTCGAGTCGGCTGCGATCGATTCGAGCCAGCGGGGCGTCTGCCTCGACCCGGTCGCCCGCGTCCACGAGGACCTCGACCACCTCTCCGCCCGCGACGAAGCCCAGCGAAGTGCTGCGACGCGCCACCACCCGACCAGCGTGCTCGGTCGTCGAGGCGTAGCCCGTGGAGAGCACGGCTGGGGCCGAGCGGACCAGGAGGGGCGGGGGCTGGGAGTCGTCGGGTGCGGTGGCCGCGGCGTCATCGGCTGGCCGGAAGGCCAGAAGGGCGGTCGTACACAGCAGGATCGCGGCGCCGGCCGCGAGGAAGAGCCGGCGCCGCGCGGGCCGCGGAAGGACTTCGGTCATGATGCAGCTCTCGAAGCGGGCGACAGATTCGAGGTATCTTGACGTCGTCAAGATGAGGCATAATCTAGCCGTCGGGTCAGCGCTGTCAAGCCGGTCCGATGCGGTCCGATGCAGAGGCCTCCCCTGGCGTGCGCGGACGCGCACGCAGCAGACCGTCGAAGGCGGCTGGGCCTCGTCGGGCAGGCTGCGCGAGGGGCAGAGGGGGCAGCGCGCTGGGGGCCGGGGGGACGGCGACGAGGGAGACGCGACGGGTGAGCGGATCGGGGGCACGCAAGCGAGCGCGGCAGGCCGGGCAATCGTCCGCCTGCGGCGGCCGCGGCGGCTATCACCACGGCAATCTGCGCGCCGCACTCGTGGCCGCGGGACTCGAGATCCTGGAGCGCGAGGGCATCGACGGACTCAGCCTGCGCAGCACGGCGCGCGCCGCGGGCGTCTCGCAGACCGCTCCCTACCACCACTTCGGCTGCAAGGAGGGCCTCTTCGCCGCCATGGCCACAGAGGGGCTGCGGCGGATGGCCGACTCGATGCAGCATCCGGACATCCAGAACGTGGACTGCAGCGAGGAGCCCGATGCGAAGGTGAGGGCGCTCGGGGCGAACTACGTCCGCTGGGCGCGCTCGAACCCCGAGCTCTTCAAGCTCATCTTCGGGCCGCTGATCCAGAATCGCGAGCCCTATCCCGAGCTCGTGGCGGCGTACGAGGCGGGCTACTCCTCCATCGAGGAGGCCACCGCGGAGATGCTCGAACGCCTGGGGGCGGATGCCGAGCACCTGAAGCTGGCGGTCACGAGCGCGTGGGCGATGGTCCATGGGCTCTCGCTGCTCCTCATCGACCGCAAGGTGGTCCCCGGCGAGCGCGGCCAGCCCGACGAGCAGACGCTGGTCGATACGGTTCTCCGGGCGCTCGACTGGAAGACGGCGGAGAAGTCGCTGCGACGATGATCTCGCGCATCACCGTCTTCGAGAGCGCGGGGAGCTCGCACTATCGGGTTCCCGGCGTCGTCGTGACGGGCGCCGGCAGCGTCCTCGCCTTCGCCAATCGCCGGCTCGAGACCCACGCGGACGACGCCGCGGAGGTCGAGGTCGTGATGCGGCGCGACCGATCGGGCCGGGGCGCATTCGACGCGCCGAAGACGCTGGCGGCCGAGCCGGGCTGGCGGATGGCGATCTGTGGCGCCGTCGTCGATCTCGCGGGCGAGCGCGTCCTGCTCCACTATGCGGCGATGCCCGGCGATGAGGTGGTGGCGCGAGGCGAGACCGCCGGCGCAGGCTACCGACAGCTGGTCAGCCGCAACGACGGCGCGGCCTTCGAGATGATGCCAGCCGAATTCATCCCGGGTCCGCATGGTGTCGTCGGCTCCTCGCACGGCTCGGGGTCCGGCATCGCGCTGCGTACGCCGTCGCGGCGCGGTCGGCTGGTGATGCCCGCGCGCATCCGGCTCGAGGCAGAGGAGAGCGCCGAGGTGCTGCAGCGCAGCGGCTTCAACTGCGTGATCTACAGCGATGATGCGGGGCGCAGCTGGCGAACCGGCGATTTGGCCCAGGCCGGGACCGGCGAGGCCGCCGTGGCCGAGCTCTCCGACGGCCGCCTCTACCTGAATTCGCGCGCATACTTCGCCGACGGACATCGACGCACGGCGATCAGCCGCGACGGCGGAGCGCACTTCGGCGACTTCGCGGTCGATCCCGCGCTGGAGGAGCCTCGATGGGGCTGTGCCGCCGACGTCGTCTCGCTGCCAGCGGCCACGCCGGCCAACCCCGGCGCCGATCCGGCGCTCGTGTACGTGGGCGTGGCAGGCTTCGACGAGGCCGGGCGCCGCGAAGACTCGAGCAGCGAGAGGCGGCGGCTCACGGCACACCTCTCCTACGACGAGGGGCAAACCTGGTCTCGTTCCCGCGTGATCCACGAGGGGCCCGCCGCCTACGCCTCGCTGGCCCTGGACGCACAGCGGGGAGAGCTCGCCTGCCTCTTCGAGTGCGGTGAGGCGTCGCCCTACGAGCGGATCGATCTCTGCCGTTTCGATCTGCAATGGCTCGACAGCGGGGCCCCCGCGGAGGCGCGACCCGACAGCGCATGATTGCCTGATGAGAGGGCCGCCGGATCGGCGCCGGCTCCGGCATTCGCCCGCGCCCGGACCGGAGCCCGCGCCGAGCGTCGTCGCGGGACGGCCCCGCCTCTGGCATGGATCACCGCAGGAGCCGATTGCGGCCTTCGTCCGGTACCGGTCCGGCTCGCCTTGTGCAACGGTGCGTCCCGCCATGATACCGAAAATCATGTCGAGAACCGCGCCCCCCCGACCGGCTTGGGGCGGGCGCCTTTCGGACGGGCTGCGGCTGCTCGGCTGCTCTGCCATCGGGGCCACGGCCATCAGTGCTGCGCTCTGGATCGCGCCCCAGTGCGCTGTGGCCCAGGGCTGTGTGGACGGGCTCTGCGCCCTCACCAGCGGGAGCAGTCGGATCGAGATCGACGCGAGGAGCGGTGTGGGCCTGGATTGGCTCACGATCGGTGGCGCGCATCAGGTCGATCCCTATGGGTGGATCTACTATCAAGTCGGCGCGGCCGGCTCGGGCGCGCCCGGCGCGGAGCAGGTCCTCGGCGATCGACGCTACGTCGGTGGGACGCTGGGGCTCGAGCTCGCGGAGGTGGATGCGGTCGCCGGCACCGTCTCCCTCGTCTTTCAGGACGCAGCTCTGCGCATCGAGCTCGACTACCACCTGCAGGCCAGCGCGGATCCCGACGCGGGGGCATCCCTGGTCGAGGCGCTGGTGCTCGAGAATCGCGGAGCGGCGGCCGTCGATCTTCGGCTCTTCGACGTGGCGGGCTTCAACCTCGACCTCGGCGGCGCCGACGGCCTGGATCGCGCACAGCTGGGGGCGAGGGGGCGCCTCTTCCAGGCCGACCTCGCCTCGGATGCCTCGCTGCGTCGCTCTGCGTCGCCCGCGCCGGATCACTTCGAGCTCGCCGCCTCCTACGCACTCAGCGACGCGTTGGAAGGCGCGTCCTCCACCACGGCGCTGAACGATGTCGCGGCAATCGTGACGGCCGACGGCGTCGAGACGGTCCTCGCCTGGGACGTCTTCGATCTGGCTCCGGGTGAGCGGCGCAGCATCGACATCACGACCACCGTGCTGCTGCCGGAGCCGGACGCCATCCCGGGCGCGCTCGCCGCGATCCTGACGCTCGTCCGTCTGCGTCGGGCCCGACGCAGCTGAGCGCGTATACTCCCTCCGTCGAACGCGCGAGGCGTCGACCCGCAGGAACATGCGAGGACGCGAGGCAGCATGGCCCAGGGAAAGGCCGAAGAGCCCCGGCGACGTCCGAAGCAGGATCGTTCACGGGAGATCGTCCGGGCGATCCAGGCGGCCGGACTCAAGATCCTCGAGTGCGATGGTCCCGCCGGCCTGAATACCAACCGGATCGCGGAGCTGGCGGGCGTGTCCATCGGCTCGCTCTACCGCTACTACCCCAACAAGGAAGCGGTGGTGGCGGACATCTACGAGGCACGCACGCAGGGCGAGCTCGAGATCTTCAAGGACGTCGAGCGTTGGACCCGTGCCCTCGAGCGGCTCTCGCTCGAAGCAGCGATCCGCTGGGTCGTGAAGGTCGCCGTGGATCGCGAGCGCCGCCTGCTCGAGCTGGACCGGGACTTCTATCGCGACCACAGCCGTCAGTTCGCGCTGGGGCGGCGCGTGGGGAATCCGCTGGTCGACGGCATCGCGCAGATGCTCGCGAGCAAGCACGATCAGCTGCGCGTCGCCAACCTCGAGCACGCCGCCTTCCTGATGGCGCGCGGCCTGGGCGGCATCCTGCACGTGGCCGTGGACGAGAGACCCGAGTCGCTCGGCGACGCCGAGTTCGTGGAAGAGCTCGTCGACCTCTTCCTGCGCTATCTCGGCGCCGACTGAGCCCGCCGCGGCCACTGCTCCGAGAGGCATCGTGGCCCGGCTCGGCGAACTGGGCCGGGCCGCGCGCTGAGCGGAGCGCTGCGCGCCTCCGGCCGCGAGACGAGGCCCCGTCGCGCCGGGCGCCGCGGCCCGGGCGAGGCTTCCCTATAGTCGGAGCATGGGCCGAAAAATCCTCTTCATCACCACCGACCAGATGCGCTACGACGCGCTCGGCTGCAATGGCGGTCGAATCGCCCGGACGCCCGTGCTCGACGGTCTTGCCCAGCAGGGCAGGCGCTACACACGGATGAATGGCCAGAGCGTGGTCTGCATGCCCGCGCGAAGCAGCATCATCACCGGACAGCACGTCCGTACGCACGGCGTATTCATGAACGGCGTCCCCCTGCCCGTCGACGCCCCCAGCGTGGCGCGCGAGCTGGGTGAGCACGCCGGATACCGGACGGCGCTCATCGGCAAGGCGCACTTCGAGCCGCACCTCGACCCGCGTGGTGAGTACTTCGAGAACACCATGTCCCGGTCCGAGCCGTGTCGCTACGGGCCCCATCGCGGCTTCGATCACATGGAGCTCGCGACGCACTCGGCGCTCGTCCTGCACTACGGTCGCTGGCTCCGCGAGCACGCGCCCGAGGCAATGGCCGGCTTCTACCTGAATCTGACGCCGGAGCTGCGCGTCAACCACCTGGGTGGAGGCGAGACCGGCGCGGTCCAGGTGCACGAGAATCCCGTGGCCCGGGAGCACTATCACACCGACTGGGTGGCGGATCGTACGATCGCCTGGCTCGACACCCTGGCGGACGACGAGGACTGGTTCGTCTGGATGAGCTTTCCGGACCCGCACCATCCCTGGGATCCCCCGGCCTCGGAGAAGCGCCGGCTGAGCTGGCGCGACATCGACGCGCCCGCCGGCTATCCGGGCTCGCCCGAGCGCGCCCGGGAGATCCTGGCAGGCAAGCCGCGTCACTGGCTCGACTACTTCGAGGGGCGGAACGTCAGCAACATGGAGGCGCCGCCGCGCTTCGTCCCCGCGGCGCTGACCAGCGATCAGCTGCGCGAGATCGACGCGTATACGCATATCGAGAACGAGCTGATCGACGAAGCCTGCGGTCGGGTGCTGCGCCATCTCGAGGCGCGAGGATGGGCCCAGACCACCGACGTGCTCTTCACCACCGACCACGGCGAGCTTCAGGGCGACTTCGGACTGCTCTTCAAGGGCCCCTATCACGTCGACTCACTGATGCATCTCCCCTTGATCTGGCGGCCTGCGCCGGAGCTCGCGGCCCCCGCCGCCGTCGTGGAGTCGCCAGTGGGGCAGATCGATCTCGCGCCCACCTTCTGCGCCATCGCGGGCCTCGAGGCGCCCGACTGGATGGAGGGTCGGCCGCTCCCCGAGAGCGAGTCCGACGCTCGGGCCCAGGGCAGGGAGCGGGTGCTGACCGAGTGGGAGAGCGAGTTCGAGGGCGACTCGATCTATCTCCGCAGCATCTACCGGGACGAGATGCTCTGCACCGTCTACGAGCGCAGCTCGATCTATCCCGAGGCCGATGGCACGATCGGAGAGCTCTACGACCTCCGCGAAGATCCGGAGCAGTGGGTGAATCTCTGGGACGATCCCGAGCGCAAGGCGATGCGTCGAGCGCTGGTGGACGACCTCTACGGCAACCTGCCGGCTCCAGCCGAGAAGCGGCTGCGTGTCGTGGCCCCCGTCTGAGCACCGGCTCCGCCGACTACGCGGCCCGCTGATCTGGCCACTGCCAGCGCGCATAGACGGCCATCACAATGGCGCCCAGGCACTGGGCGGCGACGTAGGGCGCGATGTCCGCCGGCGCGATCCCGGCGAAGGAGTCGGTGAAGCCCCGGGCGATGGTGACTGCCGGGTTGGCGAAGGAGGTCGACGCCGTGAACCAGTAGGCCGCCGTGATGTAGAGGCCGACCGCCCAGCCCACGGCGTCCTGGCGACGCGCAGCCAGCGTGCCCACGCTCGAGAGGATCAGGCCGCCGGTCGCCACCAGCTCGGC
>CAZQMY010000192.1:0-10590 GCA_964594405.1 uncultured Spirochaetaceae bacterium | reverse complement strand
TCGCCTGACCGACGGACAGGGCCGCAACGTCGACTTACGCAACTGCGTGCTGATCATGACCAGCAACATCGGGAGCCAACACATCGTCGAGCTCTCGGCGGACCAGGCCGCGGAGATGGAGTCGCGCGTGATGGACGCGCTCAAGGCGCACTTCAAGCCCGAGTTCCTGAACCGCGTGGACGACGTGATGATCTTCCACCAGCTGGGACGGAATCAGATCGGTCGCATCGCCAACCTGCAGCTCGAGCGGCTCGAGAAGCTGCTCGACGAGAAGCGGCTCACCCTCGAGCTCTCCGAGGGCGCGATGAACCTGATCGCCGAGCGGGGCTACGACCCGCAGTACGGCGCCCGGCCGCTCAAGCGCGTGATCCAGAAGCTGGTCCAGAATCCGCTGGCCATCGAGATCCTCGAGGGCGCGTTCCCGGAAGGCTCGAAGATCGTCGGCGAGCTGGACGAGAGCGGGAAGGCGCTGCAATTCACCCGGCGCTAGCGGCGCCTGGAGGGCGACAACGCAAGCGGAGGGGGGCGCCCGGGAACGGGCGGCTCCCCTCCGGATCTTCCGCTCGGCCCCGTTTCAGGCCAGTCGTCGCGTCTGGTAGAGCACCCCGTCCACGAACCCCAGCTTGCGGTAGTACGGCCGCGTCCCGATGGCCGAGATCACCGAGAGCTTCGCGTAGCCGGCTTCGCGGGCACGCGCGACGGCCGCCTCGATCAGCTCCTGACCGAGGCCGCGATGCTGCGCATGGGCCTCCGGCCGCGCGCCCACGCCGAGCGAGACGCCGTAGACGTGCACCTCCCGGATCAGCGCAGCGCCCGAGAGCTCGGGGGTGAGACCTGCGCCGACCGACGGCTCGGGCAACGAGAGGCGCAGGAATCCGACGATGCGATCCTCGGGCGTCACGAACTCGAGGAAGCACTCCTCCGACACGCCCCCGCCGTACCGCGTCTCTCTGAGCTCGAGCGTCTCGGGGTCGAAGCGCGCGCGCTTGATCTCGCGCGCGCGGATGTCCACGGGCGCCCTGCCCTGCTCCCGGGCCAGCGCCTGCTCGGCGATCTGCCTGAAGTTGGTGAGCTTGTTGCCGACCACGATGTCGTCGGAGGAGATGTCGCGAATCACCCGGGTCACCCGGCAATAGCGCGGCACCCGGCCGAGCGCGTCGGTCAACACGTCGAGGAGCTCTTCGTGCGTGTAGGGGCGCCACTCTCCCCGCTCGTAGTGGGTCATCAGCTCGGCGGTCTCGATCAGGCTGCAGGGATAGATCTTGAGCTCGTCGGGTCGGAAGTCGGGATCCTCCCAGAGGCGGGCGAAGTCGACCTTGTCGCGCTGCGGTGTCGCGCCGTGGAGGTTGGGCATCCAGTGCGCGTGGATCTTGAAGCCCGCGCGCCTGAGCAGCGCCATCGCGCGTCTCGAGGCGGCCAGGTCGTGGCCCCGATGGTTGGCGGCGAGGACGGCGTCGTCGAGGCTCTGCAGCCCGATCTGCACCTTCGTGCAGCCCAGCCGCCGGATGCGCAGGACCTCGGCCTCGTCGATGTGATCGGGGCGCGTCTCGACCACGAAGCCCACGCTCCGGCATCGGGCCGTCTCGTTCTCCCGCTGAGCGGCCTCGAGCTCGCCCCAGCCCGCGGCCTCGTGCCCGGCGAGCAGCTCCCCCGCCAGCCGATCGCGCAGCGCCGCCCCCACGACCTTGTTGTAGCCGCCCATCGCCGCTCGCGTGTCGGCCTCGGGCTCGAAGGCCTCGAAGGCCAGCTCGACCTCCGCCCGCCCGTCGCGCCCGGCCCCGAAATCGTTCAGCGCGTCGAAGCAGCGCTTCGCGAACCAGATCTGGTAGGGCTCGGGATGGAAGGACCAGGTACCGCCCAGCACGATCAGCTCGACCTTCTCCGTGGGATGCCCGATGGCCCGATAGGCCGCAAGGCGGTTCCAGGTCTGCAGATACGGGTCGAAATGGTTGCTGGCGGCGCGCTGCGCACCGGGCTCGTCCGAGAGGTAGCTCTTCGGCATGCGCACGTCGTTGGGGCAGAAGATGCAGCGCCCCGGACAGGGGTGCGGGCGCGTCAGGACCGTCAGCGGCGTCACGCCGCTCTGGGTGCGGACCGGTCTGAGCTGGACGCGCGCGACGAAGTCGGCCTCGGTCAGCCCGAAGGCGGGCTCGCCGCCGAGCGCGCGAAATCCCTCGATGATCTCCGCCCGCGAGAAGAAGCCGCGTCCCGCGCGCGGGTGACGCCGCAGCAACCCATCGAGAGCAGCCGCATCCAGGGGACCCTCGGCGACCGAGATGGCCTCGAGGATGGGCATCAGCTGCGCGCGATGCGCCGAAACGACGAAGTCCGCCTCGGCCGCGCCGGCAGGGCCGGCAGGGCCGGCAGGCCTGTTCTGGTGGCGAGAGCTGGGTCGCGACATGGTTGGGGCCTCGTTGCGAGGGCGTAGACTACCCGGGCCCGGGCCCCTCTGCCCGTCCGGGAGAGCGCCGGCAGGCCCGATGAAGAGCGAGACCCGCGACAGACTGCGCGCGATCAGCCGCCGCTTCTATGAGGAGCGCGCGGCGCCCTTCGATGCGAGCCGGGATCACCCCTGGCCCGGCTGGGGGCGCGTGCTCGAGCACATCGGCCCCTGGCTCGGGCCGCGCCATTGGCGGGTCCTCGACGTGGCCTGCGGCAACGGACGCTTCGCCCGCTTCCTGGCCGAGCATGCGGGCCGGACCTTGGACTACACGGGGATCGACGCAAGTCGATCGCTCGTGGAGACTGCGCGGGGCGAACTCCATGCCATCGCCGCAGCCGGTGCCATCGGCGAGTGGTCGGTCGAGCGCGCGGATGTCCTGGAAGCGGCCGATCGCCGCCCCTTCGCAGCCCTGCACTTCGACCTCGTGGTCGCCTTCGGGTTGACGCATCACCTGCCTGGCCGGGCGTCGCGCGCGGCCACCGTCGAGTGGCTGGCCGACCGTGTGGGCCCCGGAGGCTGGCTCGCGCTCACGGCCTGGCAGTTCGCGGACCGTCCACGCTTCGCAGACCGCCTGCTGCCCTGGAGCGTGCTGGGCCCCGAGTGGGCCATCGACACGGATCAGCTCGAGCCGGGGGACCACCTCCTGCGCTTCCAGGACTCCGCCGATGCACCTCGATACTGCCATCATTCGAGCGAGAGCGAGCTGGCCGACTGGATCCGGATCCTGCGCGACCGAGGCTTTGGCGCCCCCTTGCGTTTCGAGGAGGACGGCCGCAGCCACGACCTGAATCGCTACATCGTGGCCTGCAGGCAGCCTGCGGACGACTCTGCAGACTGATCGAGATGGTCGATCGGGCGATACTCCATGATCGACTTTCGAGATCAAGCTGAGAGCCGATCCTCTCCCTCACACGTCGGGACCCATGGGCATGGTGCCCGCGGTCCTCGATACGCCCGGGCTTCGCGCAGCCGGGCGATGGATGGAGGATGAGAGATGAAGGCCGAGCTCTACGGCGCCGATTGGTGTGGATACTGTGCGCGGGCGCGCAAGCGACTGCTGAGCGAGGGCCTCGATCTTCGGGTGTTCGAGGTGGGCGAGGACATCAGTCACGAGGCCCTGGCGGACAAGGTGGGACGGCGAGTCGAGACCATCCCCCAGATCTTCATCGATGGCGAGTATGTGGGCGGATACGAGGATCTCCTGCGCTACCTCGATGGCCGCGAGGGCTGACGCGCTCCCCGCTCAGCTTCTGCGAATCCCCTGCCGATGCATCGGGTATGGGGGACGACGTCGACATCCGGATCCTCGAGCTGCTCGAGTCGCGACGGCCGCTGGGCTGGAGCGAGTTCGAGCTGCTCGAGGCTCTGGCGAAGCTGGAGATCGACGGGTTCGAACGGGTCCAGAAGGGCGGCACGCTGGGGCTCTTCCTTCGCCACCACCACCTCTTCCACCGCCTCTATGCGCTGCGCGATCGCCTGCGCGCGCAGGGCCGGCAGGATCTCGAGATCCACTGCCTAGACATCCGCCTGATTCCCAATCGCCCTGGCGAGGGCGTGCTGCCCGCTCTGCGCGACGCGCTCCGCGACCACTACGGCGACCTCTCGCAGCTCGACGGCGTGGACGAGGAGGCCGCGCAGGCGATGATCGACGAGGGCTTCTCGTACATCGCCAGGCGCCGCCAGCGCTCGCAGGCCCTCAGCGTGCTCGGCCTCTCGGATCCGGTGAGCACCGATCAGGTGCGGCGGCGCTTCCATCAGCTCGCCCTCGACGCCCATCCTGATCGCGGGGGGGACCTCGCGCGATTCCAGGAGCTCTCCGCCGCCGCCGCCGCCCTGCGCTGAGGCGAGGCGAGGCGAGGCGAGGCGCAGGAGCACACAGCACTCCACGCGGGGCTCACACCATCCGCACACCGAGCGTCCGCGAAGCGGCGCAGGACTCCGACGAATGTCGTAGGCCGGATGCTGGACCGAAGCAGAAGGTCATCTTTGGCGACTTCAAACCCGGGCGTGCTCGGTCTATGGTGGGTGGTGCATCGCACGAGAATGCCCGGGAGTCCGGTCGTGGACATGGCTGGAATGATCGTTGTGCTCGTCGGCGTCGGTTGTTGGATCGGTTGCAAGATCTGGCTCGTCAGCCTCGCGCTGGGAGAGAGCCAGGCGTGGAGCCCGCGCCGCCCGTTCGCCGCGGCAGACATCGAGATGCTCGCGCAGCACTGGACTCGGGCACGTTTGCCCCAGGCGCTCGCGCTGGCCTGCAGCGCGATGGTGGTCACGGGCACGCTGCTGGCGCTCTTCGGCTGAGCGCGGCCGGCTGGGCCGCGCCGGAGCGGATCAGCCCACCACCCGGAAGAATGCCGCGGCGATGAGCTTGCCCGGCGCCCGACTGCGCGCAGCGAGCGCGCGGATGCCCTCGGCCCAGCCCTGTCCCACGCCCCACCTCTCCGCCCGCGCGCCGCGGGCCGTGGGAAGCGCGTCCAACAGGTCACGAGCCCAGTCCGGGCGCGGCTCACCATCGGCGCCGATCACCTCGGCGCTCCATTCGGCGCCGTGCTTGTGGATCAGGAGCAGGCCAGCGCCCTGCAGGACCTCGCTCTGCACCTCGATCAGCGCAGCGCGACCGCGCAGCCCGTCCTCCAGCTCGAGGAGCAGTCCTTCCACCAGCGGGTGGCCACTGGCGAAGAAGTCGGCCTCCTCCTTCTCCACAGCCTCCGCGCGATCGAAGGTGCCGAGGAATCGCGTTCCGCCCGCCACGCCCGGGAGCGCGTCCACCGTCGCTCGGGCGCCGAACTCGATGTAGTAGAGCGCCTCCCCGCCCTTGTCGACGATCTCGAAGCCGAGCGCATCGGCCGCGCCCAGGCAGAACTGACGGGTCCGCGCCTCGAGGTCATCGGGCACGCCGGCGAGCACCGCGTCCGCTTGCGCGGGATCGTATCCGTCGCTGTAGAAGACCTGCACGAGATCGCGCCCCGCCTCCTCGCGCGCCGCGTCCACGCGCGACACCAGGGCATCGACGTCGAGCACCTCGCCCGACCCGAGCGCGGCCTCCACCGCGGGCCGCACCACGGCCAGCGCCGCGTCGAGCCCGGCCGCTGGGCGGCTGAAGAGATCGAGGCGCTCGTAGAGCCCAGCCAGATCCACGAGGGCGGCCGCGTCGTCGTGGCGGAAGTACACGATCTCCACGGGCAGATCGCGGCCGATGCGGTCGAGCCGGCCGATTCGCTGCTCGAGCTCCACGGGATCGTGGGGCAGATCGAAGTGCACCATACGCTGGCAGAACTGGAAGTTGCGCCCCTCGCCGCCCGCCTCGGTGCAGAGCAGGATCGGCACCGACGACTCGCGGAATGCGCTGACTTCGATGTCGCGCTTGGCCGGCGAGAGATCCTCGTGGAAGACGGTCACGCGTGTGCGCGTCCGCGACTCCAGGAAGGCGGCCAGCGGCTCGAGGGTCCCGAGATCACGCACGAAGACCAGCGCCTTCTCACGAGCTGCCACCCATCTCGGCACCTGCTCCACCAGCCAGGCCACGCGCGGATCGTCCGCCAGATCCGGTCGGGTCGGCCCCACGTCCAGGGGCGTCGGCACGCGTGGCGGGAGCCCGCCCACGTCGGCGCGGCGCACCGAGCTGGTGCAGGGCAACGAGGCCTCGCCGGATTCCACGGCCGCGTCGAAGGCCTCGAAGTCCGGATGGAGATCGGGGTGGAGCAGCGAGAGCAGGTCGTAGAACCCCCGGCGATCCGCCTGAAGCGGCGTCGCGGTCAGCAGCAGCGCGTGCTCTGCGTCGCGCACCAGGGGCGCCAGCGCCTCGAGGTGAACCGGGCTCGCCAGCCGATGCGCCTCGTCGAGGACGATCACGTCCAGCCCGGCCTCTTGTGCCTGGCCGATCAGGCGACGGTCCGAGGCGAGGAGCTCCAGCGAGATCACGGCGAAGGGATGCACCTCGAAGGGATTCACGCCTTCGCCGTAGTCGCTCTCCACGCTCTCGATGCGCATGCGATCGATGAGCACGAAGACCTGATGGAACTTGCGATAGAGCTCCCCGAGCCACTGGATGGTCAGCGTCGGCGGCGCCACCACGAGCGCGCGATCCGCTCGCCCGGTCCGCAGCAGCGCGGAGAGGATCAGGCAGGCCTCGACGGTCTTGCCGAGCCCCACCTCGTCGGCCAGCAGCCAGCGCACCACGGGCTGCTGCGACACGGCGCGCCTCGCCGTCCAGAGCTGGTGCGGGAAGAGCTCGATGCGCCCGCCCAGGAAGCTGCCGAGCCCCCCGGCCTCGCGCAGCTCTGCCAGCTCGAGCCCCTGGATGCGATTGCGAAAGGAGGCCAGAGAATCGAGGCGAAGGTTCGCGAGCTGCTCGACTGGCGTATTCATGCGCGAGAGCGGCCAGAGGTCGGCGTCGTCGACTTCGCGCCCATCCACCAGCAGGTAGCGATGGCCCCTCGCCTCCGCGATCTCGACGTCCTCTTCCTCCGGCAGATAGCGCGCGGGCTCACCCGGACCGAGCACCAACCGCTCGAGGCCCGCCTCCGCCGAGAGCACGACCTCCTCACGCGACTCGGGGAAGTAGACGCGCAGGTAGCGCCCTTCGATGACGCGGACCACGCCCACGCCCAGCTCGGGATTGTAGGGATGGACGAGTTTGCTGCCGGGCTTGAACACGGCGCCCTCATGTAGCGCAGCGCGGCGCGGGGCGCTGCCGGTCGGGCCCGCTATGATTCCGCCGGCGCGCCCCCGCCCCATAGGACCACCCCGACCATGAGCCCCGCCCCGCCCCGCGCCGAGCACCGCGCGCCCTCCCGCTTTGCCCGCGACACCCGATTGGTGCGCCGCGGCGAGACCCGATTCGAAGCGCGCATCGATCCCGGCTGGTGGATCATCCAGGGTCCCAACGGCGGCTACGTGGCCGCGCTCATCACGCGTGCCCTCGAGGCCGTGGTGGGCGATGCGGATCGGCGTCCGCAATCGCTGACCATCCACTACCTCTCGCCGCCCGTCGAAGGCTCGGCGGAGATCGATGTCTGCGTGGAGCGCAGCGGTCGCACCATGAGCAGCCTGACCGCGCGTCTGACGCAGAACGGCAAGCTCCGTGCCCTGGCCATCGCCGCCCACGGCATGGCCCGCCGGAGCCCTTCGCACTTCGAAGGGCAGATGCCCGAGGTCCAGCCGCCCGAGCAGCTCACGCCGCGCGGCGAGAAGCCGATCCCGCTCTCGGATCGCTACGAGATCCGGTTCCTGCCCGGCGCCGACCCCGACTCGCCCGACAACCGCGCCATGGTGGCCGGCTGGATCAGGCTGACCGATCCCCACCGGCTCGACCACGCCCTGCTGGCGGCCTACACCGACGCACTGCCGCCCACCGTCTTCGCCCTCGAAGGAAGCATGGAGCGCTTCGGTGGGGTTCCCACCATCGACCTCACCATCCATTTCCGGGCGGATCCCGCCGAAGCGGGGGTCGCGGCCACGGACTTCTGCCTGGCCGTCTTCCGCTCGCGCCTCGCCCACGGCGGGTACGTCGAAGAGGATGGCGAGATCTGGTCGCGCGACGGCCTGCTCTTGGCTCAATCGAGGCAGCTCGCCGTGATCATGGGCGGGTAGCCAGCGCACGCTCTGGGCGGCAGGCGGGCCTTGGCTCGCAGCGGATCATTCCCACCGCATCGAATTCCGCTGCGATGGCCCGTGGCGCAGCTCGCCCTGCCCACGGCCTGTGTGCCTCGACACATTCTCGTCCTCAATCCCGCATCGCCGACATCCGATAGGTCTTGCGCGGATGTCCATCAAGAGAAGAGCAACGCGCGCCGCAGGCATCATCCTGGCGGTCGTCCTCGGGATCGCCACGACCGACGTCGCGGCGACGGACGCAGACACTCATCCGCAGCCCACCGAGTACGCCAGTGCGGAGGCGCCCGAGAGCGCGGCTGAGACGCCGGGGGACGAGGGCGAGGTCCGTGAAGCCGACACCCCCGTGCGCTGGCGACCCGCGCGCGGCGACGAGCAGATCCGCGCGCGAATCGCGCGCCACGAGCCACGCGCGCTGACCGACGCCGAAGCCGGCCTCTTCGGGCGTAGCTTCTCCGCGCGCTGGAGCTCGGCGTGGGCGACGGTCTACGACTACACGGCGCGCTTTTCTGCAGCGGCCGATGCACGCCGGCGGGCCATCGGCTTCGGCGCCCGCGACGTCCATCAGTTCCGCGCTCTCGGCCAGATGCTCGCGCGCAGCGGGCAGCACGAGGCCGCAGAGGCCGCCTGGCTCTCGGCCATGGCGCTGGCTCGTCCCGCTGTCGGTCGCGACCCGCTCACCCTCGCGGGCATCTCGATGGACCTGGGCGGGCTCTATCTGGAAGGTCACTACTTCGAGGACGCGCATCGCATCCTCGAGGCCGCTCAGCCCCTCGCGCCGCACTCGCTCGAGCTGGGCGGTCTGCTCGACGGCGCCCGCACCCTGCACACCAGCGCGGAGATCATGGTCGCGGCGGACGTCGAGACCATGGTGGCCTCGCTCGAGATCCGGCCCCTCGAAGCCCACCATCGCTGGGCCATCCGGGCCCGAACCGGCTGGACCGACGCCATCGCGGCCCTGCCCGCGCCCCTTCGCGAGCATGCATGGCTGCTGAAGTCCGCCTTCGCCCTCCTCTTCGTCGCCTCGATCCTCTTCGCCATGCGCGGCCTGCTGGGCCGCATGCGCAGCAGCGGTGAGCTGGTCGTCAGCATCGACTATCCGGACGAGCTCGAGGGCCGATTCAGCGTCCGGCTCGCCGGACAGCAGGGCCGCTTCAAGCGGAGCGGCGCGCAGGAGGTCGAGTCCTCGCAGCATCGCAAGTCCACGCGAACCAGCCACTTCATGGTCAGCCGCGAGACGCAGTTCATGCACCTGGCCGCGGGCAAGTACTGGGTGACCGTACACGGCACGCTCACGGATCCGAGCAGCCGCCGCACGTTGACGGAGCCCTACGACGAGCAATCGATCCGGATCGAGGGCGGGAAGACCACGCGCATGGGCTTCGATGTGTCACCGAGCGAGTGCCCCGTGGACGTCAAGGTCCGCTGGGACAAGCGCCCGGCCAACGACGTCGGCGTGGTCGCACGCGGACTGCCCCAGTCGCTGCGCTTCGCGACCGGGGGCGATGTCCGCCTGCGCCTGCCCAAAGGCACTCATACCATCGCCGTAGGCAGCGGGGACCGGGTCGCCGAGTGCCAGGTGGATGTCACCTCGTACCAGCCCACGCCCGTCGAGATCAATCTCGCGGGCTCCGAGAACCTCGTGTTCAAGGGCTGCCCGCCCGCGGTGCAGCTCTATCTCAACAACGATCTGATCGGGGCCGCGCGCGCGCTGGAACGTGACGGCCACGGCAACGTCGCCCATCTGCTGCTGGCGCGCCTGCACCAGGAGCAGGGGCAGACCGAGCGCGCGGCGGAGCAGCTCGAGTCGGCAGGGCACACCCTCGAGGCGGCGGAGCTGCGTGCATCCCTCTCGGACTTCGAGCGGGCGGCGGCGCTCTTCGAGGACTCGGGCGAGGCCCGCAGGGCGGCCTCGGCGTATCTCGAAGCGGGCGACCCCGAGAAGGCCGGCGATCTCTTCGAAGCGATGGGCGAGTTCACGGAAGCCGCCGGTTGCTTCAGGAAGGCCCGGGCCCACGACAAGCTGATCGGCGCCCTGGAGCGGGCAGGCGCGGCCTTCGAGGCCGCGCAGGTCGCCGAGGAGATCGAGGACCGCGCGCGCGCCATCCGGCTCCTCCAGGAGATCGGGCGCAACGACCCCAACTACGTCGACGCCTGCCGCAAGCTGGTAGACGCCTTCGATCAGGAGGGACACTCGGACCTCGCCGCCCACAAGCTCGAGGAGATGATCCTCGCTCAGGGGGCGATGGCGAAGAACGCCGAGGAGCGGAGCCGCCTGGCCGACCTGCTCGTCAAGGCCGACGAGCCCGAGAAGGCCCTCGAGGTGCTCGAGGAGCTGAGACGCCGCGAGCCGACGCATCCCGGGGTCGCCTCGCGGATCGAGGGCCTGCGCAAGACGATCAGCGGCCGGCGACTCGAGTCGGCCGGCATCGACACCAAGACCACCTTCGCCTCTTCGGATCAGCGCTACGAGATCCTCGAGGAGATCGGCCGCGGCGGGAAGGGGCTCATCTACAAGGCGCGGGATCGTCGCC
>CAZQMY010000191.1:0-10658 GCA_964594405.1 uncultured Spirochaetaceae bacterium | reverse complement strand
AGGGCTCCAGCATGGAGATCAAGGGTCGGGACCTGGTGGCCGGTATCCCCAAGGTGGTCGAGACCACCAGCGAAGAGATCCGAGAGGCGCTCGTCGAGCCGATCCACGCGATCGTCGAGACGGTGCACCTGACGCTGGAGCAGACGCCGCCGGAGCTCGCGGCCGACATCGTCGATCGCGGCATCATGCTCGTCGGTGGCGGCTCGCTGCTGCAGGACCTCGACCAGGTGCTGCGTCACGAGACGAAGCTTCCGATCCTGCGCAGCGAGGATCCCTATACGGCGGTCGTCCACGGCGCGGGCAAGGCCCTGGACAACATCTCGCTGCTGCGAGAGGTCGCGCTCGTCTAGGGTCGACCGCGGACACCTCTCCGGGAACGCGGGCGATCGAGCCTGCGCCGACGCGTGGGTGGATCTGTACGGACGCTGGCCTCGCACGGCGCCCGGCCCGGCGTCGTCCCCGGGGCTCGCCAGGATCGGCTGCTCCGCAGGGCGGCAGTTCCTCGACGCGCGAGCGCCCTGCTAATCTCGGACTCCACCATGGAGCGAGCGAAGACCCTCATCATCGGCGGCGGCATCGCGGGCCTGTCGACCGCCTGGCATCTCGCCCGGCGCGGCGAGGGGCCCGGTACGGTTCTGGTCGAGCGTGAGGCGCACCTGGCGAGCCACTCCACGGCGCTGAACGCCGCCATCTTTCGCCGGCTCTGTGGCGACGCCATCACTACGGCGATCGCCGAGCGCGGTGGGCGATTCCTCCTCGATCCGCCGCCGGGCTTCAGCGACGTTCCGCTCGTGGAGCGCACCGGGCTGGTGCTCGCGGCGACGGGAGAGGCCGCCGAAGCGCTTCGCGACTGGATCAAGGGCCACGGGGCATCGCTTCGCCACGAGATCCTCTCGGCATCGCGGCTGAGGACGCTGCTTCCGGCCTTCGACGGACGCGCGGATGTCGCCTGCCTCTTCCCCGACGAGGGTCGCATCGACATCGCCGCCCTGACGGCTGGCTTCGCCGCGGGGGCGCGGGCCGGCGGCGTCTCGATCCGGCGGGGCGCCGCCGTGGCCGAGCTGCTGCGCAACGGTGATCGCATCGACGGGGCGCGCCTCGCCGACGGCGCGGAGATCGAGGCCGAGACCACCGTGCTCGCCGCGGGCGGCTGGGCGGCCGGGCTCGGTGCCCGCGCGGGCTCGCGGGTCGAACTCCGGCCGACGCGCCGACATCTGCTCATCACCGAGGTGGACGCCCGCATCGACCGGCGATGGCCGGTTCTCTGGCGCCTCGGTCCCGACGCCCCACTCGCGGGCACGGCCAGTGAGCCCGCAGACGGCGAGTTCTACTGCCGCCCCGAGAGCGGCGGACTGCTGCTCTGCGGCTGCGAGATCGACGATGTGGATCCCGACGCCTGCCTGCCCGAGGCGCGCGTGCGCGAGCGCATCGCCGCGCGCGCACGCGGCAACCTGGTCGGCGTCGAGGGGCTCGGCGTCGCGCACTTCTGGTGCGGTATGCGCACGATGAGCGCGGATGGCCGCTTCGCCATCGGACCCGATCCCGACCTCGCCGGGCTCTTCTGGGTGGCGGGCCTCGCGGGCGCGGGGATGGTGTGCAGCGCCGAGGTCGGTCGCATGGCCGACGCGCGCCTGCATGGCGAAGCGCTCGACGGCGGCGCCGCCGAGGCCATCGCGCCCGCACGACTCGCTTCGCCGCGTCGAGCCTGATCCGCTCCGCTCTTCGCCATCCCGCCCGACTCCAGCCCAGACTGCCAGGAGGATCCATGGCTCCGCTCGCCCACCCCGACGTCAGCACCGATCCGATGAGCCCGGTCGTTCTGCTGGAGCGCACGCTCCGCGTCTTCCCGGATCGCGTCGGCGTGATCTACCAGGGCGACCAGTGGCGCTGGTCGCGCTTCGGCGAGGAGGTGTCGCGCCTGGCCGGCGCCCTGCGGCGCGCCGGCGTGGCGCGGGGCGATCGGGTGGCGGTACTGCTCCACAACACGCCGATCCACCTCGTGGCACACTTCGCGATGCCGCTGCTGCAGGCGCCACTGGTCTCGATCAATGTCCGGCTGGCCGCGGCGGAGGTCGCCTACATCCTCGAGCACTCGGGCGCGAAGGTTCTGCTGGTCGATCCCGAGCTGGCCGAGCCTCTCGATGCGGTGATCGGGGATCTGCCCGCCCTCGAGCAGGTGGTCGAGGTGGCCGATGGCGCCGTGGCGGTGCGCGCCGGCAAGCGGGCCTATGCGGACTTCGTGGAAGGCGCCGAGGCGCTGCCGCTGCGCAGCGCCGTCGAGGACGAGCACACCCTGCTCTCCATCAACTATACGTCGGGGACCACGGGTCGCCCCAAAGGCGTGATGTACACCCATCGCGGCGCCTACTTGAATGCGCTGGGCCAGATCGGTGCGCTCTCGCTCACCAAGGACTCGACCTTCCTCTGGACCCTGCCCATGTTCCACTGCAACGGCTGGTGCATGCCCTGGGCGATCACCGCAGCGGGCGGGCGCCACGTCTGCCTGCGCGGCGTCGATCCCGGGGAGATCTTCGATCGCATCGAGGCCCACGGCGTGACGCACTTCAACGCGGCGCCGACGGTGCTGCTGATGCTGGGATCGCACGAGCGCGCGCAGGGGCGGCGCTTCGATCCGATGATCCGCGTGTGTACGGGCGGGGCTCCGCCTTCGCCCACGCTGCTCGCGCAGATGGAGGCCCTCGGCATCGACATCCGACATTTCTACGGGCTCACGGAGACCTACGGGCCCCACGTCTTCTGCCAGATGCAGGACGAGTGGGAGGTGCTGGATGCCGAGGGTCGTGCCCGCGAGCTGGCGCGCCAGGGCGTGCCTTTCGTCCACTCCGTGCACCTTCGCGTCGTGGACGACGGGATGAAGGACGTACCCGCCGACGGAAGCACCATGGGCGAGGTGGTGATGCGCGGCAACAACGTGATGGCGGGCTACTTCGAGGATCCCGAGGCCACGGCCATCGCCTTTCGCGGCGGCTGGTTCCACTCGGGCGATGTGGGCGTGATGCACGCGGACGGCTACATCGAGCTGAGGGATCGCAGCAAGGACATCATCATCTCTGGCGCCGAGAACATCTCGACCATCGAGGTGGAGAACGTCCTCTACCAGCATCCCGAGGTCCAGGAGGTGGCGGTGATCGGGGTTCCGGACGAGAAGTGGGGTGAGGTGCCCAAGGCCTTCGTCACGCCGAAGCCGGGCCGCGCCCCGACGGAGCAGGGGATCATCGAGTTCAGCCGCGATCGGCTCAGCCACTTCAAGTGTCCGAAGGCCGTGGCGTTCGGCGAGCTGCCGAAGACGGCGACGGGGAAGATCCAGAAGTACAAGCTTCGGGAGAAGGAGTGGGCAGGGCGGGAGAAGCGGATCCATGGGTGAGGCTCGCTCGGGGGCTGTGCAGGCCCGTTGTGCCGGCTGCGCGGCAGGGGCCGGGGCGGCTCGTGGCGGTGATCGGCCGGTTGGGAATAAGGGCGCTGGCCGGTTGCGGTGGCGGGGGGATTCGGGTGACATTCGCGTGCGATGAGTGAAGGCAGACGCAGGCACGATCCCTACTTTTCGCACTGGGCCGATATCGCGGCACAGCGCACGATGGAGGCCCATCCGGGCGTCGTCCGGCTGACGGTGGCGGCGGGCATCACGCCCAGCGGCATCGTGCACGTGGGCAACTTCCGCGAGGTGATCACCGTCGACCTGGTCGCCCGGGCGCTTCGGGATCAGGGCGTCGAAGTCCGCTTCATCTACTCCTGGGACGACTTCGACGTCTTCCGGAAGGTGCCCGCCGACGTCCCCGAGAAGGCGATGCTCGAGGAGAACCTCCGCCGAAGCGTCGCGGACGTGCCGGATCCGTACGGCAAGCACGACAGCTACGCCTCGCACTTCATTGCCCTCTTCGAGGAGAGCATCGATCCCCTGGCCATCGGGCCAGAGTTCATCCGGCAGTCGGGGCGCTATCGGCGGGGCGACTACGCGGTGGGCATCCGCAAGGCCCTCGAGCACAGGGACGTGATCGCGCGCATCCTGAATCAGCACCGCAAGGAGCCGCTGCCCGACGAATGGCTTCCGCTCGCCGGCTTCTGCGACGCATGCGCTCGCGATGAGCTGGACTTCCGTTGGCCCGGCGAGTACATCGTCGAGTACAGCTGCCGCCGCTGCGGAAACGAGGCCAGCGTGGATCTGCGGGAAGGGGGCAACGTCAAGCTGCCCTGGCGCGTCGACTGGCCCATGCGCTGGGCGGAGGAGGGCGTCGCCTTCGAGCCCGGCGGCAAGGACCACAGCACCGCCGGTGGCAGCTACGACACGGCGAAGGAGATCGTCGCGGAAGTCTACGGCGGCAGGGCGCCGCAGTACGTCGCCTACGACTTCGTGCGCATCAAGGGGGCGGGCGGCAAGATCTCGAGCTCCGCGGGCGGGGTGGTGACGGTGGCGGACTGTCTCGAGGTCTACGAGCCCGAGATGCTGCGCTGGATCTTCGCCAGCTCACGTCCCAACAGCGAGTTCCAGATCTCCTTCGATCTCGACGTGATCAAGCTCTACGAGGACTACGACCGCGCCCGAAAGCAGGCCCACGAGGCCGAGGACGGCAGCAAGAAGGACAAGAAGCGCCAGATCGTGCGTAGAACCTTCGAGCTCTCGAGCCTCGACGGCGCGCGCATCGAGCCCGGCAGCGCCGTGCCGCGGGTGCCGCCCTTCCGCGGCGTCTCGGTGGTGATGCAGGCATTCGACGGCGACGTCGAGCGCACCGTCGAGCACTATCGGGCTGCAGGCGAGATCGCCGGCGCCGAGGAGGAGCGGCTGCTACGTCAGCGCGCCCGCTGCTGCTGGAACTGGACCCTGCAGTACGCCCCCGATGATTTCCGCTATCGCATCCGCAAGGAAGCGGTGGTGCGGCCCCTCGACCCCGATCAGCGGACGGTGCTCGGTCGCATCGTGGGCGCGCTTCGCGGCGCCCCCGATATCACCGAGGCAGAGCTGATCCCGGTGGTGAAGAGCATGTGCGAGGGCACGGCGCTCACCCCCCAGACCTTCTGCCCGCTGGCCTACGATCTGCTCATCGACCGCGATCAGGGCCCCAAGCTCACGACCCTGATCGGGACGATGGGCGCGGCGCGCGCGCTGCCCCTGCTCGAGGCCAGCCTCGAGGACTGATTCACCGCGGCCCGTTCGAGGTCGAGCGGGCAGCTGATCGGGGCCACTACCACTTCTCCGCCCACTCGGAGATGATCGGGATGGGCCAGCGCTCGCCCGCGAGCGCCTTGATGATGCCCACGATCGCCAGGGCGACGACGGCGAGGCCCACGAAGGGTGGCAGCACGCGAAAGATCAGTCCCAGCCCTGGAATCGCCGTCAGCAGGCCGAGCACGATGTACAGACCGATCCACGCCGCGGTCAGCGTGAGTCCCTGCTTGGCGTGCCATCTGATGAAGGCCTCGTCCTCTCTCGTCAGATACGGAATCAGCGCCAGGGGCCCGAAGTAGCAGAGGACGAGCATCAGGGTGTCGCCGGATTCGCGTTCTTCGGTCATCGACCATCCTCCTCTTCAAGAAACGCCCGCACGGCCCCAAGGATACGCCCATCGACGTCGTCCTGCGTCTCCGAGTGGGCCTTCAGCGCGCGCTTGGCCACTCGGAGCGAGTGGTCGCCGTCCTCCACCACGAAGAGTCGGCTCGGCGCGCGCATCTTCTTGCGAACGTCCTCGAGTCGCTCGAGGGGGCAGAGGTTGTCGCGCGTGCCCTGGATGAAGAGGATCGGGGTCTCGAGCGCCAGCAGCACCTGGTCTCGGAGCTTCCCGCTCTTGCCGGCGCCCTTGAGGGGATAGCCGAAGCAGACCAGGCCATCCACCGGCGCCTCGAGGGCGAGGTGGCAGCCCACCCGCGAGCCCATGCTCTTGCCCAGCAGGAACGTGCGGCCCCGCCGGCGTCCGCGCGCCTCGGTGAGGGCTTCGCGATGGGCCTCGATCAGCCGGGGCAGGCGGTCGGGCGACTTGCGGCCAGCTGCCATGTAGGGATAGTCGAAGGCGTGCAGGTGGCCGAGCGCCGAGAGGCGCTCGATCCAGGCCTGCATCCAGGGGTGGCCGGTGCCTGCGCCGGCACCGTGGGCGAAGAGGAGAACGGGTCTGGGCATGGGCCGAGTTCTAGGACACCTCCGGTGCCCGGCGCCAGCGGGCCCGGTCGGCGCCGATTGTTACCCTCGGAGACATGAAGGCGTCGTACCCGCTCGCCCCGATGAGCCCGGTGATCCGGGCGCTCACGCTCTTCGTGCTCTCGCTGCCGGCGGGCTTCGTGGCCATCGCGCTCCTCGCCGAGCCTCGCGCGGCGAGCATCCTGCTGCCGGTGGCCGCCTTGCTGGCCCTCCTCTGGCTGGGGGTCTGGCTCTGGTCCCGGCCCACGCGCTTCGAGGTCGGTGATGGCGAGCTGGGCATCATCTGGCCGACCCGACGGCGTCGGATTCCGCTGGACGAGATCACGCGGACCCGCGTGATGAGCGTTGCCGAGTTCAGGAAGATCTATGGCTACACGCCCCGCATCGGCGTCGGCGGGCTCTTTGGCGCCTTCGGCTGGCTCTACAGCCGCCACGTCGGCCTGATCGAGATCGCGGCCTCACGTCTGGACGGATGGGTGGTGATCCAGCGCCGCACCGGCCGACCGATCGTCTGCACGCCGGAGCGGCCCGAGGAGTTCGCGGCGGCGCTGCCCGGCTACGAGAGCGCAAAGACGCCCGCCCGTTGATGCGCGCCCACACCCTGAATCATCATTGCTCGATGCCTTCGTCCTCCCTCTTCTACGTGCGCCATGGCGAGACCGTGTGGAATCGGATGGGCAGATTGCAGGGGCAGCAGGACTCACCGCTGACCCGGCGCGGTGTCGAGCTCGCCATCCGCTACGGCGAAGTCCTCGCTGCGCGCCTCGACGGCTCGACTCGGGTGGTCGTCCACAGCAGTCCCCTCGGTCGGGCCCGTCAGACCGCCGCCCTGCTCGCGGACGTGCTCGGCCTCGACGCCAACGCCGTGCGTGTCGACGAGCTGCTGGTGGAGCTTCACATGGGCGAGTGGAGCGGTCATACCTGGCCGCAGCTCGCCGAGCGGCTCGGCGTCGATCCCCACTCGCTCAAGGGCTGGACCGTGCGGCCGCCGGGCGGGGAGTCGCGCCTCGAGATGCTCGATCGCGCGAAGGCGTGGATCGATCGGCATCGCGAGCGGGAAAGGGCAACTCCGGAAGGTGCGGTGACGCATATCGTCGTGGCCCACGGCGGCCTGAGCCGGGTCTTTCGCGGCGCCTGGCTCGGGCTGGAGGTGGATCGTATGCGCGAGCTGCCGATGCACGCGCACGGGCAGATCCTGCAGCTGCACGAGGGGAGGATCGAGCAGATCACCGTCGACGATGGCGATCAGCCCGCTGAAGACCTCCTGGGCTGATGGCGGGCCCCGCCCGGCGCTCAGCCCCGAAGCGGCTCGAGGCAGCCCGTCGCCTCCAGCACGGGGTCGACGGCCGCACGGCCGGGGCCGGAGAGGTCGGCGTAGCGGCGCCGCAGCTCGATCAGGCAGCGCTTCTGGTACTTGAAGGGTGCGCCCTCGTAGGACAGCCCGTGTGCCTCGATGCGGACCGATTCGGCGCCGGACTCGAGCGCTTCGAGGTTGGCCAGGAGGAAGGGGAGGTAGGCCTCGCCGGCGAGGGCGAGCAGCGGCTCGAGCGCCGCGCTCGCGGGCTGATCGCCCTTGCGCCACTCGCCTTCGTGTCCCGAGAGGTCGTGGACGTGATGGCACCAGCGCATGGTATACGGGGCCCTGGCCTGACAGGGCTCGATGGCCGCGAGATCGAGAGTGAACTGGCAGAGCTGGCCGAAGAGCGCGAAGTCGGCGTTGGAGGGGCGGGTGCCGAAGAGGAAGGGCAGCTCGGTCACGGCCTGCTCGAGGGCGTCCAGCACCGTCTCGGCGATCTTCATCAGCATCGGCATGTTGGCCTCGGTGCAGCCCACCAGCGCGTTACGACCGACCTGGCGCGTCTCGAACTCGTGACCGATCGCCTCGAGCCGCGCGCGGCCCCCGCCGAATCGCTGATCGAAGGCGATCAGCCTGCCCGTCCAGGCCGTGTGCTCGGGAAATGCCCAGCGGTAGGCGTACATCGACTTGCTGAGCCACTCGTCCGCGAGATCCTCGATGAGGCTGGCGAGGAAGGCGTCTCCCTCGCGTTCCGGGATGACCGAGCGATCGGAGTGGCGCTCCTCGAGGTCGAGGATGAGCGGCGTGGAGTCGTTCTGGAAGCGTCCATCGGGGGACTCGAGGACGGGCATCACGGGCACGCGGACATGGGCAAAGGCGGTTTGCCACTCCGATGCCCGGCCCATGACCACGTGCGGAATGCGCCGGTAGCGGAGCAGGGCTCGCATCTTCATGGAGTAGGGCGATCCGATGTGGCCGTAGAGTCGGTAGAGGGGCGCGGGCATCGCGCCATGCTATCCAGCCCGCAGGGGGCCTGCCATGGATCGGTCCACGCTCGGCCCGACACTCGGCCGGCGCGCGCACTGCCCGCTAGATCACCCAACCTCCCGGCTCGTCCGTGCGATAGCCGAGGCAGCGATAGGTCGCGTCCACCAGGCGCTGGCCGCGCGGGTTCATCAGGATGCCCGCCCCCATGCGCGTCATCGAATAGCCGAAGGCGAGACCACAGTCCGTGTCCGCGAAGCCCAGGCTGCCGCCCGCGCCCGCGTGACCGAAGGCGCGGCGCCCCATGATCAACGACTCCTGATCGCCGGTGGGTCGGTGCCGATTGTCCATGGTGCGCATGAACCCCATCCCGAAGCGCGAGGGGATGAGGAGTGTGGCATCCAGCTGGGTCGCCATCGACACGGCGCTCATGCGATCGATGTGGTTCTTCGAGAGCAGCCTCACGCCACGCGCCTCTCCGCCCAGCGCGAGCGGCTCGTACAGGCCGCAGAGGCCGCGTGCGTTCGAGATGCCGCCGGCACCGCCGATCTCGGCGCGGTAGGCCTCGGCGGCGTCGGGGAGATAGCCGCCGCTGTTGAGCAGCGAGAGGAACTGGATCGACTTCGGGTCGCTGAGCAGCGCCTGGGTGAAGGCCGTCGGCACGTCGCCCGGCGCGGGCGTCCAGGGAATCATGGGCGCCACCCGGTCGCGCGCCTCGTCGGGCAGGCCGATGTAGAACTCGAGACCGAGCGGGTCGGCGACCTCTTCCTTGAAGAACCGGCCGAGGCTCCGCCCCGAGACGCGCCGCACCAGCTCCCCCACCGTCCAGCCGAAGGTGACCATGTGATAGCCGTTGCGCGTGCCCGGCTCCCAGAAGGGCTCCTCGGCGGCGAGCCGGTCGCACATGTAGTCCCAGTCGTAGAAGCCGCCGGGCTTGACGGGGTCGCGCAGGGCCGGGAGTCCGACGCTGTGGTTCAGCATCGTGACGACCGTGGCCTTCTCCTTGCCCTTGCATGCGAACTCGGGCCAGTACTCGGCCACCGGCGCGTGCAGGTCGAGCTCCCCCCGGTCGGCGAGCATGTGGGCGCAGAGCGCGGTCGCGCCCTTGGTGTTGGAGAACACGATGGAGAGCGTGTCACGCTGCCATTCCTGCTCGCTGCCCTCGTGCGTCACGCCGCCCCAGAGATCGACGACGGTCTCGCCTTCGACGCTGATGCAGAGCGAGGCGCCCGACTCGTCTCGCGACTCGAAGTTGGCGAGGAACTCGTCCACGACGGCGTCGAATCCGTGCTTGACCTCGCCGCGGATGGTCTTGCCGTTGCGGCGCTCTTCGATGGAGGACATCTGGGCTCCTGTCGCAGGGGGAGGAATGGAGGGGGACGCGATTCAGTCGGGCGACATGGCGGCCAGGGCGAGCTGCATGCCCATCTGCATGTCGCCTTCGACCTGGATCTTGCCGCTGAGGAAGGCGTCCTGGGGCGGGAGCTCGCCGCTGCGCAGCTCCTGGTAGACCGCGCCGTCGATGCGGATGGTGCAGCTCGGCTCGTCGGGGACGGGACTCTGTCCGAAGTGCGCGCGCATCTCGAATCCGCCATCGCCCGTGAGCGCGAAGAGCATCGAGCCGTCGAGTCCGCCGAGGTTCTGGATCCGCTGGCTCGTGAGCTTCATCTCGTCCTGCATGCCTGCCAGGGCGCCCAGGAAGCCGAGGATCGAGTCGCCGGATTCACGTTCGAGGACGGCGAAGGAGTCGAGGTCGTGGAGCAGGGTCATGAAGGGCGCCTGGGAGGCCTCGTCGTCTGCACTCATCAGCCCTTCCGACACATTGAGGTGATAGCGTTGCTCGCCCTCGTCGCCTTGCACCACGATGTCGATGGTGCCCTTCACGGTCTTCATGCCCTCGAGGATCCGCGCGGCCTCTGCGTCGCTCTCGGCGGCGGCCTGCTGTGCCTCGAAGGTGCGGTTGAACTGCGCGGGCACGCGCCTTCGGTAGAAGTCGTCGGGGGTCGCTTCGCTCATCACTTCCTCCTGCGCTTCTGATAGCGGTTGACGGCGTTGACGTGCTCGCGGTACGTGGCCGAGAAGTAGTGGGTCCCATCGTTCATCGAAACGAAGTAGAGGTAGTCGGTCTCGTCGGGCCGCACCACCGCGCGCAGCGACTCGACGCCCGGACTGGCGATGGGGCCGGGCGGCAGTCCCTTGATCCGGTAGGTGTTGTAGGGATTGCTTCAGTCG
>CAZQMY010000190.1:0-10686 GCA_964594405.1 uncultured Spirochaetaceae bacterium | reverse complement strand
TCCCCGCGAGCCTCTGGTGCTACGGCGCTGCGGGCGTCCTCCTGGCCTTGCTCGGTCCGCGGCCGACTCTGCTCGCCTTCGCGTCGGCCGCGATGTTCGCGTTCCTGCATCACGTGATCTTCGACGCGTACTTCTATCAGCTGGCCGAAGAGTACGTCCCCCTCGCCCTGCTCCCTGCCGTGGGCCTGGGGCTGGCGCTCGCCCTCGCTCGGACGCATCCCGCAGAGAGCGGGCCCGATGCAGCGGTGATCGACGACGCCTTCCTCTCACTCTTCCGTACCTCCCTGATCGTGCTGATGACCTTCGCGATCTTCCACAAGCTCAACGCCGACTTCTTCGACCCATCGGTCTCGTGCGCCAACGGGCACTTCTACGCGGTCGAGCGGCGCGTGCCGGCGCTCGCGATGCTCGCGCCCGCGATGCCCTACTTCGCCATCCTGGGCGAGATCTCGATCCCCGTGCTGCTGATCCTCGTCCCACGGCTGGGGCTCGTCGCGACCCTCCTGGTCATGGCCTACATCGGCCATCGGGGCGCCACCACCTTCACGCTCTTCGTCATGGTGCACAGCATCGCCTTCCTGGAGCCGAAGGCGGGCGATTGGCTGCGAGACGGACTGCGGCGGCGCTGGATCTGGCTCGTGGGGCTGATCGTCCTGGCCACCGGCGCGTCGCTGCTGATCTACGGCCGCGTGAGCGCGCAGTGGCTTCGATACTGGACCTTCGAGATCGCGATCGTGCTCGGCGCCTTCGGCCTCGCTCACGTGCTCCTCGGCGCGAGCAACGGCTCGGGCACCGGCCTGCGCTGGCAGGCCCTCTTCGAGCGTCCGGACTCGGGTCCGCTCTTCGGCAGGGCTCGGCTGGTCCGGGCAACGACACTCACGATCGTGCTCGTCGGCTTCATCAACGGATTCACGCCCTACCTCGGCCTCAAGCATCGATTCAGCCAGGCGATGTTCGCCAACCTGCGCGCAGACCAGGAGCGCTGGAACCACTTCCTGGTCCCCGAGGCCGTGCGGCTGCGTGAGATGCTGCCCTACGTGCGCTTGACCCAGGGCGAGGTCCGCGGCGTTCTGGCCGGCGACACCGCCCGCCGCGGCTTGGGCGATGGGCTCTACACGCCGGACTACCTGCTGGCGCACATCGAGAACGCGAATCGGTCCCGCCTGCGCCTGGCCTTCCGCGCCGAGTTCGACGGCGTGGTCCACGAGACGCGCAACGCGGCCTTCGACCAGGAGCTGCTGGCGTGGCTGAAGGAGCTGGACCAGGGGCGGCGCTTCTATCAGAAGCTGACGCTCGAAGGGCCGCAGCACTGCATCCACTAGCGCGGCGCGCCCGCGGCGCCCCGACCGGCACGACCCCGCCGCGCGGGGTCGGGTGACGGCCCGGCTCAGGCGGCCCGCTCTGCCTCCAGCGGCGTCCTCGAGGCCTCGATCAGCTCGAGGGCGCGGACACAGTGGCGCATCCAGGCATCCGGCGGATCGAGATAGTCGTCGTGGATCGCGTCACAGAGTGCGTCGGTCGAGCGCACCACGAAGTCGAAGGTCTCGTGCAGGCCCCGCCGCTCCACGTCGGCGAGGTCCATCTGCAGCAGCTCGCCGCGCAGGCGCTCGAGCGCGCTGCGCGAGCGCCGGGGCAAGCCGGGCGGATCGCCGATGCGCAGCGCGAAGAGCAGGCGCCTGGCTTCGTCGAGGTTGTAGAGCACCGATCTGGGAAGCGTGCGATCGAAGAGGAGGAAGCGGGTCACGGTGAGCGCGTCCAGCACCGGCGAGCCGCTCCTGAAGAAGGGATCGTAGGCGCAGCAGCAGCGCAGCACGGCGAGGCAGCCCGCGGCGGCCGCCGCCGCGCCTTCGGTGGAGGCGCCGTAGTCGCCGTGCTCGTCCAGGATGCGCGCAGTCAGGCCCGCCCGCTCGACGGCGCGCCCCAGCTTCATGAACGTGAACGGATCGTCGTGCAACATCGTGGCGAAGGACGCGCCGTGGAAGAGCTGGGTCGCCGTCATGAGCCGCTCGTAGAAGGCCGAGCGGTTCCGGCCGTAGAGCCGAGCGCTCTCGCGCCCGCGCATCCAGAGCCAGAGGTCGTTGATGGCCTCCCACGCTTCGAGGCTCATGATCTCGCGCACGGTCCTCGCGTTCTCGCGGGCACCGCGTAGGGCGTTGTAGAGCGAGGCGGGGTTCTCTTCGTCCCAGGTCAGGTAGTGCTGCACCGCCTCGCCATCGTCCACGGCCGCTGCGCCCACGCGGGAGACGAAGTCCATCTCCTGTCCCGTGACGGCGATGATCACCCGCCAGCGATCATTCACCCGCAGCGCAGCGTCGATGTGGAGGGCGTGATGCACGTCGAGCAGCCGCGCCTGCGTGTCCACTCGCTCCAGGTAGCGCGTCATCCAGAAGCAGCCGTCGGCTACGCGCGAGATCATGGTCGATCCTCCAGTACCCAGGTGTCCTTCGATCCGCCGCCCTGGCTGGAGTTCACCACATAGGATCCCTCCACCAGCGCCACGCGCGTCAGCCCACCGGGCAGCACCCAGCTCTCGTCTCCGGTGACGACATAGGGGCGCAGGTCGACGCGGCGTGGAGCGATGCCGTCCCTGGTCCAGGTGGGAACCGTCGAGAGCTCCACCAGGGGCTGGGCAATGTAGTTGCGCGGATCGTCGCGAACGAGATCGCGGAAGGTCTCGATCTGCTGGCGACTGGCGCGTGGCCCGACGAGCATTCCGTAGCCACCCGCTTCACCCACGGCCTTGACCACCAGCTCGTCGAGATGATCGAGGACGTAGCTTCGATCGTCGTCCCGCTCGCAGATATAGGTCGGCACCTGGTCGAGGATCGGTTCCTCGTCGAGATAGAAGCGGATCATCTCCGGGACGTAGGGATAGATGGCCTTGTCGTCGGCCACGCCGTTGCCGACCGCGTTGACCAGAGCCACGTTGCCGGCCGCGTAGGCCCGAAGCAGCCCGGGAACGCCGATCACCGAGTCGCTGCCGAAGCCGTCGGGGTCCAGGAATCCGTCGTCGATGCGTCGGTAGATGACATCGACGCGACTGGGGCCCCGCGTCGTCCGGGCGTAGACCCGGTCGCGCTCGACGAAGAGGTCGCTGCCCCGCACCAGCTCGCAGCCCATGCGGCGCGCGAGGAAGCTGTGCTCGAAGTATGCGGAGTTGAGGGGACCCGGCGTGAGCACCACTGAGTGGGACTGCTCCCCGCCGATCGGGGCGACGGCGGCCATCGCCTCGCGCAGGCGCATCGGATAGTCCTCCACCGGCGCCACCCGACTGCCCGCCAGCTGTGGCATCACGCGCCGCATGACGAGCCGATTCTCCAGCACATAGGACACACCCGAAGGCGTACGCACGTTGTCCTCGAGGACCAGGAAGCGGCCATCCGAGCCCCGGACCAGATCGATGCCGGCGATGTGGATGTACACGCCCTTCGGTGGCTGGATCCCCTTCAGCTCGGGCCTGAACGACTTGGACGACTCGACCATGTAGCGGGGGACCAGCCCCTCCGAGAGGATGCGCTGCTCGCCATAGACGTCGCCGAGAAAGGCATTGAGCGCGGCAATCCTCTGGATCAGGCCGCGCTCGACCCGATCCCACTCGGAGCGGACCACGACACGCGGAATCACGTCGAAGGGGAAGATGCGATCCGGATCGCCATTGCCGGTCGCGTAGACCGAGAACGTGACGCCGCCGCGCAGGAAGCTGTTGCTCGCCAGCTTCTGCAGCCGTCGGAACTCCTTGCGGTTCATCTCCGCGAACGAGCCGACCACCTCCGCTAGACCCGGATGGGGGCGTCCCTCCACGTCGAAAGACTCGTCGTAGGTTCGCGGCAGGGGCTGGTAGCCGCCGAAGAGACCGCTGCCAGAAGGCAGGGCGTGGGGGGAAGGCAAGCCAGCATCGTCACTGCTGGCGATCAGCTGCGTCGTCATCGGGATCGCTCCAACTTTCTCCCGAGGTGGAGCAAGGTTCGTGCCGGTTCGAGCAAGATCGCGCGGGCAGCGGCCCGGCCCGGATTCGGGTCACGAGCAGCCCACTCGAGCCGGAACCGGGACCACTTCGGCGCAGGGGCCTCCACCCCCTGCACCCGTGCTTGGCGACGGTGCACGGATCTTGGGCGACCCGCGAGACAGGCCAGAGCCGGCACGAGGAATCGGGGGCGTCCTCCTCCTCGACCGTGCGAATCTGTCGGCGTGCGACTGTGAACCCGTTCACAGACGGGTGCCCGGGAATCTGGCTTCCTCTCACATCTCACACGCCCACACCTCCCACGGAGCCAAGGAGAAGAGAAATGCGCACAGGTGGACCGCTCGCGGGACGAATCCCTGGACCAGCCTCGATCATCACTGCCTGCCTGCTCGCCACCTCCCTCGCCTCGTCCGCGCTGGCCGGGGACTCCATCCTCGAGCAGTGGCGCGAGGGGCTCAGAGGCGCCCGCCTCACGGCCTACTCGGGCTCGGTGATCAGCTCCAACAGCACGCTCACCGTGATCCGACTCTGCTCGGACGGCCGATTCGACTATCGACGCGAGGGCAGCTGGTCGGTCCCCGGGCAGGCCGGCGGCGCCTCACAGAGTGCGATCACCGGCCGCTGGTGGGTCGAGCGCGCGGCCCACGGCGGCATCGAAGTCCGCTACGTGACCGACGCGGGCCAGCGCGGCGCCTATCCCGCGTATCTGCAGAACGACGGGCGCGTGAACCTCGGTGGCGAGGCCTATCGGGCAGAGCGAGGCGCCGCGGGCTGCTGAGCAGGGCGGCGGGCATCGACTCGCCCAACGCGCTCCTCGGGGCGCCATCCCAAAGGTCATCGGCCCGGGCCTCTTCGAGGTCGCGCTCGAGCTTGCGACGGCGCTGGGGCCCGGGCTGATCGGCCTGGGCATCGCGCGGCGGGGCTCTCTAGCCGCGCCGGCCGTGATGTCGTGCGTGTAGCGCGGTGCCGACCAGGCCCAGCAGGAGCAGGATCGCCGCTCCGGGCTCCGGAACGATCCTGAGGTCGAATCCGTACCCGGCGACCACGTCGCCGCCGCCATTGCCCGTGCCTTCGCCGAAGACCGAGGCGCTGATCTGGAACCAGTACGTATCGGGCATCAGCATCCCGATGAGATCGGTCTCGTCCCTCATCGACACGTCGTCGTCCAGCAGGTCGAGAATCGAGAGCTCGGCGACCATCCCTCGATTCGCGCCCACGAGCGAGAACTGCGCATTGGCTTCGCCGACGCTGGTCTCGCCTCCGCTCATCGTGCGCAGCTCGACGACGTCTGCGAGCAGCGAGACGCTCAGCACGAAGGGCACCATGCGCTCGACGTCGAAGAAGATCTCCGCCGCACTGTCGGCCGAGCCCATGGCGATCGACGGGTAGCCGGGGTCGAAGACGTCGAAGCTCACGCCGGCGCTGCCTCCACCCTCGAAGTGCAGCACGCGCCCAGGGAGGTTCGAGGCCAGCTGGGATTCATGGACCGAGAGCGCGTTGGCCCGAGCGAGATCGCCGAGCTGCTCACCGGAGACGGCGGCCTCGACCCAGTCCCCAGGTCGCGCCGACTCGCGCCCGGCGGTGTGATCGTCCTGCCAGACTTCGGCCACGTTGATGAAGGTGTGGGCCACGACCAGGCGATCCTGGTCCACCAGGCGTGTTGCGGCCGAGGGCGATGCGGCCAGGAGCAGCGCGCCGAGAAGCGCGACCACGAGAGAGGGATTCGATGTGCGCAACGGAGACCTCCATCCTGGAGCCATCGGGGCTCTCGTCAAAACGTCGACGAGAGGATGGGTCGGAGGTCGCGCTTCCAGGCTTGAGCCAATCCTCCATACTGACTGCAATACGGGCCTTCTCCAAAGCATTGGCAGAAGCCGCGTCCGGGATGGGCGGAGACGAAGCGGCGATGGGGGACGAGTCGCGGAGCTCGATCGTAGGCAGACGTCGACTGGGCCCCGGCTTGTCCATCGCGAGCCGCTTGCACGGCGCGGAGCTCAGGACTCCTCGAGCTGCCTCTTCATCTTCTCGAACTCTTCGCCATCGATCTCGCCCCGGGCGAAGCGCTTCTGGAGGATCTGCATGGGCGTCTCCGAAGCGGAGTCGTGGCCCGCCTGCGCGTCGGTACCGCGTGACCAGGGGCCTGGCCCCCGACCGCCCCAGAACACGAAGCGGAAGATCAGCGCGCAGACGATCATCATGAAGATGGGGATGATCCACATCCCCTCGGAGAAGAACTTGCCAGGTCCCATGCTCTCTTCGACCTCTCTCGAACGGAGGCTAGCAGAGCCCGGGCCCTGCAGCCGAAGGATGGCCGCACAGCGAGAACCGGTTTCGGGCAGTCCACGGCCAGGCCCGTCGCCCGCCAGAGGCCAGCCCCACGAGTCGTGCGACGCAATGACGCGGGGTGTGGCCGCGGCGCGCACGCGATGGCTCGATACGCCCCATCCCATCGCAGGGCGGGGATCGGCACCGACATCCGATCGTCACAGAGCCCCGCCGTGCAGAGGCGCCCGGCCTCTCGGAGCTGGCTTCCATCGAGAGGACGAAGGCGTTCGAGAACTGTGGAGGCCGGGCGCGCCCCGAGGCGGATGCCACGCTCCTGCGCGCGTCGGGCACGCGATCTCCGCACGCGTGCACTGTCGAAGGCATTCAACGCATTGCACAGCGAGACTTGACCATTCCGTCACCGGACGTTTTCCGAGAACGATTGCGGGCGCTGCTACGGTGCGCGTGACTCGATCGCCTGAGGGGCCGGAGTCGTGTGTGTGGGGGAGGCGTCGCACACGATCGGGTAGAGCCATCCACCACGATCGAGCGAGTGATCCGCAGGAGCACGAGCCATCGAAGAGCAGAACCTCGAGATCGTCGACGGATTCATCAGCGCGCACTTGATATCCAGCGACCAGGCGATGCACATCCATTCCGGGTTCGACCTCGCCAAGCCCATCTACGAGCGGACGTTCGCGGAAGGGGACACGCTCTACCAGTTCGTTCGAGCGCCCTGTGCCCATTCTCCACACGTGGGGCTGGGCAATTGGTTCTGCCTCCAGGGCGCGACGCTCGACAGCCTCGCGATCATCAGCGGGGGCCCCGGTCGCGTCGTCGCTCAGGTCCGGGTCGCCCGCAGCATGATCGGACTCGAGGGCGTCGCCTCACCCCAGGCGCGCGATTGGGGATGGGCGGGCGGAGGGCGCGGAGGTGCGACACAGATCTTCATGGCCGACCGCAACCTGATGGGCCTCGTCGTCGTCGGCTTCACGCCCACCGCGGCCGGAGTGGCCTTCGTCTAGCCGTCGCGGTCGATCGCACCATCGCGGACCGCGGGCGGGCGTTCAGGCGACGAGCCGTGGTCGTCCCTCCCCCCTCTCCCTCAACCCTCATGAACGAAGACACGCCCCGCGAAGGTCGCCTCGATCGCGGCGGGCAAGCCGAGAGCGACGAGGGCACGGGACCCGGTCGCTCCCGATGCTCGCGGAGCCATCTCCATCTCGTCTGAGCACGAAATGCGTCAGCCGTGAGCGGCGATGGGCTTCGATGTCCAGATTCCTTGCTCGCACGATTCACGCCGGAGAGTCGTGCCTTTCCTCGGATGGCATGAACGCGGTGTGTGAGGAACCCGATCTGGACAGCAGGCGCGAACTCATCCTGTAACTTGGTCCGTCTTCGCAGGCACCGACTTCCATGCCTGCTCGTGTGGGCATGCTGGTCGTTCGCGAAGTCCCGAGGCCAGGACTGCGTGGTCCGATTCGTCTGATCAGTGAGGGCGAGGCACGACACGCACCCATCGAAAGGATCAACCCGTGACATTCAGGACCTTCAACTCGATCGTCGTCCGATCGCTCGCCATCCTCAGCCTCCTCATCGGAGGCGGGCTGCTCGCCGCATGCGACGGTGGGGGCGAGGGCCTCGCCGACGGAACGTGCAAGGCCGTGCAGATCCAGGCGTGCAGGAGCCCCTTCGACAGCGTTTGTCCGTCCTGCCCGGACAACGATGCGTTCTGCGTGGCCATCGACGGGAACGCAGCCAACGATCGCTGCTGCGGCTGTGGCGTACCCTTCGCGGAGTAGCGACGCCCAGCGGCGGGGTCGGGGACACGGGACGCGGTGGTCCATCGCCGCCCTCGTGCTCCCCGCCCTGCTGACGCTGCTGGCGATCCAGCCGAGCCCCGATCGCGCACCGGAACAGAGCGCCCTGCTGCACCGCTCATCCGACGACTCGGCACCAGCTCCGGCTCTGCCAGATGCTCAGGCAGCAGACGCGATGGCGCATCCGCGCCCGCAGGCGGCCGTGCAGGCGGCGTCCCGGTATGGCCGCCTCGAGGTCCGCATCTCCGACGCCCGGAACGAGCCGCGCGCCGATGTGAGGGTGCGGGTGGACTGCGGAGGCGAGGTGCGGAAATCCGATCGCACCGGCCCGGACGGCATCGCGATCTTTGTTCTTCCAGCCGGACGATGCCGCGTCGTCGTCTCCGCACCCGATCGAGCCCCCGTCGTCACGAGCGAGCGTTTCCGGATCGAGAGCGCTGCCACGACACGCGCCGAGCTGGTCCTCTCGAGTGCCGGCACGATCGCCGGTCGGGTCCGTGACCTTCTCGGGCAGCCCCTCGCGGACACATTGGTCTACGCACGCCTCGCGAGCCCCGCGCCGCTGGGACCAGAGGACGAGCTCTTCCAGTACGACGTGAGCGCCAGAGACGGCAGCTATCGGATCGAAGGGCTGGTGGAGGGCAGCTACTGGGTGGGCACGGTGGAGTCGGAGGGCTACCCGAGAGCGAGGAGACTCGTGCCGACCGGCGTCTTCGACGCCGACCTCTTCGTCGGAACCGACTCCGGCCTGCGAGTCGAGGGCTCCATTCGGGACGAGTTGGGGCAGCCGGTCCATGGCGCAACGGTCCTGCTCGCGGGACGGGCCTCCGACCGATCCGACGCGCTCGGGCACTACGCCATCACGCTCGGGGCGGCCGTGAACCGTGCTCCGCTCGCTGTGGACGTGGAGGCGACCGGGTTCGTTCGGACGCGGACAAGCGTCGAGGTGCGCTCAGGCGGAGATCCGCAGACCATACGACGAGACTTCGTGCTCGAGCGATTGACCGAGGCATCCGTGCTTGGCGGCAGAGCCGTCGATGCGTCTGGAACTCCGATCCAGGGACGGGTCGAGCTGACCTCCAGGACCGCTGGGCTGCGACGCGTCGTCACTCTGGTCGGGGGCCGATTCTCCATCGCGGACCTCCCGAGCGCAGACGACTACTGGCTGCTCGTGCGCAGCGACGGTCCGCAGTTCGACGAGTCGAGGGGACCGCTGCGCGTTGCGCCGCCCGGGCGCGAGCTCGGCGACATCAGGCTCTCCTCCATCGCCGTGGCGAGTCTCGAGGGAGTGCTGGTCGACACCCGAGGCGACCCGGTATCCGGCCCGCCGCTGGCCGTCCGGAGCGATGCCGCCCTCGGCCACGCATTCACCCTGTCGACCGACGATCGGGGGCGCTTCTCGATCGAGGCGATCCCCGCCGGCCCGCTCTTCTTCGAAACCATGACACTCCCCTCCCTGACCATCGAAGGGCTGGAGCTCGCGCCGGGCGAGCGGCGCCGGCAGGATCTCGTCGTGGACTGGGGCGAGCACGAGATCGAGGGTCTGGTCGATGGCGGGGGCGCCTGCGCGGCCGCCGGTGCGCAGATCGTGCTTCGCTGGGAGCAGAGCGAGGGCGAGGGCGTGATCTCTCGCTCCTCACGCATGACGCGCGCGGATCCAGATGGGCGCTACCGATTCGGACAGCTCGGCCCTGGTCCGCACATCGCACACGCGGTCGCGCCGGGATGCAGGTCCGCGAGCCTTGCACAGACGCCCGGGAGGCCCGCGCAGCCGCTCCGTCTGGAGCGTATCGAAGCCTCCGATCGCATCGGCCCATAGCGGAAGCCGCACCCTGCGCGGGTTGGTCGACCGCTCCGAACCGGCGCGGCGGCCGTACTGCGCGCGTCGCTGTGCCGGGCACGCGAGATGGATCACCAACGACTCGTCGTGTGCCTCCAGCTCCGCGTGACCGGGGCCCTCCCAGAGAAGCGCGCGCGTCAGCTGTCGTGAGGCCTCGAAGCGCTCGTGCTCGCCGTGAAGGGAGAGCTCGGCGCGGCAGAGCGTGGCGCGGCAATCGAGCGAATCCAGTGCGGTGCCGACGCGTAGCCAACGAGGCTTCCGAGCCCCAGCAAGACCGCGCCGCAGAGAGCGATTCTCCAGGTCATCGTGATCCCCTTCCGAGCTCGCGCCGGATCAGCAGGCGGCCATGTGAACGGCTGCGACGCCCATGCCCCTGGGCACCCGACACTCGATCTGGAGGGTGCTACGGGCATCCTGCGGGCATCCTTGTCATACATGCCTTTGCCCAGCTGGGGGTTGTACCGCTGCAGCATCTGGGCGCTGATCGTCATGCCCGTGGTCCCGACCCAGGGCCCAGACTTCAAGTGGCTGCGTGCGCTCTTCGTGGGCATCGACTGCGTGACGGCTTGACGGACCACATGGCTTCGAGCGCATCCCCCTTCACGCGGACCCGCACGGGGCTCCGCAGCCCATCCGCCGGCGGCGACAGGACGAGCAGATGACGGAATCGAAGACGCTCGCGATGGCGGCGCTCGGCTGGAGGCCGGCCCCCATGCCGCCGAGAATGGTGTGGTAATGGTGATAGGGCAGCCGGTACAAAGAAAACTACGTAGGGGGCGATATAGTTGAACACCGCG